>NZ_NEDJ01000086.1 GCF_002114285.1 Halorubrum ezzemoulense DSM 17463
CTCCTGCGACGCGGTGACGACTACGTCTGGATCGTGCGGATGGACGACGCCGCGAACGCCTCCGATCTCGAAACGGCGCTGGAGTCCCACGTCGACGGGCTCGCGGCCGCCACCGATCCGATCGGCCGACCGTCGGACATCGCATACCGGGTCGTGCGGGTGGACGAGGAGACGCTGGGGCTCGTCGTCGGTGAGTCAACGACCGTCGAGAGCCTCCGTATTTCGGCTGAGGGCGAGGCGGTAAACGTCTCCACCGAGACCGCGTAGCCGCCGGCCTCGGCGGCGGTTCGGTTTCGAGCGCGCTCCTCGACCGTGCGTCGCCTCAGTTCGTATCGAGGGTCGGGTCGAAGAGCGTCTCGACCCGACAGTCGAAGTGTGCGGCGAGTTTGAACGCCAGTTCGAGCGAGGGGTCGTACCGCTCGCGCTCGATCGCGTTGATCGTCTGGCGGGACACGTCGACGGCGTCCGCGAGGTCGGCCTGGCTGAGACCGCGTTCCTCTCGGCGCTCCCTGACGCTGTTTTTCATCTGTATCGTAACCAGCCGTAGGTGAGCGCGAACAGTCCCGACTGGACCGCGATCGCCAGTAGCGCCCCGTCGAACGCCGGCGGCAGCGTGTACACGTCGATCTCCGAGAGGACCACCATCGTCGGCCAGAGCAGGATCATCCCCAAGGTGAAGACGGTCGCAGCGAGGGCTATCGCCCGGCGTTCGAGCGCGCGGTCGCGCTCGTCGAACAGGGGGACTGAGGTCCCCTGCCAGACCGCCAGAAAGCCAGCGAACCCCGCCCAGTACAGCGCGACTCCCACGACGGGGTACCCGACAGACTCGGCGGAAATAAACCCGAGGGTCCCGGCGAGGACGCTACCGCCCATCAGCCGGCGGTACCGGCGGATCCGGGCCTGTCTGGACGAGCCGCTCACGGCAGCAACCTCCGGACGCTCCAGTACAGGCCCTGTGCGGCGTCTCGGAGGGCCCCGGTCGGCGACAGCCCCGCGTCGGGGTCCGCGGCGGGCTCGAACTCGGTCCGGAGAGCGGACGCCGTGACGCGGCACACCGCTCCCGTGTGGACCCGACGACCGTCGGCGTCGCCGACCCGGAGGAGCGTCGGGCCGTCGGTGGCCCCGACGACGCGATAGACGTCGGGGTCGTGATCGCCGTCAGTGGGGCGGTAGTGTGCGCCGACGTCCACGGTCAGCACCCCTGTGACGCCACGGTCCCGTCGTGATCGACCAGCTGTGAGAGGAGGGCCGGCAGCGCGATCCAGCACGCGGCCGAGACGGCGAACGCGACCACGAGGCCGTCGATCGGCCCGACGGCGAGCCGGTCTTCGAAGTGGACGAGAGGGGTGATGGCGACGCCGCCCACGAGCAGCTGGAGGTACCAGGGCAGCGCCTCCAGCGTCGCGTGGTCGCCGGGCCGCCGTTCGATGGCGAATCCGGCCGCGAGCGCAGCCACGAACACGGCGATACTCGCGAGGAGTGCGGTGGCCATCAGCGCTCACCCCCGTCAACGGCGGTGGTTCCCTGTCGATGCGTTCGAGAGCGGAGAGCGTCGTTCATTGGTGGTTTCCGGTAAATCGGCGGCGTCGTAAAGAGCGCTTTACAGTAAAGCGTACTTTACACCTCAGTATTAAATGTGTTGGTCAGTCGGAACGAGCCGGAGAAAGAGGTCCTAAGCAGTCGATGGTCTCGACGAAACCGCCGTTCGGAAGGGCGGCACGCGCTCGCCGTTCCGCTCCGCTGACGACACCGCTCCGTGCTCAGCGAGCGGTCCCCGTCTGTCTCTGAGAACGGTGGCGGGGCGAGAACGCCGGACCGCAGTCGCCGTTATCCGCCGTCGGCGCGCACCGAAGGCGTCGCGGCCGCGTCGACGCGCGCGATCCGGTCGTGCGCAGCGGGCGGCGTCGCGGCGTGCTCGGGGTGGAGACACGCGAACAGCGCCTCCAGCGAGTCGACGAGCCGGTGGCTCGGGCGGTTGAACAGCCCGTTGCCGTCGACAGCGTAAGCGCGGTCGCGGCGGACCGCTGCGAGGTCGTCGAAGCCGGGCCGCGCCGCGAGGTCGCCGACCGCGTCGACGGCCCGGTCGCGGTCGAAGCCGCAGGGCGCGACGACGAGGGCCTCGGGGTCGACCTCGCGCACGTCGTCCCACGCCACCGGTTCCGAGGGGCCGTCCGGCTGGAACGCGGGGTCGCCGCCCGCGAGTTCGACCATGTCGCGAACCCAGTGGCCCGCGCGGATCGGCGGGTCGGTCCAGTCGAGGACGGCGACTCGGGGGCGGCCCTCGTCGGCGACTGCGCGCTCGGCGCGCTCGCGGACCGCGTCGACGCGATCGCGGAGGTCGCCCCGGAGCGCGCTCGCGGCGTCGGTCGCGTCGACCGCCTCGCCGATCCGCACCACGTCGTCGAGCGCGTCGGCGAAGGAGTGCGGGTCGCACGCGAGCACGTCGGGCGCGGGGTCGAGCCGCTCGGCGGCCGCGCGGACCTCGCTCGCGTCGACCGCGCAGACGTCGCAGGTCGCCTGCGTGACCAGCAGGTCGGGGTCGAGGGCCGCGAGCCGCTCCTCGTCGAGGTCGTAGACCGCGCCGTCGACCGCGCGCATCTGTTCGTCGATGTCGGCGGCCGAGCGGTCCGCGTGGTCGACGACCGTGCTCGTCAGCGTCGGTAACTCGCAGGCGGCGGGCGGGTGGTCACAGCTGTGAGAGACGCCGACCGGCTCGACGCCGAGCGCGAACAGCGTCTCCGTGGCGGAAGGCAGCAGTGAGGCGACGCGCATGCCCGAAAGAACGCGCTCGACGGGCAAAGGCGAGGGGGCCGGCCCGCGCTACCGGGCGGGGAGCCACGCGAGGAGGGGCCGCGAGACGACGTAGCCGGCGTACAGCAGCGTCGCGACCGCCAAGGCGGCTGAAGCCGTTGGAACCACCGCGCCGTCGGGGCGTCGAGCGTGTTTAGCAGCGTGACGGCGAGCAGGGTGCTCAGGAGGACGAACCGCGCGTCGCGCCGGTCCGTGCCCGGCCGTGGAACGGAGCTGGTGAAATGGTCGGTGGTTTCGCGGCCGACGCGACGCCTACTCCGTGACGGCCTCAGCGGTCACCGTCGCGTACGCGGCCGCGAGATCGCCGTTCGGCAGGGCGTCGAGCGCGGCCCCGCAGCCCCACCGGACGCGGTCGCGACGCTCGCCGGCCGGGAGCTTGTTCGTCGCTACCGTCTCGGCCGTGTCGAGGGCGGCCCGCGCAGTCGGCTCGTCGCCCTCGGCCGCCGCGGTCGACGCCGCGACGAGCAGCTGTTCGAGGCTCGCTCGCACGTCGTGAGGGACCTCGTCGGCGTCGGTCACGAGTTTGCTTCCCTGTCGGGTGTCTCGCCGAGCGTCGCGAGCGCGAACTCGGTACTGCTGCCGAGCGGGTCGGTCGCGGTCGGCGTCTCGACCTCGGTGAACCCCGCGGCGCGGAGCTGGTCGAGCGTGCGCTCGCGGCCAGGTGCGGAGAAGAACATCTCGCCGCCCATCCAGCCGCGCCGGACCGTCTCGAAGCGGCCGCCCGGCAGCGTCGTGAGGAGTCGCCCGCCGGGACGGAGGACGCGGGCGAACTCCGCGTACACCTCGGGGTGGCGCTCCCGCTCGACGTGAAACACCGCGTGGTACGCCGTGACCGCGTCGAAGCGGTCGGCCGCGAACGGGAGCGCCGACATCTCGCCGTGGACGAGCCGGGCCTCGGGGACGGTCTCTCGGGCGATGTCGAGCCCCCGGCGAGAGATGTCGATCCCGACGCTGCCCGGCGGGAGGTTCGCGAGCGTGCGCGCGCCGTCGCCGCAGCCGACGTCGAGGACGAGCGGGTCGCCGTCGCCGACCGCGGGGTCACTTGCCAGCGCGTCGAGCAGGTCGTCGATCAGCGCCGCGTCCGAGCCGTCGGGGTCGCGGCGGGCGGCGTACGTCTCGGCGACCTCGTCCCACGCGCGGCGCACCGCGTTGCGGTCCATACCGACGTGACGGGCGCGAGCGGCTTGATTTCGTCGGCGGTCGGGGCACGCTGGCGTCGGCGGTCGAGGCACGCCGGCGCCGCCGCTCGGCGTTCCGGGCGCGCGAAAAGATTGTCGGGGTTCGAGGCGGGGTCGTGCCCGACCGCGTCAGTCGTCGGCCGGGGCGCGCGGCTCCGCCGGGGGCTCGGGCTCCTCCGTCTCACCCGCCGGCTCGTCGACCGCGTCGGCGTCGGGGATCGCGTCGGGTTCCTCGTCCGCCTCCTCGGATCGGTGGCGTGCCCGGACCACCTCCCAGGTCATCGCCTCGTCGTAATGGTGGCACATGGCAACTATTGACAAGTCCTGTTCGCTCATAAGCGTTACGTCGGTTAAGCGGGGTGAGAGCCCGCAAAGCGTGGTGTCGACGGGACGGACAGATCGGCCCGGGCGCCGAACTGACGGTCGCGGACGCCGGGCCGATCGGCGGGGGCGTCGACCGTAACGCCGGCTCAGTCGTCGGCCGGGGACGGGGTCGTCGCGTCGGCGCCCGCGTCGGGCGCGGGCCCGGCGACCGCCTCGGCGACCTTCTCGATGGGGTGCGGCGGGGCCGCGGCCGCGGCGTCGCGGTCGCCGAGCTGTGACCGGCAGGAGGCCCCGGGGGCGGTCACCGTCTCGCCGTCGCTCTCGTCGACCTGATCGAAGAGGATCCGACCGATCGCCGCCGAGAGGTCGTAGTGTTCGGACTCGTAACCGAACGACCCCGCCATCCCGCAACAGGAGGAGTCAACCGGGTACACGTCGTAGCCGGCGCGCCGCAGCACGCCGACCGCGTGGTGGTCCTTGTTCGTCGCCTTCTGGTTACAGTGGCCGTGGTAGGTGAGCGACTCCGCGGGCGCGTCGAACGCCAGCCGCTCGTCCACGCGGCCGGCGTCGAGGTACTCCAGGACGCCGCATGCGGCGGCCGACACCGCTCTGACCTCGTCGCCGTCGAGCAGGTCGAGGTACTCGTCCTGAAACATCACCGCGTCCGAGGGTTCGACGAAGACGACCGACTGCCCGTCGCGGACGCGGGGCGCGAGCGCCGCGACGTTGGCCTCGGCGCGCTCGCGGGCCGCGTCGAGGAATCCCGTCGAGAACGCCGCGCGCCCCGAGGGCGCGAGGTCGTCCGGCACCTCGACGCGGACGCCGGCCGCCTCCAGCACCGAAACGGCGGCCTTGCCAGCGGCCGGGTAGCTGTAGTTGGTGTAGGTGTCGGGGAACAGCGCGACCGTGTCGGTCGCGTCGGCGGGGTCGACCGTCGAGCCCCCGCGCGCGTCGAACCACTCCTCGAAGCTCTCGGCGCGGAACGTCGGGAGCTCGCGGTCCGGGGCGATCCCCGCGACCGCGTCCATCACCTTGCGGGCGCCCGGGAGCTTCGTGGCCGCGTTCGAGAGCGGGGCGAGCGCGCTGCCGAGCGCGGAGAGGCGGTCGATGTCGCGGAAGATGCGCTCGCGGAGGCCCGCCCCCTCCCGCTCGTGGTGGTCGTGTTTCACCTCGGCCTTGAGCTTCGCGAGGTCGACCCCCGTGGGGCAGTCGCTCTTACACCCCTTACAGCCGACGCAGAGCCCGAGCACCTCCTCTTGGAACCGGTCGGAGTGGATCTCGTCGTCGTCGAGCTCCCCGCTGATCGCGGCCCGCAGCATGTTCGCCCGGCCGCGGGTCGACTGGACCTCCTCCTCGGAGGCGCGGTAGGTCGGACACATCACGCCGGAGTCGGTCTCTCGGCAGGTGCCGCAGCCGTTACACAGCTCGACGAGGTGCGAGAGCCCGCCCTCGTCGGAGAAGTCCAGCTCGGTCTGCGGCTCGATCGACTCGTAGGCGGGGCCGTACCGGAGGTTCTCGCGCATGTCCGTCTCGGCGGCGGTGTCGGGATAGTCCCGCTCGGCCGCGGTGTCGCCGTCGACGTAGACGACCTTCCCGGGATTCATCCGCCACTCGGGGTCGAACGTCGACTTGAGTTCCTGGAACGCCGCCCACAGCGCTTCGCCGTACATCTTCGGGTTGAACTCGGTGCGCGCGAGCCCGTCGCCGTGTTCGCCCGAGAAGGCGCCGTGGTGTTCCAAGACGAGGTCGGTGACGTCCTCGGAGATGGAGTGCATCTTCTCGACGCCTTCCTCCTCCTTCAGCGAGAGGATGGGCCGGATGTGGAGCGTCCCGCTCCCGGCGTGGGCGAAGTACGCCGCCGAGGTGTCATGATCCGCGAGGACCGACTCGAACTGCCCGACGTACTCCGCGAGCTCTTCGGGCGGGACCGTGGCGTCCTCGATGAACGGGTACGGCTTCGGGTCGCCCCGCATGCTCATCAGGAGCGGGATGGCGGCCTTCCGGAGCTTCCAGAGGTCTTCTTGGGCCTCGGGGGCGTACGCCTCCAGTACGTCGAACGCGTCGCCCTCGGCGACGAAGTGCGCCGTCGTGTCGGCGATCCCGTCCGCGAAGTCGTCGACCAGCTCCGAGTCCCACTCCAGCATGAGCGCCGCGGCCGCGCGCTCCGGGATCGGCTCCGCGTACTGCGCGAACTCCTGTGACCCGGCCGCCAGCGAGAACACCTCGTCGTCCATCAGCTCGACCGCGCTCACGGGGAACTCCAGCGCCTCCGGGACCGCCTTCATCGCGTCGACCAGCGAGTCGAAGGCGTACAGCGCGAGCGCCGTCTCCTCGGGTCGCGTGACGAGCGACACCTCCGCCTCGACGATGGTCCCGAGCGTCCCCTCCGCGCCGACGAACAGCTTCGAGAGGTTGATCACCCGCTCGCCGTCGTCGTTCTCGTAGATCACCTTGTGGAGGTTGTACCCGGAGACGGAGCGCTTGAGGTTCGGGTACTTCTCGTCGATCGCGGCCTCGTTCGCCTCGACGAGCGCGCGGGTCGTCTCGTACAGCGCCGCCTCCCGGTCGTCCCGTTCGACGATCGCCTCGTACTCCGGCGAGTCGAGGACGACCTCGCGGGTCTCGATCAGCGACCCGTCGGCGAGCACGACTTTCAGCTCCTCCGTGTACGCGTCGGTGATCCCGTACCGGACCGAGTGCGCGCCGGTGGAGTTGTTGCCGATGCCGCCGACGACCGTCGCCCGCGCCGAGGAGGCCGGATCCGGCGCGAACTTCAGCCCGTCCTCCGCCAGCCGGTCGTCGAGTCGGTCCTGAACGACCCCGGGCTGGACCACCGCCCTCCGGTCGTCCGGGCGCACCTCGACGATCCCGTCCATGTGCGTCGAGAAGTCGAGGACGACACAGCCCGGACCGACGCTCTGCCCGGCCAGCGAGGAGCCGGCCCCCCGCGGGATGACGGGGACGCCGTGGTCGGCCGCGACCGCCATCGCCGCCCGCACGTCGTCGATCGAGCGGGGGACGACGACGCCGGCGGGCCGGGCCTGATAGACGCTCCCGTCCGTGGCGTACAGCACCTGCGCGTACTCGTCGAACTGGACCTCGCCCGTCACGCGCTCGCGGAGGTCCGCCGCGAGCGCCCGATACGCGGGCACGTCCGGCCGATCGTGGCCGAGCGCGGCCGCCGACGTGTCCGGGGCAGGTGTGTCACCGCCCCTCGTGGGCTCGCTTGCCATGATAACGACCGGGGGAGAACAGAGAATAAAACCTTTGTTCATGATAGTTTCGGCGGGGAGCGGGGTCCGACGTCGGCCCCGTGTCGTCGCTCCGGGGCGCAGTCGCTCTCGTCGCGTGTTGCCTCGCTGCGTCCGTCCGCGGCGTCCCTTCGCCGTGTCTACCCGAGGCGTCCTCCGGCTTGCCGTCCGGATTTATGCCGTCGCCGCGACAGCACGACGCATGGAGATTCTCCACACGTGTCTCAACGTGGCGGACGCCGACCGCGCCGCGGACTGGTACGTCGAGCAGCTCGGGTTCGAACGCGCTTGGGAGTTCACGACCGCCGACGGCGACACGCGCAACGTGTACGTCGCCGGCGACGGCGGCGTCGAGTTCCAGCTGTCTGACACGGACGGCGCGGCGCCGAGCGCGGACGGCGACCGCTACGACCACGTCGCCGTCGGCGTCGACGACGTGGACGCCGCGTTCGAGACGATTGACCACCACGGCGTCGTGAAGGAGCCGGGCGACCAGCCGGAAGCGGGGGCCCGGACCGCCTTCGTGAAGGACCCGGACGGCCACGTCGTCGAGCTGATCGAGCCTCTGTGAGCGGTCGGGCACCGAAGGCGGCGGTGCGTCCGGACCGGACGACGCGCGTACTTCGGCGGTCACCACCCGTCGTCGTCATCGCCGGGCCACACGTCCACGTCGATGTCGTCGAAGAACGCGGACGGTCCTCGACGACCGCCCAGACCAGCACCGTGATCAGCGCGAGAACGAAGAGGCGGCCGAACCGCCCCGCGTCCTCCGTTCCGAGGGCGTGGCCGAACGGCACCGCGTAGCCCACCCACACCAGCAGCCAGCCCCATCGCCCGTTCGCCTCCGTCCCGTGGCGCGGAGCGCCACGTACCCGAGCCCGGCGACGGCGACCGTCACCGGGAGTCCCGGGAGCGAGGAGAGCCGAAAGAGCCAGAACGCCGCGACGAACGTCGGCACCGCGACGACGTGGTGAACGAGCGCTCCCCACCTGCCGTCACCCATACTATTAGCGTGGCTCCGAATAGCAAAAAAAGCGGACGCCAGAACAGGGAGTGCGGCGCGCGACTCCTTACAGGATCCCGGCGGCCTCGGCCGTCTCGACGATGTCTTGGGCCATCTTGTTGGTCGCCTCGTCGACCATCTGGCCGTCGACGCTCACGGCGCCTTTGCCCTCCTCCATCGCCTCAGCGTAGGCGTCGACGATGCGCTTGGCGCGCTCTGCGGTCTCCGGGTCGGGCGCGAACACGTCGTTGCCGATCTCGATCTGCGATGGGTGGATCGCCCACTTGCCGTCGCAGCCGATCATGTTGGCGCGCTCGGCGGACTGCCGGAACCCGTCGGCGTCCTCGATGTCGGCGTACGGGCCGTCGAGACACGGCAGGCCGGCCGACTTCGCCGCCGAGTTACACTCGGAGAGCGCGTGGTGCCAGTAGTGGCCGGGGTACTCTGGGAACTGGCCGATGTCGAGCCCGGGCGTGCCCATCGCCGCGGAGTAGTCTCCCGGCCCAAAGATGATCGAGGAGAGCCGGTCGGAGGCGTGCGCGATATCGTGGACGTTGTGGATCCCCTCGCCGTCCTCGATCTGGGGCTCGAGGCCGATGGCGCCGACCTCCAGCCCGTTGTTCACCTCGACCTGCCGGAGCAGGTTCTCGACGGTGTGAATGTCGCTGGCGGACTTCACCTTGGGGATGATGATGTCGTCGATGGACTCGCCCGCGGCGCCGACGACGGTGATCACGTCGTCGTACCACCACTCCGTGTCGATCCCGTTCATCCGGAAGCTGAGGACCTTATCGCTCCAGTCCTCCTCGCGGGCCGCCTCGATGAGGGGCTCGCGGGCGTCCGGCTTGGCGTTGGGGGCCACGGAGTCCTCGAGGTCGAGGAACACCTCGTCGGCGTCGCTGTCGGCGGCTGAGTGCATCATCTTCTCGTCGCTCGCCGGGGTCGCGAGCTGCGTCCGGCGAAGGGTAACGTCCGTCATCTGTGTCGAATCTATCACGCTCGTCCATGAAAATAAAGCTACCTTACGCGGGGTATTTTCGCCGGGTCGAAAACGAGTTAACGGCCGCCGAGCCGCGGTCGCTACGGCTTGACCAGCACCTTGATCGCCTCGCGCTCGTCCATCAGCCGGTACCCCTCGGCGACGCCGTCGAGGTCGACCGTCTCGGTGAAGATCGGCGCGGGGTCGAGCGTTCCCTGTAGCACGTCGGCCATCAGCTCCTCGGCGTATGCGCGGACCGGGGCGACTCCGCCCGCGAGCGTGACGTTCTGTCCGAACATCCCGAACACGTCGAGCCCCTCCTCCTCGACGCCGTAGGGGACGCCGACGTACCCGATCGTGCCGCCGGGACGGACGGCGTCGATCGCGGTGTTCATCGCGCTCGCGGCGCCGACGCACTCCATCACGTGGTTCGGCCCGCCGTAGGTGAGCTCTCGGATCCGCTCGACCGCGGCCTCACCGCGCTCGGAGACGGTCTCGGTAGCGCCGAACTCCTCGGCGAGTTCGAGCCGGTCCTCGTGGTGGCCGACGGCGACAATGCGCTCCGCGCCGAGCCGACGCGCCGCGAGGACGCCGCAGAGCCCGACCGCGCCGTCGCCGATGACGGCCACGGTCGACCCCGCCTCGACGCCCGCGCTGACCGCAGCGTGGTGGCCGGTGCCCATCACGTCGGTGAGCGGGAGCAGCGAGCGGAGCGTGTCCTCGTCGTCGGCGTAGCGGTCGGGCACGCGCACGAGCGTCCCGTCGGCGTGGGTCGACCGGACGTACTCGCCCTGTCCGCCGCCGTTGTCGCCGCCCCAGGAGTCGCCGTTCTCGCAGGAGGTGTGGAGCCCCTTCCGGCAGAACTCGCACTCGCCGCAGGAGATCGCGAACGGCGCGAGCACCCGGTCGCCGGGCTCGACCGATGTGACGGCCTCTCCGACCGCCTCGACGATCCCCATCGGCTCGTGGCCGACCGGGGAGCCGGGGTCGCGCTCGCTGTCGCCGCGGTAGAACCAGAGGTCGGAGCCGCAGACCGCGGTGTGGGTCACGCGGACGATCGCGTCCGTCGGCGCCTCGATCTCGGGCCGGGGTCGCTCTTCCACGCCGATGTCGCCGGGACCGTTGAAGACGGCTGCTCGCATACAGTTCGCTTCCGGCGCGGGCGGCAAAAATGAGAGGGTGACGGAAGTCGCTCGGGCGCGGACCGACCGACCGATCAGCCAGCGGTGCCGTTCGTCGGCGGCTGGCCGGGCCCCGGCTGCGTCGGGCCCGTGGATCCGCCGTCGCCGGGCGGCGTCCGGTCGTTCGTCACGAGGAAGTCCGCGAGGTTACCGATCAGCGCGTCGTTGTCGGCGCGCCTGGCGTTGTCCGGCGACAGGAAGTCGCTGTCGCCGATCATGACGACCTCGTCGTTGCGGACTAACAGCGGCGCGTCCGTGGGCGCGCGCGTCGTCGAGAGCTCGCTGCCCTCGATCGGGCGCAGCACGTCGGCGCCGCCGGCCGGCGTCCCGACGGGCGTCGCCGACGGGAACACCGCGCGGTCGACGCCCTCGGTCAGCGACGCGTCGCCGGTCGCCTCGGCGTACACGCGCTGGTAGTTCAGGTCGTTCTCTTCCATGTTGTACACGTACCCACTCTCGGTCGTGACGTCGAGCGTCGCGTCGAGAGACGCCGCGCCCGGCTGCGAGTACGCCGCGTCGGGCTCGGTGGCGAGCACGACGTGACCGCCGGACTCGACGAACGACTCGATCGCGTCGAGCTCGTCCGGCTCGTAGTCGGTCCGGAACGTCACGAACGCGTCGGCCTCGGCGAGCCGCTCGCCGAGCTGGGTCGTCTCCTCGGCGCCGGGCCGCACGGGCCGTCGCTGCTGGTCCGGATCGGGGACGTACACGCCCACCTCGTGACCGTTCTCGATGAGCGCGTTCGCGAGCGGCCGGATGTCCCGGTCGGCGACGCCGCCGCCGCCGAGCCCGATGAGGCTGAAGGGGAGCACCGGACGGGCGGTGGCCGGTTCGACGCCGGGGTCGACGAGGACGGTCTGGGAGCCGGCCGAGGCGTCCATCTCGACCGTCGCCTGCCCGGGCGTGTCGTTCGCGATCAGGTCTGGGTTCTGGTAGTGGTCGTTCTGGATCGCCGGTGCGGGCGCGGCGCCGTCGGCGGTCACGTAGCCGGCGATCGCGGCGCCGCCGGTGACCGCCGCGAGGGTCACGACGAACGCGGCCGCGAGGGGGGCGACGCGGGTCACGCGCCAACACCTCCGCTGAGCCGCGCCGTCTCGTTCCCCGGCGTCCCGCGCTCGGTCGAAGCCGCGCCGCCGGTCCGCACGTCGGTCTCGGAGAACCGCTCGATCGTGTCGACGTGCGGGACGGCGGGCGTGTACACGTACGTCGAGGGCATCGGCTTCACGTCGGCGTACCCGGGGTCGTTCGCGTGGATCGCGACGATCCCGGTGTCGGTCCGGACGAGGAAGGGGATGCCGAACTCCTGTCCGGTCTCGCGGGTGTCGACCGTGTACTCGCCGAGTTCCTCCTCGGTCGCAGCCGCGTGAATCGCCTCGTTGAGCGAGCCGATCTCATCGGCGAAGCCGTTCTGAACGGCCTCGGTACCGAGGTAGGTGTCGGCCTTCGCGACCTCCTCGCGGGGCATCTCGAACTCGTCGCTACGCTCGGCCATCATCGCGTTGATGAACGTGTCCGCGAGCGTCTGTTGTTCGGCCCACGCCTGCGTCGGGTTGCTTCCGGCCTTGTCGGGGCCGCTCGGTCCGAGCGCGGTCGACGACGCTCGGGGCGCGGGAGCGTTCAGGCCGATGCTGCCGACCGTCGAGGTCGGGAGCACGTAGATCTCGTCCGCGGGCGCCATCGCGTAGTAGCCGCCCGAGGCGCTGATCGACTGGACGCTCGCGATGACGGTCATGTCATCGCTCGTCCGCTGGACCGCCTTGTACATCCGCTCGGAGGCGACGGGCGCGCCGCCGGGCGTGTCCAGCTTGAGGACGACCGCGCCGACGGACTCGTTGGCGCGGATGTCCGCTAGTTCGCTCTCAACGTCGTCGGCGAGGGCCGTGTTGACGGGCCCCTCTATCTCGACGACGGCGACGGTATCACTCGGTTCGTTTGTCGCCGCGTACACGCTCGGAGCGAGCACGGCGCCGACCAGAGCCGCGGCCAGCACGACGACAGCCACCTGCTGTCGCGACGTGAGGGCCGTGGAGGGCTTGTCTGCTGACATCGCCGTCCTATACGATCGGCAACTGTATGATAAAAACAACGACTCCGGGACGACGACGCCGCGAGCGACGGGGGCGAGACGGGTGGGCAAACCCGTCGCGAGGCCGGGAAGCGATCGCGCCCGTCGCCTACGGCTCCAAGACGACTCGGAACCGCGCCTCGTTGTCGGCCATCCGGTCGTACGCCGCGGCGACATCGTCGAGCGCGACCCCGGCTCCCCGCTCGGCCACGAGCCGATGGGGATCGTCGAGGCGGTCGCGGAGGCCGGCGCATCGGTCGAGCCCGGCGCCCGGGTGCTCGCCCCGTTCGCGACCCCCTGCGGCGCGTGCGCGTTCTGCCCCACGCGGCCCCACACCTCCTGC
>NZ_NEDJ01000087.1 GCF_002114285.1 Halorubrum ezzemoulense DSM 17463
GATTCTACGCGCTCAACGGTGAGAGTCTGGTAACGTTCACTGAGAACGAAGAGAAAGAGCAGATTTGCGGGGTATTAGAGAAGATCCGCGAGCAGAATCCGGGCAAGCGGATTCTGCTCGTCTTGGATAAGCACGGTTCACATAGATGTAAACACACGCGCAAGCGTGCGCATCAACTCGGGATTGACCTGATTTTTATTCCATCAGGCTCACCGCACCTGAATCCAATCGAGCAAGTCTGGAAGTATCTCAAATGGACGATGGCACCAATTGTCGTTGAGAGCGAAGCGGAATTCAAAGACCTCGTTCAGGAAACTTTTGAGAAAATAACGAAACGCGTCAGCTTCGCAAAGAAGTGGTGTGAACAGTTCCTTGACTTTCGAATGTTATCTTAATCATTATACCCAACCGGGATGGATCCGGCGTCGCTTGGCTACCCCACAGCCCACGACCTCTCCCAGACTGTCGGGGCAATCGACCGGACGGAAACGAGTGTGGATTTGCCGGTTCGTGACCCCCACATCATCCCGGCTGATCCCGACGCTGACACGGGGGCGCTGACAGCCGCTCACAGGTGGCCTGTTGGCGACGCGAACACGCTTCGCGGCGAGGGTAATGTTCTCGATCCTGTCCCTGAACAAAACGCGGTGTATCCACCCCTCTCGCTGTTCGGATTCATCCCCACAATCCACCCGTCACAACACCCCGCCGCGACGGGCAACATTGGGGGGCTGGTGAACGACGCCAGCACCGCGATGGACATCGACCCACAGGAGATCGAAGACCGGATCGAAGAAGGGGATTATCGCGAGCTCACTGGGAGCCACAACCCCCTCTGGAACCTCGACCTGCGCGACCTTGGACTCACGCCCGGATCCCGTGGGAAAAACCCCTTCGGTCACTTCGGTGAATCGGAGAACTACTTCGTCGTGATCGACGACGAAACTGCCTACTGCCACAAGCGGGAAGCACTCTATAACTTCCAACACTTTGCCCTCTGTGACATGGGCAAGCGCGACCCGAAGGATTCCGCGAGTGGTCAGAATCTCGATGATTTGGAGTACCTCCATCTGTGGACCTACGCTCGCCAGAACAACCTCGTTCCAGAGCACACGCCCATCCCGCTGAAGGGGCTTGTGGGATACGCGATCGAGAACGATTATTGCGAGACTGACGACCTCGAACAATTCGGCGGGGATAGCGATGATTCCGACGATAATTCGGACGAACAGAATACCGACTCACCGGGCGGGAACAAAGCTGGGAAGCGCAACCTCAAGCTCCCGGATGATGTCTACTTCCCAGTTCTCAAAAATATCGAGGACACGACAGGATACACGCCCGCACGCCTCGCGGACAGTAGTAGATCTGGTGGTGACTCGGGCGGAGATGCGAGCGGTTCGACAACACCCTCGGTCGACACAGAAGACGTTGCGTTCGACAGCATCCACCGGAAGTATGGCCAGCCGCTCATCGGGGACGACATGCCCGACCCACTGAAGCAGTTCCTCCGTCGCTACACCAACACGGAAGACGAGACGATCACGACCGACACCGACGAGACGGTGTTCGTTCCGAAGGCCGAACTCCGTGATGCGTTCAACTCATGGGCGCAAATCTGCCTTCGACACATTCGTAACAGTACTGATACGTCGGTGGATGACGTGGCGATCCAAGAGTACGCGCCGGGTGCGTTCACCGGGCCGCTGAAAGCGCAAGTCGACGTCGAACTGAAGGAAGGTCGGCCCAGTGTCGATGGTGGAAAACAGGTTCGGACATGGTTCGGTATTGAGCTCACAGACGAGGGCGAAACCCTCGCTGAACTCGAAGGGAAGTTCTCGGTGGACGACTAGAGAACTTTCTCCGGGCTCCGTTCTCACTGCGCGATTCGGTTGCTCCGACGGGGGCTACTTGACAGGTTCCTGATTATGGTTTGCTGTACGCTAGTGCGTCTCTCATCAGAGTCAACTACGCCTTCTCGCTGAACCTTTCGATACCGGTCGTCGCGCAAAGCCCGAGCTGAGCAGGTGACCGACTCACTATCTTTGCGCCATATTCCACACTAAACTATTCAACCCGCTGGTGAGGCCACTGACATTGACTTAGCTGGTGTCCAACTCAGGTCCGACCACCGAATATCACCCCCCGGATATAGAATCAAAACCGCAAGACGTGACCGGGTATCCGGGGGGTGCCACAGCAGCAGACCTCAAGCCTGTTTTGTCTCCAAAAGGCCCTGTATTCTCTAATTCACAGCAGATCCCCGATCACCTGTTATTTTCTCTTTTATTCCTCGGAATTTAGCCAAATGCGATTTTTTGAAAATAACCATACGTAGCGGAGTATCCGGGGGGTAGCAAGGTCACTCAAACACCCCCCGGATATGGAATCAAAAACGCAAGACGTAGTGGGGTATCCGGGGGGCAATCGAGAATCTATCAGAGTTTATTTCGCATATAAGTACCACATTTTCGACACACCCGGCAATTTTAGTGAAAATAATCATACGGGGGGTGAATTAACCCGTTTTCAGTCCACTCTCAGCACCCCCCTCGGATATCAAATCAAAATCGCATGACGGCAAGGCGTATCCGGGGGTCACCACACCAAAATCACTGCTCAATCAAATATGACTCGCTCGTATACCTGAGCGTATTCTAAAAAGCCGTTTCAGCCGTTTTCTGAGACCAACTTATTTTCACCCTCTCAGAACACCCCCAATTTGACCCGGTACGTCTGTGATATACCGGGTAATACCCCCTCTGGGTGGGGGGTGTTCAGGCCCAAGGGCCAAGAGTAAGATGCCTGATACAGCAGGCAACCGGGATCACCCCAGCAGTCCCCTGAAGGGGACATGGAGAGACAGGACCTCAGACAGAAGCACCACCAGTTGGATGACCACCAAGATCGAGATTGACTTCAGAAGGCAGTCGGCCAGCAAGACGGGGACACCACTACGCGGCGGTCGGCACTGCCACCGTCTCACCAACACTGTGTGACTCACAAGTCCTCTCAGAATCTCGAAATAGTCTCAACACGCTTCCCCACGGGTCAGGTAGACCCCGGACGCAACACGACTCGTCATCTCGACGACCGCGATCGACACAGTTGACTCCACATCTCCTGACGGTCGATGACCGCCACCGGGACAGTCCCCTCGAAGGTCAGTCGACCGCCGTCGACACACTACTTGATCCACAGACGAGAGACTCCCTCAACACACTCGCTGTCGACCAGTCTCTCACCGCCGAGTCGTGGCTGTGGTGACTGTTTCAGGAACCTGATGCGTCAGCCGACAGTCGGCCCTACCTCAGACGCCGACCGGCTGTCACCATCGCCACGGTCACACGCCGTGTGGAACGGCTTCGACCCCGGCGGGATTTTCACCTCCGACGTCGGTGACCGACTCCACTGATCCCCTCGTCCGGGTGGGCTTGTCGATGCGACTCGACTCGTCGATCTCGACTCGCGGTGTCTCCCGACCGAGGGTCACGACGTGGTCACCAATCGGCATCGACACCGCCTCTCCTCGAGGCCACAGACGCGGCGACCAGTCGCCGCTTCACCATCGGTGGTCATCGGCTCGGATCCGACGATCAGGATCCACAGCGAGACGAACTCTCAGTATTCTGACTACGACGCCGTCGGCCGTCACCAGCGACGGATCGCCACCACCACAGACACGGCAAGCGACCGCTTCGAGCCTGACAGCCGACGGGGACCGAACGGTGTCGGGTCCACCCCACCAACAGTGGTTGCGACCGACACGCCTCGAGGGCAGCTGGCCGTCGCACCGCTGGGTGGGTTGCCCCACCTCGACGACTCCCTCTTGGCGGGAGTCATCGCCAACATCCCCACCGGGAATCTCTCAGTCATCTGGTATACGGAATGGCGTCCACGAGCCACCCACCTCCGGTGGGTCTCGCTCTGTCTCAACACGGTGAGACGACACCGTCTGAATCCGGACGGAGTGGCGGCAGGCCCCAACCCAGTGATAGCATTATTTCGGTCGGGCCAGCGGTGAGGTTTCCCAAGATGAACACGCTTCTCGCACTCGTCGTTTTCACCGTCTCGTTCGGCACCGCAATCGCCCTGCTCATCGGCATCGTCTTCGCTGCTCTGTTGTCGATGAACGCCCGGAGTGGATCGGAGGGGTGCGACTTCTGTTCGAGTGACGCCGCGACTCGTCTCGGGGGTGGTGACGTCGCCTGTAGTGACTGTAAACGCCGGGTCCTCTGACCGGCTTCTTCGCGGGGGTCGAGACCCCCTTGCTACAGCCCGGTGACTGGTGGGTTTGTTGCGGCAGGTGACGGAACCGCAACCAGCCTGTAGTGGAGACGGTCGATCAATCCGTTTTGTTCGGGGTCGATCTCGGGGTCGATCTCGGGGTCGATTTCGGGGGGTTACCAGTGGGGGAAACTCTCTGTGACTCCCCACTCGTGGTGGCCCCCATGGGACGACTGGTTGTGACGTTAGCAGCAACTACTAACCCACCGTTCAGCACGGTGTCGGAGACACCGGCTACGGCCGAGTCTTGACCTCGCTTCAGCTGGTGACATTATCTCCCCCAGCCGGAGACGAGGGTTTCCCCCGAGGGGGTGACCCGACCAACCGACTATGAGTGAAACGCTTCGCGGTTCGACGCCTCAGTCCGAGTTTGACCTGACGACTACCCTTGACGACGACATCGAGTGTGCCTGTGAGGGTTGTCACGACGATGTCGACGACCAGTTGAAACTCCTCCTCGGGTGTGACGCCCGTGGGATGGTTGCTGACTACGGGACGGTCGGCTTCTGCTCGCTCGAGTGTGCCCGCCAGTTCGTCTCGGCGGGCCCGTACCAGTCGCTCGAGGAAGACCTGATCGTCTACACCCAGCAGCCGGTCGTCGCGACCGTCGTCCACAACGACGAGGTCATCGAGGCCACGCTCGGGTTCGACGTCAAGGAGGCTATCGAGGCGGCCGCCGAGATCGTGGCCGACCTCGTCGACGACGTGGAGCTCTCGCCTGACGACTTCTCGATCGAGCCCGAAGAACTATAGCCAGCCGGTCTCCATTTTTTCTGCGCTACCCGAGCGACGCGACGCTCCAGCCAGCTCGGTGGGCTCGACCACGCGGACAGCGACTCCGCGGTGTTCCGCTTGCGACCTCGCCCGGTCGACGCGGACGCATCACGCGAGTCGCTTCGCTCCACACGCGTTGTGCCCACGGACCAGCCGACAGCGGCGAGGTCGCTTCCGCACCCCCACTGACGGGCTGATGGACGCAGGCAACATTATCGCCCTCGTCCGGAGACGAGGGTTTGCCCCAGAGGGGGTGACATGACCGACCGACTATGACCGTGACACTTCACGGTTCGACGCCACAGTCCGCGTTCACCTCGCGCTGATCGAGAGCGTTGAGGCTCCGTACAGCGTGGAAGAGTGGCTCGTCGCTCACGCCGACGAGTTCCGCTCGTTCACCGACGGCTTCCAGCCCCGCACGGAGTGAGGCCAGCCGGCGGATGCTATGCGGGCGCTCGATCAAGATACTTTGGAGGAGCTCGAACCGGTATATTCCCATCGGCGTGGACATGTCTGCCAGAAGTACGAGTATTGGGAGTGTGACGACTACTGTTGGTCCTCAAACCAATATACTTATTTTATTGGTCTATGTACCAATGAATGAGGATGGCCTCACTGACCGACGACGACCTCGATGGCGTGAGCGAGGGGCGAAAGTACCCCGACGGGGCTGTAGTCCGCGTGTTCTGTATGCGGACAGATCGCGATGCGTACCCGTCTGGGTGGGCCTACAAGCTTCATTACGGCGCAACGGAGCCGGACCCGCCCCGCACGCTTGATGATGGGACGATTCGTCGGTACGACAACTCGCACGAGGACACCAAAGGGCACGAACTACACGTCGCACCAGACCCTCACCCAGATAGCATCACGTTTCCCGGAATAGTCGAACTCTGGAAACGGTTCTGGAGCGAAATCCCGAAGTCCGAGTTCGAGGTCAAGTGAGGCCATCTCACCACGGTGATACCCATGAACGACACCACGCCGCCGCTGCACCCGATGGAGCGTGAACAGCTTCGGGCCGAATCAACTCTCGTCGTTACCGTGAACTCGTCCAGTGAGTTCCACGGCGACATCACCGACGGGATCGAGGCGCTCAAACGAGGCGACGCGGTGGATTTCACACCGACGCTCTCGTTCACCAGTTACGACGATCTTATGGAGACGCTGACGCCGCGTGTCCTCGATCTCATCGAAGCTATCCGCAGGGAAGAGCCAGCCAGCATCAACGAAACCGCACGGGTCGTTGACCGGGACGTGAAGAACGTCCACGAGGAACTCAGCCGCCTCGCCCAGTTGGGTATCATCTTCTTTGAGGAAAACGGTCAGAGTAAGCGCCCGGTCGTCTGGTTCGACGAACTCTTGATCAACCTCCCGTTCGATCCAGAGGCTGGCGACACGACGGCTGCCACGCCTTGACATCCTCTCTGCACTGAAGCGCGAGTCTTTCTCCGTGGTGCGGGGCCTACCTTTCACCGAGGCCTTCCAAATGGTGCCCCTGTCATGAGGTACCCACAGTCGAACACCACGACCAAAATGCCCCGACAGATCGGTCCACTTCCGCTCCGGGGCGAGAGACTTATACCCACCCTACTGTACCCCATACCCTGATCTCGCTGATGTCGACAACGGACCTCCACACGACTGACGACGATATTGCCTCGCAGATCTCGATTTACTGTGGCGAGGAAGAACGGCTTCTCAATCGTGCTGACCGCACAGTGACGCCGACAGAACTCGTGTTGGCGCCGACCGAACTCCACCAACGAAACCTCCAGCGGCGACTGCGAGAGCGTACACAGCCACAGAATACGTTTGAATTTGTCGACCCGAAAACCGTTGCGGAAGTACTGCTTGGAGCCGCAGACCCAGCCCCGACGAGCCTCGATCGCGTCGATCGCTTAGCGCTCCTCCAGTCGCTTCCGGCGGAGACAGCGGATCCGTCTCCGGGACTCCGTCCGTTGCTTGCTGCCCGTCGAGACGTCGGTCCCCAACAACTTGAGCAGATCCGTTCAGAGGTCGAATCAATGACGAACTTCCATCCGGATCGGATTGCGGCGCTGCGCGATGTCACCGACGAGTTTGCAGGCCCCATCGCGGACGAGGCGACCACACTGGTTGATGGTGGCCTCGCCGTCGAGACGTGGCTGCGCGACCAGACTGACAAAGCGGTCTCGAAGACGGCGCTCCTCAGACGGGCGACGCGTCGCCTCATCGGCGGCGACGAGGTGTGGGCCGATTGCTATCCCGATATCGAGCGGATCTCGCTCGTCGGTGTGAGCAGCATCCCGGCACCAGAAGTTGACTTCCTGTATGCCCTCTGTACCGCAACGACGGCAGATATCGAACTCCACCTCCGCCCCGGAACCAGCGAGTACCTCACAGCGCGACTCCCGGACCTCTTGTCCATTGATTATCCCGGGCGAGAGGTGAATCTGTGACCCACGCCCACCGCACGGCACTCACTGGCGGGCTACCAGCACCGTCATGTCCTGTTGTCGAATTGCCCGCACCGACGCGTCGCGAGGAAGCGCGTGCTGTGATGGCGACTATCCGCGAGATTCGTGATCGTGGCGTGGACGTCCGCGATATCGTCGTCGTGGCTCGCGATCTTGATCCGTATGAACAGCCGCTGACCCGGGCAGCCATCCAGTATGGGGTGACGCCAGTGTTTTGGACACAGTTGCGCGTAACCCGCACCGAACCATACGCGCTGATCGCGGCGCTTTGTACGCTCTTTGGCGCCGGCGATGTCGGTGCTGCAACGCTGTTGGAACCATTAGCGCAGCGGTGGGCACCACTCACGGGTACAGCCGGCTGGCCACTCGAACAGTCGACGATCCAGGCCGCTCTCGAGGCCCTTCCCTCCGGACATCGATCGATCGCCGAGTGGGCCGAGACGATACAGACACACACCACGGACGAGCGACTCACAACCTACTGTGACTGGCTACTGTTACATGCTGAGCGCGAGCCAACGCCAGAGACAGTTGGAACGGTTCTGGGGGCGTCGATCGACGCGTATCGCGAGACGAGCGTGCCCGCCCGCAAGCAGGCTGACTCACCGGCGCTCATGGCGACGGAGACGGCCGCGCGAGCAACCGTCAGGGTCACTCGGCTCGTCGAGCAGGTCTCGCACAAATACGACGAATGGCTCGCAGACGGGACGGTCTCCCGATCGTGGGACGCTGTACAGGAGCTGTGTGAGCTGCTGGCGACACAACGCCCGGGCCGCCGTGAACACTCGAACGCCTGGGCCATCGACATTATGGAGGCAAACGACGTGTGGGCGCTGTCTGTTCCATTCGTTATCGCGGTCGGCGCGACAGCAGCCGAGTGGCCGGCCCAGATTGACAGCGTTGTTCCCACAGACCTCCAGGAAGCCGTTCTCGCGGGAGCTGGTGAGACAGATATCGTTGCGCCGCGAACCGCGTGGGGAAACGGCCGTGATCGCGATCACTTCGCCGACGCGATGCGTGCCGCCGAGCGCGGCGTGATCGTGACGCGGTACACACAGACCGCCGACGGTGGTGTTGTGTACCCCTCGCCGTTTCTTGCGTCACTCGAGATGGAGACTGTCTCCGAGCAGGCCCGCACCCAACTGGTGAGCACGACACCGCAGCTTCCTGAGCCGATTGCCGCGCTCCTCTCTGCGAGTACAGATACCGTTCCAGCACCCACCAAGACACCTCATGAGTAACGACGACGAGCCACGGAGACTCCGGAACGCACAAGCAACGATCAGAGACCGATTCGTCGACGCCGAGTCGGGACTGTTTACCATGAACTGTGTCGCCGGTGCTGGCAAATCACTGACGATGCAGCGAATCGCGGCCGAAACCATCATTCGGCGGTACGCTCGTGGCGATCGGACACCTGCCCAGAGCGTGGCCGTCATGTCGTTTACCACCGATGAGGCGGCCGCGATCGGACCCGGTGTCTGTGAACACATTCGGGAGATTGTGAATCATGAGTTGATCCCCGAGGCAGCGTCACTCACCGAGTCAGATGTCGCGTATCTCGTGACGCGGGTCCGGCACGCACCGTTCATCGGTACTGTCGACAGCGTGTTGCGTGATGTCTTCGGAGAGCTGGCCACCGACCTGGGGTTCGAGGAGACGCCATCGATCGGGAATAAGGCGTTGCTGAAAACGGTTCACAACGCGTGTTATGACGCCGTCGCTGCCGATCCGGCCCACGAAGACGCGATCGCCGAGTTGGAAGCAGCATACCCGGATGGCCGCTGGTCAGCCACTCCTGCGGAGATGCTCACTGACGCCGTCAAGTACTGTCGCGATCAGCGACTCACCACGGCCGCCTTCGAACGCAAACTCCGTACCACACAAGAGGCAGTGTATCCCGGGGGACGAACCAGCAGTCGTGCGGATATCGTGACGACGATCGCAGACATCGTCGACGCCGACGCCGCAGCTGACACCGACGCGGCTCTCTCACCAGCGGAGTGGGACGACCTTGTGGCTGCTGACCAGCGCCTCTATGACGCATGGGAGGGGACGCTGAC
This sequence comes from Halorubrum ezzemoulense DSM 17463, assembly GCF_002114285.1. GTDB lineage: Archaea > Halobacteriota > Halobacteria > Halobacteriales > Haloferacaceae > Halorubrum > Halorubrum ezzemoulense. The sequence goes on from NZ_NEDJ01000087.1 coordinate 9,584, forward strand.
AGCGTTTGGTGACGTGCTTGAAGCGTACCGCGAGCAGTACCGAGCCCTGATCCGCGAGTATGGCGTGGTCTCTCACACCGACGTCGCCTTCTTCATCACCAGTGTGTTCAAGCGTGACTGGCCAGTCGATGGCGATGGGCCACCCACCGACCAGCACACAGCCCTTCGTCAGCGGTACCACGCGCGGCTCGATAGCGTGATCATCGATGAAGCACAGGATGTCTCCACTATCCAACACGCAGCGCTGTCACAGCTTGTCACTCCCTCGATGCGCGTCCTCGCGTGTGGCGATACGCTCCAAAGCATCTACCGCTGGCGACATGCCGATCCGTCGCTGTTCACGAGCGCCTGTCGCGAGGGCCAGTATCTCGGTATCGACTGGGACACCCATGCGACGGTGACAGCCGCAACAACCTATCGTGGAACCCCGGACATCGCCGCCGGCATCAACACCATCATGCGGCCCGTCTTTGACGATCCAACTCGCGGGGGGCTCAATGATTTTGCGGCGACTTACCCCGGCCTCGACGCATCTCGGGATCCAACCGCCGACCCGAGCATCCACGTCACCGCGTTCACCGGTGGGGCAGCGCCCGACAAGACACGGTGGGTCAACCCCGACGGCCGCGCTGGCGAGGCGAACATCCTTGCGACGTACATCGCACAGGGCCTCGCTGATGGGACATTGACTGACGAGACCGGGTCGCCACAGTCGATAACCGTCGTCTTCAGAAAGCGAACGCGGATGGACGCGTACAAAGACGCGTTCAAGGCCGAAGGACTGACCGTCCAAAACGCGAGTTCGAGACTCTTTGCGTGTTCCGTGGTCAAGGCGGTCCTCGCCGTCTGTGACTGGCTCACTGCGCCGACCGATCGGGCCCAGACACGTGCGTTGTTGACTGACTCGCCGTTCGATTTCACAGCACCCCACGACTGCTTCGAGCGGGCTGGGTACGACCTTGATCTCATCTGTGCGGCCGACGACCTCGACGCCGAAACCCGAGACATCCTCTGTGGCCTGCGCGATCTTCGCGATCAGCTGGGCCGGTTCCATCGCGTTCCAGCGTCGGTGTACCTGGAAGACATCATCGAGCAACTCGCGCTTCGAGCCGACCCGAGCGACCAGTTCACCGAGCTGCCGGCAGCACAACGAGTAGCCGCGCTCGACACGCTCACGAGCACCGTCGCCGACTGGGAAGCTGACACGCAGTACCCACCAGCTGCCCTCGGTGACCTACTTGCGCCGTTTCGGGCGGCCCCGAGCGAGGGGCCCGATATCCCGAGTGTGACCACCGATGCCGATGTCGTCTTTAGCACAGTTCATCGGCTCAAAGGCGATCAAGACGACGTGATTGTGCTTGCAACGCCGGGCTTCAAGCTCTGGGACACCGGCCCGTTCTCTCAGCGGTTCATGACGCAGGGTGGCGTTGCGGCGTTGGCCCCGCCGACGAACGTCGAGACAGCACCCGATATCGAACTGCCACCATTCGATGGGGGACTCTACACGCCAAGCGGTGACAGTCGCGATAAACAGGGTGCTGCATCACGCGATGTCGGGTTGCGGTGGGCGACCGAGCACTGGCTCGATGACGCCGACAGTGGGGCCCCGCACCTGCTTGGTCCAGACCAGCTCCAGTCAGTCGCAGCCAACGAGCGTGCGGAGGCGTGGCGACTCCTGTATGTGGCACTCTCTCGGGCACGTGACCATCTCGTCATCCCGCTTCCGAAGACGTTACCCGGCACGGCACAGCCGCGTGATCGCTGGCTCGATACCTTGTTTGAGACACTCGAGTTTTCGCCTGGACGGACACCCACGTATGCGATCGACGAGCCGTCCAGTGCCGGTGATTTGACGATTGGTGTGAATGACGTCGAGGGCCGTATGACACGCGAGATGTACGACACGCCGCTATCGGTGACGGGCGCCGTCCCGCCTCGACGCGACCAGTTGGAGTCATGGGTCCCACGTTTTCTCGACCCGAGTACGGCTTATCCGTTGACTGACGATGTCGACGCCACCGTGGGTTTCCACCTCCTTGACGAGCCGATTCACACCGACACTGAGGCGGTGGCCGACAGCCTCCCGATCACGTTCGAGACGCTTGGGCCAGAGGCCGTCGGGACCTGTCTCCACGAGGCCTTACTCACCCTCATCGAGATGGACGTGCCGGACACCGAGATCGATGCGTGGAGCACGCCCGTCCGAAGCGCACTTCGGGACGCGATGGAACAGATAACGCCGCAGTCGATCGAGATGCTGCCAGATACTGAACGTGGTGGCCTCGTCAGCTTCTTCCACACGTCGGTCGTGTCGGACTTCCTCAACTCCGACCTGTGGGCCCAGATCCAAGCGGCGGAGGCGGTCTACGTCGACCACGATTTGAGTGGACTCGTGACTGCTGGGGAGGTTGAGGTAGAAGTTCATGGTGAGGCCGATATCCTCATAGATCTGGGTGGAGGCGAGTGGCAGTTGGCCGATCTCAAGATTGCGCTGAATGAGTCACTCGACGCAACGCAACCGCGGTATGAACTCCAGATCGCCGCCTACGAGCACATCCTCCAGCAGGAACTCGGCTCAGCAGCGACAATTCACGCCAGTGTCGAAACGTTCGGGTGTGTCCGAAGGTCAGTGTATGGACAGTTCCCGCCCACGGTTCTTGCGCGCCGTGTTCGCACTCTCGTTGGGTCGGATGAGTCGATCTCCGGCTCGTAAACTACCCTACCCTACTCCCTCGGCGCTCCGCGCCTCGGTCCTTGAGGGTAGGGCTTTGATGTGGACTCCCGGCAATTAGTCGCCAGCAATAGGCTGGTAACTCTCACCGTTCAACGTCCCACCAGTCACACGCACGTCTACTGGTGCGTCTCCGCTCTCCGACTTGGGCGAGGAACGGAGTTTGTGTTGTCGCTTCCGAGCGTACCGCACGCCAATATTCTTTGCAGCGTTATAATCCGCGTTCAGTTCATACCCACACTTCTGGCACTCGAAGTGTTCGCCCTG
>NZ_NEDJ01000088.1 GCF_002114285.1 Halorubrum ezzemoulense DSM 17463
ATCAACTCATCGAAACGGAAGAACCGGAACAGCGAAAGACCGAGAGTGAACGTGTGTTAGAGTAGGTATTTACGCTGACCGAATCGATATATATCGATTTCGTCACTGCGACGTGCCACGTTCGCGCGCTGTATCTCGCACGACGATCCGAATGTCTCCCTGAATTAGTAGAACTCCCGGTGTTCAATGCGCAGGCACATTTCTCCGGGTGATTCAGATCTGAATTCACAAAATAAATGTTGTGGCAAATCTTCTGTCACCCTATTTTACCTCACTAAACATACGTTCAACGGCATTGCGATTCCCATGTGTAACGTGCTGGAGTCGAAGCCTGTGACGATGACAGGGCGCGTGTAACCACAGCGCGCCGTCGACCAGAAAGATTGCGTCGTCGATTTGACATCCTCCTCCGCGTAAACGCGGAGGAATCCCGAGCGGTGGGAGTTTCAGGTTCACAGTCCAATCAGTTGACTACCAGACCTTTCGGGCATAGGTAGTCCCACAGTGTCGGACTGGTGGACTGCTGGCCATGCCAACTGGCCGTTACCCCTATCCTCGGCCGTGTACTGCGTCCCAGTGTTGTTTTTGCCACGGGGACGCCAGCAGACATCATCGGAATTAGGGGTATCGTCTGAATCGCTTTGAGCAATCGACAGAGACACACCCTTCGAGGATGTGACGTTCACCGACTGCCTTTTTAGATACTGCCTCGTTACGCGGGCGGACAGGCCGCCTCTGGAGGACGGTTCGGAATCCGCTCCGTTCCGACCGATTCCTACCTTCGCATAGAGCGGCCTGTCAATTAAATCTCCGTATATGAAACTCGGTACAGACGTTCGGCCAGTGGATTGCTTCCCGCCATGTCGGCTTCATCACCCGCCTAAAGGCGGGCGTATTCGCCTTCTAGTCTCTATAATCTGTGCGTTGCTGAGCTTCGTCCGGAGACGGTCGGTCCACAACCGCTTTGATACTGAAGCCACCCAACACAGTACGGTGATTCAACTCGATCCGCTGGGGCTGTTCAGGGTCGGTATTCCAGCGGTGAGTGGCGGTGTCGCCGGGGCAGTGGGGGTGACGGCGTACCGACGACTCCGGCAGGGGGATGCCCGCACCGGGCTCGCTAGGCCGTTCGTCGTCCTCGCCGGGGTGGTGTCGCTCCTCGGGGTCGGATACGCCGGGCTACACGCAGTGACGCCACTCGAGAACCTGCCACTGGGGTCCGCAGTCCTCCTTCTGGCGGTTCCATGGATGACGTTCGCAGCACGATACATCGGGATCGGGCGGTACATCACACCTAGACGAGTACTCGCGGTGACGCTGGCCGTGGCTATCCTCGTCGGTGTGAACCTTTTGGGACGACTGATACAGGAGGGGTGGATCACGACCTCGCTGGTGGGTACTGAGGCGCTCCAGACGCTCGAAACGGCACAGTCGGTGGCCACACTGGTACTCCTGACCCTCGTGTTCGCACTGATCGGGGGAGTTGTCGTCGCGACGTATCGACACGACCGACTGTCGACGGTACAGAGTCTCCTCGTCGTAATACCGATCGCCGGATTCATCTTTACCGTTCAGACGACCCGTCCTACGACGCCGCTGTTGAACGACGTGCTGATCGGGAGTACGTTTCTCGTGGTCGCCGCCAGCCTCACGCTGGGGATCTTTCGCTATGATGTCGTGACGCGCGTCCCCGCGACCCGGAGACTGGGTGAGCGGGCGGCACTGACAGAGACCGACGAGGCGATTTTCGTCCTTGACGACCGGGCACGGGTGGTCCGAGTCAACGAACCGGCCGAACAAATGTTCGGCGGCGCACAGACGCTGGCCGATGTCACGGATCACTCGGTGACATCCCTGACCGAACTCAATACTATCACCTGCCGGACGACGACGGGCCACAGACAGTTCGAACCGAGCGTCTCGCCGCTTGTCGACGAGTACGGGGAGACGTTCGGTTACACCGTCATGTTGATCGACGTGACGAACCGCGAAATCAGGCGACAGCGGCTGGCGGTACTCAACCGCATCCTCCGTCACAACGTCAGGAACGAACTGGACGTGATACGGGCGCACGCGGAGGAGGCCGACCTCGCCCCGGCCGTCGACGGCGCGGACAGACTGAGCGCACTGAGCGCGGAGGCACGGCGGGTCCAAGATCTCATGGAGCGGTCCGCGGCCGATCGAACCGGAGTCAGCTTACGTCCGCTTCTCGAAGATGTCGTCGCCGACGCAACGGCTGGTGTAAACGCCGACGTGACCCTCACTGCCCCCGACGTGACGGTAAACATCGACCCGGAACGATGCCGATACGTGATCGATCACCTCGTCGAGAACGCAGTCGAACACAACGACGGGGAGTCCCCACGCGTCGTGGTTCGTGTAGAACGGACCGGGGCGGACGTCCGTCTTGTCGTCGCGGACGATGGTCCAGGGATACCAGAGTCAGAGCGGGCAGTGATCGAGGGGGGCGTCGAGACCCCCTTCGAACACGCCAGTAGCTTGGGCCTCTGGGGGACCAACTGGGCCGTCCAGAGCATGGGCGGGTCACTCTCCTTCGATGAGAGTGATCTCGGCGGGACAGCCGTTGAGGTTGTCCTCAGAGACGTGGAAGTCTCCGACGTGTGACAATGAAAAGAGAGCATTCGGGTGAGGTGTATCAAGCGTCGTAGCAGCCTGGGCCACCTGGACCACGGTGTCCGTCTCTCTTATCGAGATACCTATACGAGGCCGACAAACGTTCCGCTCTTGGCACATAGCCCACACTCTGCGCTCACAGAGTGGGGCTGCTATCCCTAGCAACTCAAATTGACAACGACTGGATCACGATATATCATCTGCTGAATGGTTTTTAACAGAGCCAGCATTTTTAGTTACTAGGTGTCTGAAAGACGACTTGATGTATTCAGCCCTCCGACAGAACACTCGGACATTCGGACGACGCATACAGCGGGTATCGCTACTTCGTCTGTCATACCGCTCTCGGTGGTGTGAGAAGATGCGTCTACAGTCAGCTGAACCCCGCAGCAACGTCCGACATTCTCCTCATTGTACGCGGCCTCGTGGTGATTGACAGTATGAACGACGATTCAGGTGTGAATGTTAAGGGTCCCGATAGCCTCAAGAGTGCTTTATTGTACATCCTCATTGGGATTGCTATCGCCAGCTACGGAGGATACGATTACGTTCAACAGACGGAGGCAGTCCGAGAATCAGTCGAGGTTGATGCGACTATCACCGAACTCGATATCGAGGCTGATAGCGGAACGTCATCAAATCCGGGCGCCGATTTCGATCCGGTGGTTGAGTTTGAGTACACGTATAACGGAAATGAATATACTGGGACAAAAATATACCCCGCAGATCTTGAACAGAACTACGAGACGCAATCGGGCGCCGAATCAGCCATTGAGGAGTACGAACAGGGGGCACAGACAACCGCATATGTTTCTCCCGACGAGCCGGGAGATGCGTTTTTGAAAAATCAAACGTCGAACGCACCGATCATTGCGATTGTACTCGGTGGACTATTCACCCTCTTCGCCGCGGTTTCCGCCGTAAGGAAACTCTAGCACGCTGGAACTGCGCTGAGAGTAATCCGTGGGGGTGGAGCAGAATATATTCGTTGTTGATCAGGAATAGTAAGCGTTAAACCTAGGAACATTATCTGTTTCTGAGCCAGAGAGTACAGGTAACACCTATACAATTGCCGGATGCTGGCTGAACTATGGACAGAAGCTCGAAGAGCCAGTTGTTGGTCTCCGGGGGAAGTCTTCTACTAGTATTCCAACTAATCGTGTTTCAAGGGGCGTTCAACATCGTCGAAAGCTCTGGAGTTTCAGGTAGGCTGAGGGGTGTTCTCAGTGGTGGATTATTACTCATCGCCACGATCTGTGTCGGTAGCGGAGCATATCTTCGGTATTAGCGTACGCTAGTTACACAGGGTCTACACTGAGCGCTTGAGCGTCGACCGATTTTTGTGAAATGATACCATACACACAGTTGCTGATGCCCTCCGCAGATTACGGGGACGAACCTCCTTTGAGGGCCGGAGGGACAGGGGGCATCAGCCTTTTGTACGCTGGTAGTACGCCTTTGGTGGAAAACATTTAGCCGTATGTATTTCAGCTACAACCGCTAATTGTCGGCATGTGTATGCCCTCCATCTTCAACCAACTGGACGATCACCCGGTCTCACTTGTGGCCGGATTTGTGACCGTCGCCGGAGTGTATGTACTCACTCCGGCAGTGTGGTACATGGCGTTGATCGCGGGAATGATCGTGTCTGGCGTTCTTGAATTTGCGATCAAGGAGGTACCGCCTGACACCGACGAGTACGACCCGGAACAGTACCCGCTGTGGGCAGCCGCGGATTCGGGTGATGTTCCAACCGACGGCCGCAACACCGACTCTACGGATGATGCGTTGTCAACACTCCAAGAACGATATGCCAGCGGTGAGCTCAACGATGCGGAATTTGAAGACAAAGTTGAACGACTACTTGAGTCCGACAGAGATGACGCGCAATCGCATCTGGAAGAAGATTCTGTCACGGAAAAGTTGGAAAAGTAACTGTAGACGGCTCCCGTAACTTAGTTCTACAGAGAAAACAAGGCGAGTGCCTCGGGGCTTGACCCCGAGGCGGTTCACACTTCCTCCCTGCGTTGGTTGATGAACACGCGCCCGACGGATGTGCTTCCGAACCTGAAACACGTCTCGGAGCATTATCACCGAGCGCACGTCTTCTGAAACGATGCCCTCCAAACGGACGTTCGCGAGGCGCTTAGGTGCGCTCGTGGCAACCGGGCTCGGTGTTAATAGGCCCATTGGAGCACTGACTTCAGAACCCCCGCCCGCTGGAACGCTCGCAATCAACGGATCCGGTGAAACGGGAGCGGCGACAGGTAGCTCGGCCAAGCACAGCCCTCCGCAGCAACCCCACTCAGCAGTTGCTAACGGGGCGTACAAGCCGGCCACAGTTACATCACGGGGGGTTGACACCGTGGTTACTGCGCGGTTTAACCCGCGCCTAGTAACGATGACGGGGGTCCCACAGGGGGTTGCGGCCCCGATCCGTGACCTCCTCTCTCGGTACGACAGTGTATCGCTTGACCGACTCCAACAGGTGGCTGGCGGAACCGCACTCACGACAGACGGCCCTGAGGGCTGTGGTGTCATCGTCGGTGACATCGACGCACGGACACTCCGTCGAGAACTCACTCGAGACGCCGATCTCATCCGAGAGCCAGCCACCAAGGCCGGCTTTACCCGGTTCAAGTCGAAACGCACCACCACGACGCTTGGTGTCCGCGCGGACGAAGTTGTCATCGGGCACGCTTCATCGATTAGCAGTGCGGTGGCCCACCGCGACGCTGGTATCAGCGGTCACGACACGGAGTACTCACGGACAGACACAGACTACGGATCGCTCCCGTCACGGCTCCACGGAGACGCGACGGTCTGTGTCGACTTGGGGACAGAGACGCGGGAGTATCTGCGACGCACCCTCTCGGACGCACCAAAAGCGCTCCGGACGGCGGTTGATGCGGCAGCCGCAGTTGGCGTCGCTTGTAGTGTGACCCCAGACGGCTCAGGGCCTTCGAAGTCTCTGTCAGCCACGCCCCCGACAAGCCAGCATGACACTGCCGATACTCCGATGACGACGTTTCGGTACGGCGCAGTAGCCGATCCGAAACGGCTCGACAGAGAGACAGCAGAGGCGATTGCGCGCGCCGCACGCGAGGGAGAGTCCTCGTTTAGTGACGCAACCGTCTCTAGACACGGGCGTACAGTAATACTAGAAACTGCCGCCGACGGCGATATATTTGCGCCACATGCCGAACTGGCGGGGGTGACCGTCGGCGACGTCGAGTCGCTGTCAGACTCATGAGTTCCAACATTGCGTCCACTCTCGACACACGGCATCGGTTGCCGCATGACCCCAACGCAGCTACAGCGGTACTCTATTACCGCACAATCAGTTCGACGATGCAAGACCGACAAAACCTCCAAATACGACCGCGAGACCGAGCGAGGACAGGGCAATGAGTTCTGAGAAGGGCCCCACAGAATCTCCAGATGAATCGACGCCGGATACGGACACACGAACCGAGCGCCACTCGCCGACAACTTCCGACCGTGTTCCGCCACGCTCCGAGTCGGGATCGGTTGTCGACCGGCTGACCACTCGACACGCCGTTGGTGTCGCAGTGATACTGGCGCTTGCTGCGGGGCTGTTCGTCGCTCCCAGCGTGTACGGCGCCGTAACCGGTCCCGACGGCACCGTCGCTGTGATCGAAATCGACGGAGCGATAGACTCGTCGACAGCACAGCACGTCGAAGACAACCTCCGAGACGCCCGCATGAACGACTCCATCCAGGCGGTCGTCTTGGAAGTTGACAGCGGTGGCGGCCTGCCTGCACAGAGCGAACGGATGTACGCTGCGGTCGACCGTACTGCCTCGGTGATGCCGGTATACGCCGCAGTAGATACGCTCGGAGCGTCCGGCGCGTATCTCGCGATTGCGCCTGCCGATCGCATCTACGTAGCTCCGTCCGCGCAGGCGGTCGGTAGCGTCGGTGTTGCGGGGGCCGCGCCGGCTCCAAACGGGCCAAGTGCGGGTACGACCGGCCCTGACAAACGAGGTAGCGATCCGGACACACAACGCGAGCGGCGACAAACGCTCGCCAACCTCTTCATCGAGAACGTGATCGAACAGCGCGGCGAAGAGATCGAGCTTGACCGAGAAGCGATCGCGCACGCCGATGCTTATCTCGGAACCGAAGCCGTTGCCAACGGATTCGCAGATCGATTTGGCTTTGTCGATGGAGCAGTCGCTGATGCCGCAACTGAAGCCGGTATTGACGACTACGCGGTCGACACGCGTCGTACCGAGAATCGCGTTCCGGGGGGCATTCCGCTCTTACAACAGGACGACAGTACTGTCGTCGTTGTCGACGACTCTGAAAGCGATCTCAACGACGATCTTATCCTCGCGGTGGCACCGCAAACATGGGACGAGACTGTCGGCGAGGAAATAGTCATGACAAGCTACACTGGACGACTGCCCACGGACCAACTCAGTAGTGAGACGAACGCCGACGACGCCCGCACGCAACACGACGATACCGGCGCGACGAACGGAGGTGAGCCCGCATGAGCGTTAATCTCCGAACGGCAATCGGCGCATTCGCGCTCATATTCCTGGCTGTTGTCGGCGTCGCCGCAGCCGGGGGCGTCCTCTTAGATACGGCCCCACCGGATACGGAGCCTGTTACAGACGACCACTGGCGGCTCGACTCCGTCGAACCGGAAACCGTCAGCGAGGGCGGTGACATCGAAATGGAGAGCGGCGAGCCGTCGAACACGGTCGTCGTCCACCTCGGAAGCAGTACGACTGGCGCCGGTGGCGGGCTGCCCGTGCTTCCGATTGAGGACGGTAATGCCCCCACGGAGGCAGATATTGGGACGCTCGGTGGCGCCCGGCGTGGCGTCACACCGCTTACCTCGACACTCATCGAGAACGGCCACGAGGTTCGGTTCTACGGCGGAATCAGAAGCGGTGAGCGGCTCCAGTCGCTGCTCGCTGATGCGGACGCGTTCGTGACGACCGCCCCCAGCGCACTCTCGGGACCAGATGCTGATGCCGTCAACTCGTTCGTTGAGGCGGGCGGCCGAACCCTCGTCGCGAGTGACCCAGGCAACGCCGGGGCATTGACCGACTTCGGATCCCCGTTCGGCGTCTACGGCGACGCCGGCTACGTGTACGACATGGAGCACAACGACGCGGGCTACCTCAGCGTCCTCGTACAGCCGCCCGAGTCGACGCCGCTTACTGAGGGGGTTGAGCAGGTCATCCTTCGTGGCGCGGCGTCCGTTGGCTCTGCTGACGATTCAGCAACGCTCACCACGGCGGAGACGTCGCGTCTTTCGACCACTCGGGAGTCTGGCTCATACACGGTCGCAGTACGGAGCGAGTCTCTCGCAGTAGTTGGAGACTCGAGTTTCTTCGCGCCCGAAAACGCCCGTCGCGCCGATAACGGCGTCTTCATCGGGAACCTCGCTGACTTCCTCGTGAGCGGTGACGCGCCTGACGTGTCGTTCGGACCGCCGACCGGACCGGGCGGCGGGACTCCACCGGGTGGGGGTATGCCGCCCGGTGGCCCGACGCCGCCCGAGCCGCCTGAGCCGCCAGAGAACGCGACGGCTTAGCATCGGTTCATCAGCCGCTGCGTGGATTTTTGCTCTAATATTCCATAGGGCTAACTGCCGGTGCTATTCGTGTGTTCAGGGGAAACCAACGGGTTAGTCACAGTTCTGGAGACGATACAGAGTCAGCCATCTGCCCCCTAAAACGAGACTAACTCTCAACTCTCAGTAGCTCTTCGCCGCGCACACCAGCCGATCAAAAATAGCCTTCAACGACACTAACCACTCCGTTTCCAGTTTCGATCTTGGCACACTCATTCGGGTCGCTGCCGAGAAGACAGTCTGCGCGGTCACCCACACCGTTATCCAGTCGGACATCTACTCGGTAGACTGCGCGTTCGAGACGTGTCTGGATGCTGACGGTGTCTTGTGGACCGACAGAGACGGTCCGAGTGAACGCGGTTTCGCCGTTGTCGTCGGTGATTGTGACGTGAACATTGTGGGTACTATCGTCGTAACTCCTCAGTACCAGACTCTCACCACTAACCCGACGTGTATCTGGGTTTCCTGAGTGGTCGGTTGTGCGATGCGCAGCGCGGTAAACCTCTTTTGCGGGCATGTACAGACGGTGGAAATCCAGTCCATAATAAGTTGAGTCACCGTTACCGGACGTGAAACACCAATTTCGCGACTTTGCTGACCTATGCCGGCTCTGTCACTGGCCCAGAAACACCGGACCCATGTATATGTCATCTCGACACTCTGGGGCACACATGCGACTTGAGATAGAATCGCTCGGCAAGCAGTACTCAGAGGGTCTTTGGGGGGTTCGAGACATTACCCTTCGGCTCGGTGCTGGTGTACACGGCCTCGTCGGTCCGAACGGTGCTGGGAAGTCTACTCTCATGCGCATGCTCACGACGGTGACGCCCCCGACAGAAGGAGCGATCTACTGGGACGGAACTCGGGTGAGCGAATCGCCCGGTGTCGTCCGAAGCCTACTCGGATATCTGCCACAGGATTTCGACACTTATCCGACGTTAACGCTTGAGGAGTATCTCGAGTACGTGGCGGCGCTACGGGGGCTTGATTCCGAAACGGCGAGCGCGCGGATCGAAGCGTTGCTCGACCTCGTGAACCTCACCGACGTGCGTGATCGGCGCCTCGACACGTTCTCTGGTGGTATGCGGCAGCGGGCAGGGATTGCACAAGCGTTGCTTAACGACCCCGAGCTGTTGGTCGTCGACGAACCAACCGTCGGCCTCGATCCGGAGGAGCGCGTTCGCATGCGTAATGCGCTGGCTGACACCGCTGATGATCGCGTCGTGATTTTTTCGACACACGTCGTCGCGGACATTGAGGCGACAGCTGACACGGTTACCGTGTTAGAAGACGGGCAGTTACTCACCCACGCACCAACCGAGTCGCTGATCAAGTCCGTTGACGGCGATGTCTACGAATGCCGGGTCTCCCAGTCGACGCTAGAGCAACTCGGACAAGAGTTCCCCATCTGTAACACCGTCCAACGGGCAGACGGCGTCGATGTTCGGCTCGTCGCGGAGGATCCGCCGACCACCGACGCCGAGCAGGTCACCGCATCGCTCGAAGACGCATATCTCCAAACGGTTACGCATGCGAACTGACGTCCGCCGAGCCTATCATATTGCTCGGACTGACATTATCGCTCGTGTTCGGTCGCGAAAGCTACTCATCTTTTTTGCCGTTGTCATCTATGTCGGATACCTGATCAACTCGGGCTCGTTTGGCGTCTTCTATACGGTTTCCAACGGGCCGAACGTCAACGGCGCGCTGACCTCTCACCTCGTCGGGCTCAACGCTGGGATGGCCGGATCAGCGGTCATGCTTCTGGCCGGATTCTACGTGCTTCGCGGGTCGCTTGAACGCGATGACCGCCACGGGCACCTCCCGGTGGTAACCAGTTCACAGACCAGTAAACCGGTGTACCTACTCGGAAAACTACTGAGCAACACCGCCGTCGGCGTTCTCACCGCAGCGGTACTCGCAGGCGCAGCGGTCGTCAACCACTCGATCTACGGGGTCGGTGCCACCGACCCAATTGCCATCAGCTGGCCAGTCTTTGTGATGGTCGTTCCACTTACCGTGTTTGTTGGCGCGGTCGCGATGCTGTTTGGCACGATCAATCTGCTCGCTGGAACCCTCGGTCGATAGCGTACTTTTTCGGGGCCATCTTCTTGCTCTCCGCACAGTCGGCGCGTCCGGAAACGGCAGTCCCGGCCGCTGTCCCGACGACTGTGAAAGCGCTCGATATTGTCGGGCTCACCCTCGCGTACGATCTCACCTTCGAATCAATACAGGCCGCTGTGCCGGGATTCGAGAGTAGCTTCGCGAACTTCGGAACGGGTGGATCCAACGCGCAAACGTTCCGGTACGAGGGAGGCCCGTGGCCGGCGTGGTTCTTCGCTCAGCGATTGGGTACTGTCGCCGTCGGACTGGCCGTAACGCTTGTCGCGGCACTGCCGTTTAATTGGTTTCGGACGACCGGCGGGGTAGTGGAGAAGGTACGTCGGCGCCTCCCGCTCGACGAGACTCCCCCTGAGACTGCGACACAGACAGCGTCCAATTCACAAACTCCAACAGACACGGCTGATCCGGCTGTGTCCCCTTCGCCTGTTGGTGATGATGTCACGATTCCTCCGGTTACCCGTCGTGGTGCCGGCGGGTTTCGGCGCGTCCTCACGATGGAACTTCGTCGTCTCCTGCGTGGACAACCGCGTTGGTGGTATCTCGGTGCGGGGCTGTTGGCGGTCGTGCCAGCTGGAATCGCCCTCACTGGTGGTGGCACTGAGGGAGCTGCCCGGGGGCTGCTCTCGTTGGTCGCGGTCTGGCCACTCTTCGTTTGGTCACAGATCGGCTCACAGACCGCTCGTCATGGGATTCGCCCTCAAGTTCTCACGTCCGACTACCCGGTTGGCCAGCTTGTCGGCGAGTGGATTGCCGGCTGTTTAATCACCATCGTCGTCGGGGCCGGTGCGTTTGCGATCGCTGTGGCCACAGGAGGTCCCACCGCACTCATCGGAGTGACGGGTCTCGTCATCTTCCCGCCGTCGCTCGCACTCGCTGCTGGGTTATGGACTGGATCGCCTCGGCTGTTCGAAGCGTTGTATCTCGGACTTTGGTACATCGGTCCGCTCAACGGTGGATTCGTTGCTGACTTTGCCGGCGTCACCGCTCGGGGCACGTCGTTGGGAGTCCCGATTGTCTTCGCCGCCGTCGGTGTTGGTCTTGTTGTTGTCGCCGCACAGACACGACGGGTGTACACGAATCTGGGCTAGCTTCCTTCAAAAATTCGACGCAAGTTATCCTGGGCCCTCCTCTGATTACGAATGTTCTATTCTCTCTCACGCAACATCAACAGCGCCCACAATCCCCAGGTCGTTGGCACAGAGAGCGCAAGCCCATTCAACGGCGAATACACCACTGTTCCAATAGCGAACGTCGCCACCAACCAAACCAGCAGTGCCAGCTCTTTCGATTGTATCCCCCCCAGCATCCGGATAGGTACTGATGCGGTTGATTCAAAATTGTACTGTCGCGTTTCAGTGCCGGAAACGCAGGTCTGTAGTCCACTATCCTTCATCATCGAAACCGACCTTAACATCCTCCCTGACCTGAAAGGCGAGGTTTTCGCCCCGAATTTTCTGTCATGGAGAAACTGTCGTCGCCGGCGCTGGGTGTCCGGCGTCGCTACAGTTGACATCCTCCTCCGCGTAAACGCGGACGAATCCCCCGGCTTCAGCCGTGGGAGGATGTCAAGCGCGTCGTGAACCGCCTCGGGGTCAAGCCCCGAGGCTTCCCGTTTCAACGACGCGACTTACAGGAACCGACGAAGACTGTCCTCCATCGGTTTCCACAGCGGTCGCAGTCTCCACGGGCGTCGATTCGGCCTGTCCCAGACCTAA
>NZ_NEDJ01000089.1 GCF_002114285.1 Halorubrum ezzemoulense DSM 17463
CCACGCACGAACACAAGTGTTCCTTGCGCTGTGTCTCCGTCTCGTCGTTGTAATCACCAACTTCGAGCGGGGAGACGACCCTGGCCGCGAGAAGCTCAAGCTATGAGATGGTTTCTATGACAGGCTCATCAAGCTTAACTAAAGACGAATGAGTGAACGCTGTTTGGCTTAGAGGCTGTGTTAAATCGCGATACAGCAGCGAGGTAGACTGCTAACGTTCGTGGGAGGTCGGATTGGCATATGATAAACAACAGTTGATTGGTTTCACCTACATACATATAATTGGATAATCCATATGTCTGGAGAACATTCAGCCAGCGGAAGTACAACACAGGATTGGTGGCCAGAATCACTCAATGTAGAAATACTTGATCAGAATGCCAGCAATGTTGGGCCGTACGAAGACGAGTTCGATTACGCTGAAGCATTCGAGTCTCTCGATTTCGAGCAAGTGAAAGCAGATATTGAGGACGTATTAACTGATTCCCAAGAGTGGTGGCCAGCCGACTACGGACATTACGGACCGCTCATTATCAGGATGGCTTGGCACAGTGCGGGCACGTATCGTACTGGTGACGGTCGCGGTGGTGCGTCAGGTGGCACACAGCGGTTTGCACCTGTCGAAAGTTGGCCAGACAACGCAAATCTAGATAAAGCCCGGCGACTGCTCTGGCCAGTCAAGGAGAAATACGGTCGAAAACTCTCCTGGGCTGACTTGTTAGTCCTCTCCGGAAACGTTGCCATGGAATCGATGGGATTCCAAACGTTCGGCTTTGGAGGGGGGCGTGAGGACGCATACGCACCAGACAAAGGCGTCAACTGGGGGCCTGAAGAGGAGATGATGGAAGACAAACGCCACGATGAGGAGGGGAACCTCCAAGGCGACCTCGCCGCAGACCACATGGGGTTGATTTACGTGAACCCAGAAGGTCCTGGTGGCAAACCAGACCCTCTCGAGTCCGCGAAGTACGTGCGACAATCCTTTGATCGGATGGCGATGAACGACGAGGAAACCGTTGCCCTCTGTGCCGGCGGACATACGTTTGGGAAGGTACATGGCGCTGACTCTGACGAAAATCTTGGTGGTGAACCTGAAGCGGCGCCTATCGAACAACAGGGCCTCGGCTGGAAAAACGAGTATGGTGAGGGCAAAGGTGCCGACACGATCACAAGCGGCATTGAAGGCCCGTGGACCCAGTCCCCAACTAGCTGGGATATGGAATATGTTGATCTCTTGCTGGATCACGAGTGGGAGCCACACAAGGGACCCGGCGGAGCTTGGCAATGGCGGCCCAAGGACGCGGAGGTACATGGCTCTGCAGAGCCAGCACACGACGAGATTGAGAGTGCAACTCCGATGATGCTGACGACGGACGTCGCACTGAAGCGGGACCCAGACTATCGGGAGGTTCTCGAACGCTTCCAAGAGAACCCGATGGAATTTGGAATCAGTTTCGCAAAGGCATGGTACAAGCTTATCCACCGTGATATGGGGCCACCGGAGCGGCTCCTTGGCCCAGAAGTGCCTGACCAGGAAATGCTCTGGCAGGGACCCATCCCCGACGCCGATTACGAACTCGTCAATGAGGAACAGGTAGCCAAGCTCAAAACGGAAATCCTTGACTCCGATCTGTCCCGTACTCAGCTTGTCAAAACTGCTTGGGCTTCAGCATCAACGTATCGGGATAGCGATAAGCGCGGCGGTGCGAATGGAGCCAGAATTCGCCTCGAGCCACAACGAAGCTGGGATGTTAACGAACCGAAAGAACTGGAAACAGTACTTGACACGCTTGAAGATATTCAACGAGAGTTTAACGACTCTCGATCAGACGGAGTCCACATCTCACTTGCCGATATTATTGTGCTCGGCGGGACCGCGGCCATCGAGCAGGCGGCAGCCGAGGCCGGATACGAGATTGAAGTACCGTTCGAACCGGGTCGGACTGATGCGCTTGCGGAGCAGACAGATATCGAATCTTTCCAAGCTCTGAAACCGGATGCCGATGGCTTTCGCAACTACTTCACCGATGGAGATGGACTAAACCGCTCACCTGAAGAACTGCTGGTCGACAAGGCAGATCTCCTGGACCTGACACCGGCCGAGACAACGGCCCTTGTTGGCGGCATGCGCACGCTGGGAGCCAACCATCAGAATTCGGAGCTTGGCGTCTTCACAGATGACGTGGGGGCCCTGACTAACGACTTCTTTGAAACCGTACTTTCGATGGATTATGAGTGGGAGGCAGCTGACAGCGAAGATAACAAACAGGTGTACGAACTCAGAAACCGTGAAACGGATGAAGTCGAATGGACGGGGTCACGTGTAGATCTTATCTTCGGGTCGAACTCACGGCTTCGTACCCTCGCAGAGGCCTATGCTGCTGAAGAGGAGAAGTTCATAAATGATTTTGCTGATGCTTGGCAGAAGGTTATGACGAACGATCGCTTTGACCTGAATTAACGTCCACCTTCTCGGCGCTTTTTATACGCTATATGAGGGTGTCATAGAACATTTCATGCCCTGTGTATAGCGATTTGTATCAAGAGTAGGTTTATTTTCTGACCCTATACTTCAAACTCAACTGCGCAGATGCCCCCTCGTGTTATCCATATAACTGTTCTATGACACTCTCACTATATGATTTTTGAACCGACTTAGATTATGTCGAGATAAACGATATAGCCAGACAACGTCCGAATTCTTTGAAATCAGCGATCCAGTCCACAGACGGCCTCGTTATTCAACGGACTAGGGATTTCTGACTAGCCGTACAATCGTGCTCATAAGAGTGTTTAGTGTCTTTTATGAACAGCAAGTTTGTTCAAGAGTTACTCGCAGATCACTCGCAGAATCCCCGGAACTACGGTAAGCTTCCCTCTCCCGATGTTGAGGCAGCAACGACGAACCCACAGTGTGTCGGCCCAACGCACCCTGAAGGAGACCTCAGGTAGCTCTCAGTGATGATGGGACCACAGTCGAAACAGTCCGCTTCACCGGTGACGGGTGTACACTGTCACAGGCCGATGCCTCACTATTGTCTGAGCAGATGGTTGGTGTCTCCGTCTCGTTGTTGTAATCACCAACTTCGAGCGGGGAGACGACCCTGGCCGCGAGAAGCTCAAGCTATGAGATGGTTTCTATGACAGGCTCTCGTATGGGTGTAACTCAAGGAATCCATACTCTGTTACCACGGGTTACTTTTCTGCTCACGCATTAGGTGGTCGCATGTGGATATCTCTCCTCACAGTACTGTCCAGGGGCGGCCTCCTCCAGTACACCGTGCCAGTCGTCGGCGCCGAACTGAGCCAAACGGCAGTCACCACGGTCGGTATCGGCTTGATTCTGCTTCTCTTGGTAGGGTCGGGATTCTTCTCGTCGTCGGAGATTGCGCTGTTCTCCTTGCCGTCCCATCAGGTAGATGCGATGGTTGAGCAAGGCCTGCGTGGCGCACGGGCGGTCAAATCTCTCAAGGAGGATCCCCACCGCCTTCTCGTAACAATTCTCGTGGGGAACAATATGGTCAACATCACGATGTCCTCAATCTCGACGACTATCGTTGGCTTCTATTTCGACGCGGGCACGGCAGTTATCGTCTCGTCGCTCGGCATCACGTCGGTGGTGTTAATATTCGGCGAGAGCGCACCCAAATCCTACGCCGTAGAGAACACTGGACTACACGCACGGCGTGTCGCCCGGGGGCTAAAGATCGTCGAGAAGCCACTGTGGCCGCTTATCACCGTATTCCACTACCTGACGGGCGTCGTGAACAGACTTACCGGCGGCAGCCCGTCCATCGAGTCGACCTACGTCAGCCGAGACGAGATTCGAAATATGATTCAAACGGGCGAGCGTGAGGGAGTCCTCGACGAGGAGGAACACCAGCGGCTCCAACGCGCCCTTCGATTCACCGATGCCACTGCCAAGGAGGTGATGACCCCCCGCCTCGATGTGGCGGCTATCTCCAGTGATGCGACCGTTGAGGAGGCAATCCAGAAGTGTATCTCAAGTGGTCACGCGGACCTACCAGTTTACGATGGGTCGCTAGACAGTGTGATCGGCGTCTTCGACATCCGTGACCTACAGAATTCGAACTACGACACTTTCGACGACCTCGACGTAGAGGACGTAATCGCTCCGACGCTCCACATCCCCGAGTCGAAAAACGTCGACGCGCTCCTCTCGGAAATGCGCGAGAAACGGATACAGATGGCTATCGTCGTCGACGAGTTCGGTGCCACTGAGGGCCTCATCACGATGGAGGATATGACCGAGGAAATCGTCGGCGAAATACTGGCGGGTGACGAAGAAGATCCGATCGAATTCGTTGACGATGACACTGTCCTCGTGAACGGTGGGGTTAACATCGAGGAAATCAATGAAGCGCTCGACATTGTACTGCCAGAAGGCGAGGAGTTCGAGAGTATCGCGGGCTTCGTTTTCAACCTTGCGGGCCGCCTTGTCGAGCAGGACGAAGAGTTCAACTACGAGAACGTCACGCTCCGGGCCGAACAGGTGGATGACACACGTATCCAGAAGGTCCGGGTAACTGTCGACCGTGACACCGCCGAGATCGAAGAGGAGACGCCGGTAGGCGAGGGCAGTTCCGAGTGACCGGGAATACCTGAGCGCCCGAATCAGCAGGTCCTCAATGAGCGCGTCCATCCGGTCAAATGTCTGTGCTACGACGTCGATATGGTCACTCGCACACTCGTCCCGAATCAGTTCCAACCATCCTTAGGCCACACAGAGTGGGTTCCGTAAATCGTGGCTGACGATGCTGGCGAACTCTTCCAAACGCTCGTTCTGTCGTTACAATTTTTCTTCGTACTCTTTCTGCTCAGTAATGTTGGTGGCGATGCCACAGGTGGCGTATACGGAGCCATTGTCAAACAGTGGGACAATCCGGGTGAGAAAGTACTGACGACCGTCGTCGGTCTGAATGACCTCTTCGATCTCGACCTGTTCTCTCGTCTCATACACTCTTTGGTCGTTCTGCTGAAATTTCTCAGCCACTTCCGCCGAGTGTAAATCTGCTGCCCGTTTTCCGGCGATGTCGGTATCGTCAGCAATGTCAAACAGGTCCCGATGATATTGATTCATATACACGTACTCGTGATCGGTGTTTCGAATCCACATCGCTGACTCAACGCTATCGATAACACCCTGTAGTTGGTTGGTGGTCTGGCGGAGTTCGGCTTCACGTTCTCGTTGCTCGGTGACATCCCGGAGTGTGCCGACCGACCCGTTGAACTCCTCGCCATCGTACGGAAGGACGCCCATATGATCTTCGCAGACGATTGGGTCGCCTTCGCGGGGGTAGACCGTCACTTCGAATGTTACCGCTTCCGGGCCATCGCTCGATAGTAACCGTCCCAATTCCTGCTCGGCCCGTTGTACGGCCTCTTCGTCCTTGATCAGCGATGGTGTGTTCCCGAGAATCGTTTCCCGGTCGTAGCCGACTAATTCCACCAACTCGTCGTTAACGTAAGTGAACTGCCCCTTTTCGTCAAGCACGTACACCGCATCACTGAGTGCCTCGATAATCGTCTCGTACTCTTCTAATTCAGTCTTCCGCCGCTCTCGGTCGGTAACATCCTGAAACTTCGAAAAAATCGTCTGGACGTCCCCATCTGCGCCGGTGACGACACGGTTGTGCCACTCACAGGTGATTGCCTCGCCATCCTTCCGGACGTTCCTATTGATCACGTGGGTTCCGCCGTCCGCGTCAAGGAGTTTTTCTACAGCATCACCCACCTGTCCGCGGTCGTCACCAGCGACAATCCCCTCCCATGACTCGCCACACAACTCTGCCTCACTGTAGCCGAGAATCTCTTCGGCTCGTCTGTTCATTCGTTCAAACTGGAATTCAGAATCCCACTGGACTGCCCCAAGTGGTGATTCTTCAAAAAACAGCGATAATTGCTTCTGTCGCTGCCGAGCGGTCCGTTCGTGCTCCTCACGCTCAGTAATATCGTGACCGGCCCCCCGGAGCTTCGTTACCTCCCCCCCATTCTCGACAACCGGAGTAATTGTCATATCGAGGAGACGTTCCTCGCCGTCACCCGGTTGGAGTCGCCATGTGTCGTACAGTTCTTCGCGCGTCTCCAGCACCTTGTCGAGTGTATGCTGGATGTCTTCGCGGTCGTCTGGATGGAACAGTTTCAGCGCCTCCTCCAGAGACATTTCGTGTTGGTTACGACGGCCAATGATTCGCCGGGTACCTGCCGTCAGCACGACAGTATTGCTCTCTGTGTCCAGTTCGAAACCACCGGTATCACCGTTGAATTCCGTCAATCGCATCAATTGTTCTTGTCTGTCGGCCCGCTCGGCCTCGCGGCGGGTCCGAACGGCGTTGCGGATCCGGTTGGCCAAGAGTTCGTACCGTTCGGTGCCGCTCCCCTTCTGGAGATAGTCGGTGACACCGGCAGCAATGGCGTCACTGGCGACTGCCTCGCTGCCCTTGCCGGTGAAGAGGATAAACGGGAGGTCGGGATACTCCTCTCGGACAGCCTGTAGGAATTCGATGCCGTCCGTGCCGGGCATATTGTAATCCGAGACGACGCAGTCAGGCGGGCGGTCATTAATATTCTCCAACCCCTCGTCGGCACTGGTCGCTGTCTGGACAGCGAAGCGGTCGTCCTCGCGTTCGAGAAACGTCCCTGTCAGGTCCGTGATGGAGGGGTCGTCATCGACGTGGAGAACCTGAATCTCTCGGTGTAAACTGAACGGCATGGTCTGTAATGTGTTATTATTATAAAAAAACTACTGGCTAACTATGAATTAATTTCTCGGTATCAACAAAGTCAATTTCTGTCCTGATTCTGCTAATTTGAAATAACAATGCTCTGATGCTGACTATAACCTCTATATTCAGCAGTCAGTAGCAGCCCATATCACATATCGAATTGTTATTTCGCCAGATTGGACAAGAGCCATCTACAAATTGGCCTATCATTAGGCGTATAAATCAGTACAAAGAACGCGACTGAACTGTCGGCTCAAAAACCGGATCCGCACCCGGGTCGGATTCGACGTTCCCCGAGACGAACGAGATCTTCTCGCGCTCGCGTTCCGCAGCTATCGGGCTCATCCCTCCGAGATAGTGGTTTCTGAACGTCTCCCAGTCTTCCCACCCGCCGAAACTCATCACGACGGCAGGAAGAATACCGCAGTCCCACAGCAAATGACCGCCCCAAGTACGCCGGAGGTCGTGGACATCGAGGTATGTCCACCCCTCATCGCTGGTCCCGGCGTACCGGCGCTCGCCGGCGCGCTTCACCCAGCGATAAATCGAGTTCGGTTCGACGTCGACGATCGGCTCGTCGGGGTCGCGTTCGTATGAGAGCGTCCGAACGGAACTGGCGAGTTCCTTCGGGATCGGCGTCTCGCGGTACTTCCCCCGCTTCGCGTAGTCGTTCCACACGCGGAGGAAGACAGCAAAATACAGTGAGAGAACCCGTTCAAGTCTTTCAACGCATTAACGTATGACCCCTTTACCTCGACAGTTCCCTCTACGGTATCTGCTCCAGCTGGTTGAATTGGCATCCCTTCCGACGATCCAAAGGGTGTCCGAATTACCCCAATTGACTCGTACTGATACTGGTCATTTGGCATATTATTCCGTCAGTCTTCGAATGAGAAATCAGTGTCGTGACCGATAAGCGCCCTGTATTCAGCAGGACCGCTAAAACACATCAACAAGCCAGGGATTCAATAAGCTCAGATAGGCCGAAAGTACCCTATCAATGAAAGTCAAATCCTGCGAGACCTCACTCATAGAGCGCTAATCGGACAGCATCGGACATTCCACTGATGCGAGCGGCGTGCTCCCATGATTCCTCGCGGATGCCGTTGGTGACGTATGCGAAGCCAACGTTGAGTTCCGGATCCCCCCAGCCGAAGATACTCCCGAGCCCGGCATGGCCGAACATCCGCTCGCGGCTGAAGGATCCGAACATGTCATTCGCCAGTCCGCCGGTCCAAAATCCGAGCCCATACCGGGCTGGCCGGGAGAGTGTGCCGTCTGCGTCTGTTTCAGCGTGAGTCTTGGTCGCTTCGGAAACTGTCTCCGCATCGAGCAGGCGCGTGCCATCGATTTCGCCGCCATTAGCTATACACGCGTAAAATCGGGCCATATCTCGCGCAGTGCTGATACCGTTTGCTGCTGGGATCACTGCCCGTCGAACGGCTTCATTATTGAACGCGTCCGCTGATTCGGACGCCGGGATCCCTAACCCCTCACCGGGATCGCGGCAGCGGTCGTACATCTCGAAGCCGGTTGACATCCTCCCCGCCCTGAAGGGCGAGGATTCCCGAGCGTTGGGATATTAAGATTCGCAACCCACCTGTTCCCTCGGGTGGAACGACCCAGAGGTTTGGTTGAACAGGTAGGCTACTGGCCGTGCCAAACGACCGTTACTCATATCCCGTGTGGGGGGATTCTGAGTTATCTTTCTGCGAATATTCACCGCGCCATTCACGTCCGCATTCATCGTTGTACCGCACGACTCACAGACGTACAAACCACGCTCCACACGGTTTGAGTCACACTTCCGACCACAACACGAACACGTCTTCGACGTGTCGCGCTCGCTCTTTCGGTCAACGAGGATACCGTGTTCCTCAGCCTTGTATTCGAGCAACGTGGTGAAGTGGTCGAACTCCCAACCGTGGAGCTTCTTGTTTCCACTTCGACCCCAGTTCCGAGACTCACCGTTCTCGTCCTCACGAATCTTGCTCAAGTCACCGATGGCGATGTGTCCGACCTCGTGGTCGATACACCGCTCTACGACGTGCTTGGCGAGTGAGTGAAGGAAGTGGTCTTTCCGGCGTGAGAGTTTCTGATGGGCACGAAGGGCACGGCGCGACGGGCCATTCTCGCCCTCTGTGTCGTACTCGTCGCGGGTGAAGTAGTGCTTGTCTTGTTTCAGCACATTTCCCGGATACAACTCTGCCTCACCGTCGTCGTAGGCGATAGCGAGGTAGTTCTTGATGCCAAGGTCGATACCCGCCGTCTTCTCGCCGGGTGCGTCCTCAACAGGTATCTCGACCTTACAGACGAGGTGAAGTTCCCAGTTGTCGCCGTTCCACACGGCTCGCACTTGCTGGATGTTCTCCACGGTCACGTCCGGTCGCGTCTCGTACTCACACAGGATGAAGTCTGAGCGGTGGTTCTTCAGGTTGAAGCCCTTGCTCAGTCGGAGTTTGTTGTGTTTGGAATCGTGCTTGATGCCCTTCTGCTTCCACGTCACGGTGGAGCGCGGGTGTTCGTCGCCGTGTTTGCGATAGCCGGGTGGGTTGGCGTCCTCATCTCCGCGTTGGCGTGCTTTGTACCAACTGGTGAACGACTCAGCAAGCTCTTCGAGAACTCGCTGACTTGACTGAGAATGTAGGTCACTGTATCGTTCGTGTTCCTTGAGTTCGGATTTGAGTTCGCCGTCGTCAGGTACTTCCCCGTCTTCATCCCACCGACCTTGTGTGTAGTATCGGGCGACGTTCCACAGTTTTGATGCAGAGAACCCACACTGGTCAAGGTCGCCACTCACCTGAGAGTGGTTGACGATTTTCGCCCGATAGGTACGAGTGGTCTCCAGCATCAGACTGTGTTCATAACTAGTTATAGAAGATTACGTGTTAAAGTAACGACTGAGTGTGGAATATCCAGCAGTGCCATCGAACGTGGTTAGTGGAGGAATTGTCGGCTGTATCCCCGCCCTGAAGGGCGGGGTTTTAGCCTTGAATCTTCCATAATTCAGCGGTACACATATATGAGACCCGGTAGATAGACAGAGCGAATGAGTGGAGGGTGGGGCCAGTGTTCGTTTACACTCAGTGCGGCTGAGGACAATGAGAGTCAGTACCGCTGTACCCAGCCGTCGATGTCGGATACAGGATTGTGCGTCTGGCACTGTCCAGAGAGTGAGCGGCCGACAGATGGATTTCCGGATACGGTTCCACCCGACACAAAGTTGCGTGGTGCCGAGCTCGCCAACGCGACACTCCGAGGGGTGGAGTTTAGTGCCGGTGTTGATCTCAGTGACTCGACCTTCGCCGGAGCGACGATCCGCGAGTGTGACCTTGCTCGGACAGAACTCGACGGGTGTGATTTCACTGATGCGTCCGTCGTCGCATCGACGTTCCAACAGGCGGAGCTGAGTGAGGCGCGACTTGATGGGTTTACTGCCATCGATTCGTCGTTCGAGGACGCAGTACTGAATCAGACGGTCGCGGACGCAGGGGTTGAGTTTCGTAATAGCAACCTCGACGATGTGGTGTTTACCCGAGCGACTGTCGATAGCCTCACACTCGATGATACCGTTGCTACGGGGATTGATCTGACGGAGACAATATGCGGGGCTATCAGAGCCACTGACACTGATCTTTCCGACGCGATACTCATCACGACTGATGTCGGTGATATTCGAGTTGAAGGGTGCCGCGTTCGAGGGGCAGTTATCCGACGGACAGCACTTGATACTGGCTCGTTCGCAATGTGTGATCTCCGCGATGCCACACTAAATGGGACATCCGCTGTGAGTGTCGAATTTGATGCTACGCGACTTTCGGGTGCTCGCTGTCGAGAGTGTACTTTTAATGACGCTAGCTTTCGTGGGGCTGACCTGTCCGGTACCGACCTTACCGATAGTGATCTTACCGGGAGTAGCCTCAAGAATGCCGATCTCTCAGGTGCGGTCCTCGATGGAGCAACACTACAGGAGAGTGATCTCAGTGGCGTTCGATTACAGGACGCGTCGATCAACCGGAGTACTCGGTTCCCCTCGCTGACCGAGCTTGAACAGAGGGGTCTCGAGGTTCCAGAAATGCTCGGCTTGTACCGAACGCTTGTGGGGTTGCTTGAGGATGAGGATCTAACTGACGCCGCGTTTCGGCGTCGGTCGGAGTACTACACACTCCAACGCAGACAAGCACAGCTCGACGGTCAGTACGGACGCTATTTCGGACTCCTACTGAACGGAGTGGTGACGGGACACGGACAACGGCCGGCACGGGTACTGACAACGAGCATTGTGGTGGTCGCCTATTTTGCGGTTGTATATACTACGATTGGGATCGGTGTGGTACCGGGAGAGACAGACCTCATCGGGGCGCTGGTGTTCAGCCTCCAAGCGTTTAGCCCCGGCGTAACGACGAGCGTAGTCGAGGCGACCCGGATCGGGACGATGCTCGTGACGATCGAGTCGACGATCGGCTTGGTTTTGCTCGGTGTCTTCGCCGTCCTCGTCGCCCAGCGATTACAGACACTCTGATCACTCATGGATGGTTCCTCTCTTCCCGACCACGCCGAAACGAGTACCTCTCTCCGAGAAGGTATTGAGGTGCTGATTTTGGAGTCGGTCGACTGGCAGTCGCTTCGGGATGGGCGGGTACCCAGTCAGATCGGGATCGGGATTGATCCCGCGACAGCGGTCACAGTTTCGCTCACTGCGCTCTCAGTCATGTTCACTGTCGTGTACACCATGTACGACCGCCGAGCGACGGAAGTGAACACCGCCCTCTCCGACGTTAGAGACGATCTCTACCAAATCGCATCCGGCTGTAAATTAATCGGGCGGGGGGCATCTATCGAGGTGGAGTGGGAGACTGTTCAGCCGTGGCAGCGGGCACAGGTGAGTGAGGAACTACGAGCCGATATCGCTGCGTTTGAGCGCGATCTCCGTGAATTCCAGAAATTCGACGCAGAGCTTGAAGGAGAGTTACGCGAAGCGATTCGAGAATCAGACGTTGACACGGGCATGCTGCTGCCGGAGCGACTCACGCGGACAAACGGCAGGCAAGCACAATTCAAAAACGCGCGCTCTTCGGTAGACTGGCGGAACTAGCGGAATACATTGACAGCGATACAGTCCACGAGACTGTGGATCGGTGCCCCAGTAAGGTTCAGTGACCGGAGGAAGCCGTAGGTCCGAGCGGCCTGTTCCA
>NZ_NEDJ01000008.1 GCF_002114285.1 Halorubrum ezzemoulense DSM 17463
GCTTTACGCGCCGTGACTCACACTCGCCCGTATGGCAGACTCGGTCGACGGACGGGGGCGACGCGCGCTCGGCGCCCTGGCGCTCCTCGCGGTCCCGGTCGTGCTGGCGGCGGTCCCGCTGGTTCCGCTCGCCGCGCTGCTCGGCCCCGGCGGGCTCGGGACCGTCCCGCTCGGCGCGCCGGGCGGGCTGCTCGCGGCCGTCGTCGTCGGCCCCGCGCTCTCCGCGCTCCTCGGTCCCGCGCTCGTCGACAGGCGGATCGCGCGGCTCCCCCGTGCCGACCTAGACGACCGCCGCGCGGACTTCGTCGCCGACCGCGTCGAACACCTCGCGGGCGAGGTCGGCGTCGACGCGCTGCCGGTGACCGCGGTCCGCGCCGACGCCGCGAACGTCGCCGTCACGGACGGCTACCGCGGGGCGCGACTGGTGGTCTCCACGCGGCTGCTCGCCCTGCCGAAGGCGGACCGCGACGCGGCGTTGCGCCACGCGCTCGTCCGGCTCCGGACGCGGCGGGCGCTCCTCACCACCGCGACGCTGCCGGCGCTGGCGGCCGTCGAGACCGCGGCGCTGCTCGCGACGCTGCTCGTGGGACGCCGCGGCGACCGGACCGCCGCCGACCGGCGCGTCAACCGGATCCACGGGTACGAGCCGGACCGCGAGCGCATCCCGTCGTGGGCGTACGCGGCCGCCGGCGTCCTGTGTTGGCTGTTGCTCCTCCCGGCGTGGGTCCCCGCGACGGTCGGCGATCGGCTCTCCGTCGCCGGCGGGCGGCGGGCCGCGGACGCGCTGGTCGCCCGGGTCGGAACCGAGGAGCGCGAGGGGCTCGCCAACGCGGTCGCGTTCGCCGGTGACGCCGCGGGCGCCGGCGACTGGCCCCCGCTCCTCGACCGGCTCTCCTTCGTCTCCATGGCCGACGCCGAGACGGGGCGGGTTCGCGGGACGAGCCGGCAGGAGGCCCGGACGCGGCTCGCGCGGCTCCGCTCGAAGCGGACACTGTAGGGGAAGCGGCTCTGTGTATCGGCCGACTCAGGGCCGCACCGGGACTTCCAGGCGGACCGTCGTCCCCTCACCGTCGGTGTCGATGTCGAACTCGCCGCCCGCCTTGGCGACGACCCAGTACATGAGCCATATGCCGAGCCGGTCCGCGTGGGTCAGCGAGGTCTCGCCAGCCTCCAGCACCTGCGTCTCGTGGTCCGGGATCCCCGGGCCGTCGTCCTCGACTTCGATCGCGATCCACTCCGGCGGACGGCGCTCGACGCGCACCTCGACCGACGGCGTCGCCGCGTCGTTGTGCTTCACCGCGTTCTCGGCCGCCTCGGAGACGGCGACGGGCAGGCCCACGGCGGTCGTCTCTATCGGTCCGTCGTCGGGTAGCGATATGGTCACCGACGCGTCCGGGTAGCGGCTGCGGAGCCGGTCTCGGAGCTCGACCAGTTCGTCTCGGAGGTTGATCGGGGCGTCGAGCCCGGGCGGTGAGACCGTCTCGTCGACGGTCTGGACGGCGCCCGCGATCCCGGTGAGGTCCGAGGCCGTCTCGGCGATGACGTCCAGCGACCGACGCCGAGACTCCTCGTCGGGGTCGTCGCGGAGGAGGTCCGCGTACCCCTCGATGAGGTTCATCTTGTTCCGGAGGTTGTGGTTGAGCACTCGGGCCATCACCTCCAGCCGCCGCTCGCGGATCTTCCGCTCGGTGATGTCGGCCTGGAATCCGACGTAGCTCGTCACGTTCCCCTCCTTGTCGCGCAGCGGCGCGATGGAGAGCCGGTTCCAGAACTTCTGGCCGTTCGCCCGATAATTGAGGATGTCGACCTCGACCGGTCGGTCCTCGTCGAGGGCCCGCCGTATCCTCGCCCGGGACTCCTCGCCGGTGTCGGGGCCCTGAAGGAACCGACAGTCCTCGCCGAGGATCTCGTCGCCGTAGCCGGTCAGCTCCTCGAACTCTCGGTTGTGGTACACGAGCGGGCTGTCGTCGCCGTCGGTCGCCCGCGCGAGGGTGATCCCGACGGGCGCCTCGTCCATCGCCCGCTCTTTGCGCCGCAGGTCCGCGACGGTCCGCCGGAACCGGAGCGACGTCCGCCGCCGCTCGACCAGGTTCGAGACGCGCGTCACGAGCGCCCGGCGTCCGACCGGGAGTTCGATGACGTCGTCGACGCGCTCCCACGCGGCGTGGCCGAGCCCCGCCCGCGACCCTTCGCTCACCAGCAGTACGAACGGGAGGAACGCGGGCTCGGCGCGCTCGCGTCGAGTGTCGATCGCGTCCGCGGCGGCCTCGAAGGCGCCGGCGTCGAGGAGACAGCAGTCGAACTCGCCGTTCAGCGCGTCCGGCGACTCGGCGGTCCGAACGGCGTACCGGTCGGACAGCGCGTCGGACAGGAGCCCGCGGTCGCGGTCGGCGTCCATCAGGAGGAGGACCGTCGCGCGGTCGCCGTCGGGGGCCCGGGAGAGAGCGGGGCCGGCGTCGTCCCCGGCGGGGCGGTCCGGGGGCCCGCCGCCGTCATCGCCCCCGGACTCCGCGTCCGACTTCGAATCCATCTCGTCGTATTTGAGTCGGGGAGCCACTAAGAACTACCCCATATATATCACGGTCGGGGGCGAGTACCACGGTATGACAACGTCGCTATCCGAGCGGGCGTCGACCGGCGTCGACGGCCTCGACGAAGTGCTGTCGGGCGGGCTCGTCCCCACGCGGAGCTACATGGTCCGCGGACAGGCCGGGAGCGGGAAGACCATTCTGGGGTTCCACTTCCTCCAGCGGGGCGTGGACGAGGGGGAGACGGCGCTCTTCGTCAACCTCGAAGAGGACCTCCGCGACCTGAAGGCGAACGCTGACGCGCTCGGCTTCGACACCGATTCGATCGAGTTCCTCGACCTGAGCCCGGGCGCGGACGCGTTCGTCGAGGACGAGTCGTACGAGGTGTTCGCGCCCTCGGAGGTCGAGCGAGAGCCGCTGACCGAGCGGATCGTCGAGGGCGTGACGGCGGTCGACCCCGACCGGGTGGTGGTCGACCCGCTGACGCAGCTCCGGTTCCTCCTCTCGGACGACTACCAGTTCCGCAAGCAGGTGGTCGGATTCATGCGGTTCCTGAAAGACAGGGGGGCGACCGTGCTGTTCACCGTCCAGAACACGCGGTCGCTCCCGACAGACGACCTCGAGTTCATCACGGACGGGACGGTCCGGCTCGACGCGGGGGCGTACGGCAAGACGGTCAGCGTCCCCAAGTTCCGGGGGTCGTCGACGCAGAGCGGGGACCACGCCTACCGGATCACCGACGCGGGAATGGAGGTGTTTCCCGCGCTCCAGCCCGGCACGCGGGACGAGGAGCTGGCGTTCGAGCAGGTCTCGTCGGGGATCCCCGAGGTCGACGAGCTGCTCCACGGCGGGATCGAGCGCGGCACCGTCACCATCGTGAGCGGCCCGACCGGCGTGGGGAAGACGACGCTCAGCACCCAGTTCATGAAGGAGGCCGCGGGCCGCGGGGAACGCTCCGTGATCTACCTGTTCGAGGAGAACCGGGAGACGTTCCTCGCCCGGTCGCGCGCGGTCAACATCCCCGTCGACGAGATGCTGGCGAAGGGGACGCTTCAGGTGACGGAGGTGGAGGCGTTAGAGCGGTCGCCACAGGAGTTCGCCCGCATGGTCCGCGACGAGGTCGAGGAGGAGGGGGCCGACATCGTCATGATCGACGGCATCTCCGGGTATCGGCTGACCCTGCGCGGCGAGAAAGAGCAGATGCTCCAGCAGATGCACGCGCTCGGCCGCTACCTCAAGAACGCGGGCGTCACCGGCCTCTTCATCGACGAGACGCGGAACGTCACGGGGGAGTTCCGCGCGACCATGGAGAACATCAGCTACCTCGCCGACAACATCCTCTTCCTCCGGCACCTAGAGGTCGGCGGCGAGCTCCGCAAGGTGATCGGCGTGTTGAAAAAGCGGACGAGCGACTTCGAGCGGACGATCCGCGAGTTCAAGATCACGGAGCACGGGGTCACCGTCGGCGAGCCGATGTCGGGGCTCCGCGGCATCCTGAGCGGGACTCCGGAGGTCGTCGAGCGAGACGCCGAGCGCGGCGACGCGGGAGAGTAGCCGGGTCAGTCGCGGCGCTCGGACGCTCGGTCGTTCCCGGGGCTGTCGTCTCCGGCCTCGTCGTCCCCGGCGCTGTCGGTTTCGGTCCCCGCGTCGATCACCGTCTTCCCGGTCGCCTCCGGGACGACGCGCCGGTCGGCGTCGGCCCACTCGCGGCCGAGTTCCGCCCCGTCGAACAGGCGGTCGAGGAAGACGGCGAGCCCCGCGACCTCCGAGTGCGGCTGGTTCGTCACGCCCACGTTGAAGTCGGCGCGCTCGTACAGCGCCCACGGCACCTTCTCGCCGCCGACGACGACGAGGAGGTCGCGCGGCGGTGACGCCTCCTCGGGCGCTTCTGGTTCGTCGAGCCCGACCGCCTCCCGGACGGCCGTCTCCACGTCTTGGACGCGCTCGCCGTACATCGTGAGGTGGACCACGACCCCGTCGAACTCCCGGACGATCGCCTTCTGGTCGTCGCGCAGTTCGACGGCGAACGGCCCGCCGAACCGGCCGGTGATGTCGCGGACCGTCTCCGCCGACTGGCCCGCGTTGTCGGGGAAGATCACCCGGTCGGCCCCGAGCGCCCGCGCCGTGAGCCCGACGTGCGTCGTCATGCGGTCGTCGCGCCCCGGCCGGTGGCCGTACCGGAGGACGACGACCTCGCGCGCAT
Organism: Halorubrum ezzemoulense DSM 17463; assembly: GCF_002114285.1. Lineage (GTDB taxonomy): Archaea > Halobacteriota > Halobacteria > Halobacteriales > Haloferacaceae > Halorubrum > Halorubrum ezzemoulense. The sequence continues at coordinate 4,732 of NZ_NEDJ01000008.1, forward strand.
CGTTCATGCCCCGGACTGGGGGGCGGATCCCGGTGTCGCTTTCGATGCGAGCGCGCGGGCGCCGGTCCACATCGCGACCGAGATACCGCACATGTGTGGATCAAACCTCGGAAAACATGTCCGAGGTACGCACGTAACTGAAAGGTTCATGTGGGAGGCGGTCGCGGTGTGAGTCATGACGAGCGTCAAGGAGTTCCGCGTCGACGAGCCGGCGACCGCCGACGGACTCGGCCGAGGTCGGTTCGCCTTCACCGACGCCTACTCGGTGTTCGACTGGGGACAGATGCCCGACGCGATCCCCCACAAGGGGGCGAGCCTCTGCGCGATGGGCGCGTTCAACTTCGAACTACTGGAGGACGCGGGCGTCCCGACCCACTACCGCGGGGTCGTGGACCCGGGTACCGTCGCGGACGACGGGACCGAGCCCGACCCCGTCCCCCTCGCCGAGGCGACCGCGCCGCCCACCGAGATGGCCATCGACCTGACGCAGGTGCCCGACCTGTCGTACGAGGGGCCCCACGCCGGCTACGACTACGAGGCATTCCACGCCGCGGGCGGGGGGAACTACCTCGTCCCGCTGGAGGTCGTCTTCCGCAACCGGGTCCCCGTCGGGTCCAGCCTGCGGAAGCGCGCCGAGCCCGCCGACCTCGGGCTCGACGACCTCGCCGACGGCGACTGGCCCGCCGAGCCGGTCGACCTCCCGGAGCCAGTCGTGGAGTTCTCGACGAAGTACGAGCAGCAGGACCGCTATCTCACCCGGGCGGAGGCCGACGAGATCGCGGGCGCCGCCGCCGTCGACGCCCTCGAATCGCTCGCGCGCGACGTGAACCGCGTCGTCACCGAGCGCGCCGAGGCGACCGGGTTCGTCCACGAGGACGGCAAGATCGAGTGCCTCTACGTCGACGGCGAACTCCGGGTCGCCGACGTGGTCGGCACTTTCGACGAGAACCGGTTCTCGTACGGCGGCCGCGGGATCTCGAAGGAGGTCGTCCGCCAGTGGTACAAGGCGAACGACCTCGACTGGGTCGCGGCCGTGGGCGAGGCGAAAGACGCGGTCGCCGACCGCGACATCGACGACTGGCGCGAGCTCTGCGACCCGGACCCAGACCCGCTCCCGCCGGCGGTCGTGGACGCGGTCTCGGACCTGTACGCGGCCGGCGCGAACGCGTACACCGACCGCGAGTGGTTCGATGCCCCGGAGGTCGAGGCGGCGCTCGACGCCGCCGCCGAGCTGTAGGACGCGGGTCCGCGGCACCGCCGATCCGCGGCGTGCGACCGCCTGACCCTCACGATCGACGACACGCGAGGGAACCTCTTTACCGCCGACGCGCGTGGGTTCGCACATGTCCACCGACGCCGACTTCGGGGAACGGCTCGAGACCCAAACGGTCGCGTACCTCGACCGGATCGACGACTGCGTCGCCCTCCTCCCGCGGGCGCTCGACGAGTACGCGAGCGAGGGCGCGTCCCGCGACACGGTCGACGAGATAGCCGCCGTCGAGAGCGAGTGCGACGACCTCGTCCGCGGGCTCACCGGGCTCATCACCGACGCCGGGCCGGACGACATCGGCCTGCTGAACACCCGGATCAACTTCAACGAGTCCGCGCTGCTCGACTTCTACAACGAGCTGGACGTGGTCGCGAACCACACCGAGCGGATCGTCCAGGAGGTTGCCATGATGCGCCCGGCCGCGGGCGTCGAGCCGTTCGCCGACATGCGCGAGATGGCCGCCCGGATCGCCGAGATGACCGAAGTCCTCGCCGAGGTCGTCGAGGGGTTCGTCAGGGGGCTCGCGCGCGCCGACGCCACCGAGACGCTCGCCGAGGGGATCGAGTCGATCCGCGCCCTCGAGAGCGAGTGCGACGAGCTGCGGAACGACGCCATCGAGACCGCGTTCGCCGACGACACGATCGAGGAGCCGCTCGTCTACCGCGAGCTCGCGATCCTGTTGGACGAGCTCGCGAACACGATCGAGGACCTCACCGACCGGATCGTCGTGATCGCGAGCAAGGAGCCGGGGATCGTCACCGACGCGGACGAGTCGTAGGGTCGCTCCTCACCTCCGCGCCCAGTCGAGCATCCGGGCGTAGAAGGGGTCCGTGGCGAGGGCGTCGGCGTCGCCCACCAGCGTCAACTGCTTTTTCGCCCTGGTGAGCGCGACGTTCATCCGCCGGTGGTCCTCGAATATCGGCCCGTCGAGGTCGCCGGTCGCGACGAGCGAGACGAGTATCACCTCTTTCGAGGAGCCTTGGAAGCGGTCGACGGTGTCGACTGTCACGTCGGTCCGGCGGCCGATCTCCGCGACCTGCGCCCGGAAGGGGGCGATCACGCCGATGTCGTCGGGGTCGACGCCGGCGGCGACGTAGGCGTCGGCGATCGCGGCGACGCGCTCCGCCTCGCGGACGTTCCGGTTCCCGTCGCGCTCGCCGTCCGGGTCGACGAACCCGACGCCGCCGGTCAGGTCGGGCGCGAGCGCGTCGGGGTCGACGCCGAGGTCCGCGAGCGTCTGCCCGGCCACCTCGGGGGTCGCGGGGCGGAGCGCGCCGTCGTAGAACTCCGCGGAGGCGAACGCCTGGATCCGCTGGCTCATCCGGTACTGCCGGTCGAGCATCACGCTCGCGTCGGGGTACGTCTCGATGAGCCGCTGGAAGAGCGAGGTCCGGAGGTCGTTCTCCGCGCGAACGACCGGCGGGAGCTGCTCGTGGTCGCCGACGAGGACGAACCGGTCGGCGAGGTTGACGGCGGCGTGGGTCCCGGGCTCGGTGAGCTGGGAGGCCTCGTCGACGAGGGCCACGTCGAACTCGCACTCGCGCATGACGCGGGAACCGCAGGCCGCCGTCGTCGCGGCGACGACCGGCGCGTCCCGCAACTCGGCGGCCTTCGCGTTCGGCTCGCCGCGCTGGACGAGCCGCACGTCCCGCATGTCCTCGCGGACGCCGGTCTCGGTTCCCACTCGAAGCACGTCGTCGAACCCCTGGTCGCGGAGCGCCTCCAGCGCGTTGTCGACCGCGCGGTTCGTGAACGCGGAGAGCAGCACCCGGTTCCCCTCCGCGACCAGCGCGCGGATCGTCCGGGCGATTGTGTACGTCTTCCCCGTCCCCGGCGGGCCGTGGATCAGCGCGCAGTCCTCGGCGTCGACCGCGAGTTCGACCGCCTCGTTCTGCGCCGCGTTGTTGTCGATGTAGGCGTCGGGCGCGTCCGGGTCGTCGGCTCCGGGGCTACCCGGTGGGCGCTCGGTCGGGTCCCGGAACGACGGGTTCCGCCGGCCGAATATCACGTCCTTGCGGTCGGGATCGCCCTTCAGGACGGCGTCGTGGAGCGCGGTCAGCGAGCGGTCGACGGAGATCTCGGAGGGGTAGACGTCGAGCCGCCGCAGCTCCACCGGCTCGTCCGTCTCGACGACGACCTCGTCGCTCCCGAGGGCTGTGATCCGGCCCAGTTCCGCGTGGCCGGAGACGGGGTCGCCGTCGCTCGCGAGCGCCACGTCGCCCTCGCGGAGCTTCGAGACGGCGTCGCCCGGCTTCTTCGCGCGAAGCTCCCACCGGGCGTCGTCGATCTCCGTCTGCGCGACCGGCTCCAAGCCGATCAGCGCGCGGTCGTCGGCCGCGCGCTCTTCGGGCGTCTGCTCCCACAGCTTCCGGTACTCCGCGTGAGTCTCGCGGCGCTCCTCTTCGAGGGCGACGTAGAACCGGTCGAAGTAGTCGCGCTCCTCCTCGGGCACCGGCGTCCCGATCTGGCCCGCCTTCGACTCCTGGTCGAGCCGGCCGGAGACGACCATACAGGCGTCCTGCTCGAAGCAGTAGCTGCAGGTCGCGTCGGCCTCGTACCCCGTCGGCACCGCGGGGCGCTCGCCGGCCTCGTTGAGCGCCCGCCACTCGGCGGCCGCGAGGGCGTTTCGCTCGCGGACGACGAACTCCAGGAACCCCCGGCCGACGGTGAACTCCTTGGCCGGCGCGAGGTCGCCCGACTCCTCGTTGCGGTCCAAGGCCGTGTTCTTCGTGTACAGCAGCGTCCCGATGTCCGGGTCGACGCCGCGCTCGTCGAGCATGAGCGCGTAGCAGGCCGCCTGCACCTTGTCGTGGAACCGCGGCTCCCGCTTGGTGTTCTTCCCCGTCTTCAGTTCGACCGGCGTGCCGCGCCGGAGCGCGTCCGCGCGCCCCTTCAGCCCGAACGTGGGCGAGATGAGGGAGAACTCCGAGCGCCACGTGTCCTCGTCGGCGAGCGTCCCCTGCGCGAGCCACCCCTCGACCGCGGCGGCGTTGCGCCGCACCTCGTCTTCCACCTCCGCGGTCTCGTAGCCGAGGAGGCCGAGTTCGAGGCCCGCCTCGGCCACGCGCTCCGCGACCGACTCGTCGAGGTCCATCCCGCGGAGCAGGTCGCCGAACACCTCGTGGACGATGGTCCCCTTGACGACGGGGTAGTTGAGCGGAATCCCCGACAGTTTGTTCAGGTAGTACATCCGCGGGCACTGGACCCACGACCGGATGCCGGTCACGTCGACGAGGAAGTCGGGTTCGAGGACGACCCACGACTCGTCGGTCGTCGCGTACCCCGTCTCCCCGCGGTACTCGTCCTCCTCGGGGTCGGTGACGAGCAGTTCCATCCCCGGCTCCGCGTGTTCGGCGACCTCTGTCCACTTCCCCCACAGCGTCACGTCGACCGGGTCGCCCGCGCCGCGGTCGGGCCGGACCCGCACCTCGCGGAGGTCGCGCTCGCCGTACGACGTCGACACCGTCCGCGCCTCCCCGACGGAGACGATCGGCCCCCGAACGTTCACGTCCCCGCTCGGCGGCGCCGTCGAAAAACGCTGTCGGTGAGCCGGAATCGCGTCCGCGTCGGGTCGGCGCCCGCCTACCGGGTCACCGGCGCGGTGACGGACCCGATCGACTCGACGACCGCCCGCACCTCGTCGCCGGGGGCGATCGGCGCCGCACCGGGCGTCCCCGTGCTGAACAGGTCCCCCGGTTCCAGCGTCATCGCGTCGGCGTGGAACGAGACGATCTCCGCCGGCGGGAACAGCATGTTACGGATCTCGTTTTCGGCCCGCACCTCCCCGTTGACCTCGGTGCGCACCGAGAGCCCGTCGAGGTCGAGCGGCCCCTCCAGCACCGCGATCGCGGCGCCGGGCACGAGGAACGTGTCGTAGCTCTTTGCCCGGGTGAGGAACCGGGGGTTCTGCTGGAGCACGTCCTCCGCGGTCATGTCGATCACGGGCAGAAAGCCGGCGATCACGTCGCTCACCTCGCCCTCGTCGACGCCCCGGCACGTCCGGCCCATCACGACGGCCAGCTCCGCCTCGGCGGTCACCCGTTCGCTCTGCGACCGCGGCGGCAGGCGGATCGGGCCGTCCGGCCCGGTCAGGGCCGACGACGGTTTCATGAAGCTCGCCGGCTCCGTCGGGCGCTCCTCGTCGAGATCGCCGGCGTGTTCCGCGTAGTTCAGGCCGATCCCCCACAGCTTCCCGAACGACGCCAGCGGCGCGCCGAACGACAGGTCGGCCGCCGGGACGGGGTCGGCCGTCGCGCTGGCGACGCTGCCGAGCCTCCCCGCGGCAGCTCGGGGGAGCGCGTCGCGGACCGTCTCGAGGTCGGGCTCGACGGCGCCGAGCGGGACGTACCCCGTCTCGTCGCCGAGCAGGGGGTTGCCGGTCGCCGCGCGCGCGAGGTACTTCATCTCGTCCTCGGTCCACTCATCTCACTCCTCGCGGTCGGTCCAGAAGTCGAACGAGCGTCCGGGCGCGAACACGTCGAGGCCGACGGCGAGCTCGTCGCCCGTGTTCTCGACGCGGTGGGGCTCGTTGGGCGCTACGAGGACGGAGTCGTTCTTCTGAAGCGTCACCTCGTCGTCCTCGGTCGCGACGGTCAGCTCGCCCTCCAGACAGAGGCACACCTGCTCGTTCTCGTGGTCGTGCATCGGCGAGCTGTGGCCCGGCGGCTTCTCGAACCACTCGAAGGAGAACCGGTCGCTGCCCGCCATCGACACGCGCCGCCAGCCCTCCTCCGGCTCGTACGTCTCCGCCTCGTCGAACGCAACCGGCTTCATAGGTTCGCTCCGGTGGAGCCGCCGTCGATCGGGAGCGCGGTACCGTTGACGTAGCCGGACTTCGGCGACGAGAGGAACGCGACCGTGTTGCCGAGCTCCATCGGGTCGCCGATGCGTTCGAGGGGGTTCCCCGCCCAGTCGTCGAGCCCCTCCTCGTAGGAGTCGTACTCGCCCCGCTCGACGGCGGCCTCGACGAGGTCGCGGATCCGGCTCGTCTCGTGGGGGCCCGGCAGGACGGCGTTGGCGCGGACCTCCGGGGCGAACTCCTTCGAGAGCGTCTTCTCTAGCCCGATGACGCCCATCCGAACCGCGTTCGATAAGACGAGGCTGTCGAGCGCCTCCTTCACGCTTCGGGACGTGATGTTGACGATTGTGCCGCCGTCCCCTTCCCTGAGGTGGGGGTACGACTCCCGCGCCAGCCGGACGACGCTCATCACGAGCAGGTCGTAGGCGTGCTGCCAGTCCTCGTCGTCGGTGTCGAGGAACGCGCCTGACGGCGGGCCGCCGGCGCTCGTTACGAGGTGGTCGATCGTGCCGAACTCGTCGACGGTCGCCTCGACGAGCGCCGTCACCTCGTCGGCGTCGGTCAGGTCGGCGGAGTGGGCGACTACCTCGCCGGTCGCGACCGCCTCGACCTCCTCCTTCGCGGCCGCCAGCCGCTCCTCGTCGCGGCCGTTGACGACGACGTCGACGCCCTCCCGCGCGAGCGCCTTCGCCGATGCCTTGCCGAGTCCGCTGGACGATGCCGTGACGAGCGCCGCGTTCCCGTCGATCCCTAGGTCCATGTCTCGCCAATTCCGGGTGTCGCGTGAAAACGTTTCCCTACGGAAGACGACCGAGGGGACCGACGCGGTCCGAGCGCGAGCCACGGATCCGTCTCGACGGCCAATTTCCCGCGTCTCGGCGGGCGAGAGTGTACTTATTTATCCGTGGGATCGCAAGCGATCGTATGCTGGATTACTTCGACATGGAGTCGACGCTGTCCGAGGAGGAGCGGCTGCTCGTCGACTCCGCGCGCTCGTTCGTCGACGGCGAGGTCCCCGACATGGGAGACCACTGGATCGATGGCACGTTTCCCACGGAGCTCATCCCGAAGATGGGCGAGATGGGCTTTTACGCGCCGAACCTCGACGGGTACGGCCTGCCGGACGTCAGCGAGACGGCGTACGGGCTGCTGATGCGCGAGCTGGAGGCGTGCGACTCCGGGCTCCGGTCGATGGCGAGCGTCCAGGGGGCCTTAGTGATGTACCCGATCCACGCGTTCGGCAGCGACGAGCAGAAGGAGGAGTGGCTCCCGCGGCTCGGCGCCGGCGACGCGGTCGGCTGCTTCGGGCTCACGGAGCCGGAACACGGGTCGAACCCCTCCGCGATGGAGACGATGGCCGAGCCCGACGGCGACGAGTACGTCCTGAACGGCTCGAAGACGTGGATCACGAACTCCCCGATCGCGGACGTCGCGGTCGTGTGGGCGAAGGACCACGGCGAGGAGGGGACGCCCGTCCGCGGGTTCCTCGTCGAGACCGACCGCGACGGCGTCACGACGAACAAGATCGACGAGAAGCTCAGCCTCCGGGCGTCGATCACGGGCGAGATCAGCCTCCAGAACGTCCGCGTGCCCGCCGAGAACCGCCTCCCCGGCGTCGAGGGGATGAAGGGACCGCTGTCGTGTCTGACACAGGCCCGCTACGGCATCGCGTGGGGCGCCGTCGGCGCCGCGCAGGACTGCTTCGAGACCGCCCGGGAGTACGCCACGGACCGCGAGCAGTTCGGCAAGCCGATCGGCGGCTTCCAGATGCAACAGGAGAAGCTCGCGGAGATGGCGACGCAGATCACGCTCGCGCAGCTGCTCGCCCACCGGCTCGCCGACCTCAAGGAGGCGGGGGAGCTGCGGCCACAGCACGTCTCGATGGCCAAGCGCAACAACGTGCGGACGGCGCGCGACCAGTCGCGGATCGCCCGCGAGATGCTCGGCGGCAACGGGATCACGGCCGACTACTCCCCGATGCGCCACATGGCGAACATGGAGACCGTCTACACCTACGAGGGGACCCACGACATCCACACCCTGATCCTCGGCGAGGACCTCACCGGGATTCAGGCCTACCAGTAGTCCCGCCGACCGCCCTCGTTCCACGCGCCCTGACGACCCGCTCCGGCGCGCGCCGCCGCCACCGACACGCTCTTGCGCCCGCGTTTCCGTACTGTCGACCGACATGCGCGTGCGAGACTGGGACGACATCCTCGCGGACGTCGCGAGCGACTCGACCGACCCCGACGGCTGGCGCGCGGTCGCCGGCTCCCGCCGCGGCGGCCTCGGGGAGGACCTCTACTTCGGTCACCCGAGCGTCGGCCTCTACCACCTGAAGACGTACGCGAAGAACCCTCGCGACCTCCGCGGCGTCGGAGCGCAGGTCGCCCGCAAGGTCGACGACGGGCTGGACCCGCTCCTGCCCGACGCCGACAGCGACGGGCGGTTCGCGGTCCGGACGGCGCCCGAGGACGAGGACCACGCCGAGGAGATGGCGACGCGGCCCACCGAGACGCTGAGAGTCCACGCCGAGGCGCCGACCGACCCGGACCACCTCTTTGAGGACGTGATGGAAGCGGTCGACTCCCCCGCCTTCGGCCCGATGGAGTACGAGTTCGACGGACGGCCCGACGAGCTCGACGAACTCTCCGACACCTTCGAGGAGGCCGAGGAGCTGCTCACCGCCGAGCTCGACGACCTGATCGAGGACGACGACGTCGACCGCGGGTTCCACTGAGCGGCGGTGAGGGCGCTAGCGCGACCGCGCCGACTCGCCGCGGTGCGGACGAGACCGGACCCGCCGCATCGGTTTTGTCGCTCCGCCGCCAACGGGGGGTATGGGAGTCAAAGAAGACACGGCGAACGGCCTGATCTCGCTCGGCATCGGCGTCGCGGTCACCTGGTTCGCGGCCGACGACGGCGACCACGACACGACCGACCTCCTCCTCGCGGTCGCGATCAGCTCTTTCCTCTCGGGCTACTTCACGAGCTACTTCGCGAAGTGACCCGCGGTCGGTGACGTTCGGGTCGGCCGGTAACGCCCGGCCGGTCGGTGACGCCTTTGCCGATCGCCCGCCTCAGATCGCCGTCACCCACGCCCGGTACTCGGCGTCGAGCTCGTACACCTCTCGGAAGGCGCGCTCGACGAACCCGGCGACGCGGTTCGCGTCCGAGCGCGCCGTGACGACCGCGTTCGTCCCCTCGGCCTCCTCCGGGCTGACGAGCTCGTCGATCCGGAACTCCGGGAACTCGGAGAGGAGCGTCTTCAGCCGCTCTAACTCCGCGTCGGTACAGTCCAGTATCAGCTCCGTGCCCGCCAGCTGGATCCACGGCGGGACCTCGCCGCCACCGGTGTCGTCGCTGTCGGGGTCGACGTCGACGGTCATCACGTCGCCGGAGCGCGCGCGGTGCGCGGCCGCGGCGTCGGCGAGCAGCTTCAGCCGCTCGTCCTCGGTCGCGGCGTCGAATCGGGTCATACCCGTGCTCCGCCGCGACGAGGCTTAAAAATCCGCACTCGACGGCGGGGGATCCGGTCGCCGCCCGCGCCGCTCACCGCTCCGTCTCGCTCAACACGTCGTCGACGACCGAGCGCGTCCGCTCGGCCTCGGCGAGCCGCTCGTCGGCCTCGCCGCGCTCGATCAGGGCGAGGTCCCCGTCGTCGAGCGCGTGGCGCACCTCCGCCGCGCGGCGGAGGCGCCCGTACTCGTCGCTCCGCGCGAGCTCGCGGACCGAGCGCAGGGTCGCGACCGCGTCGTCGTCGGCGATCCGCCCGACGAGCGGGACCAGCTCGTCGATCTCGTAGGCGAGCTCGTCGCCCGGCTTCGGCGGCCAGTCGAGCGTCAGCGGCTCGCCGTCGAGCCGTTCGAGGTACGTCCGGTGGACCGCGACCGCCGTGCGGAGCGCGCCCGGGTCGTCGACGTAGTGGTCGAGCTTCGAGTTCGTGTAGTCGGCGTACTCCAGCAGCGTCGCGGGCGGCTCCTCGCCGGCCGCGTGCGTCTCGACGTACTCCGCGAGGTCGGTCGGCGGCACGTCGACGTCGACGAAGGGAGTCGCGTCCGCGCGGTCGAGGAAGTCGAACACCTCGCGGGCGGACGCCGACTTGAAGAACTCCCGGAACGCCTCCATCACCGCCTCATCGTACGAATCGATCGGCCCGCGGAGGCGGTCGAGGTCCGCGTCGAGGTCCGCGTCGGCCATGTCGGCGACCTCACGGAGCTCCTCCACCCGCGACTCCAGCCGCTTGCGGGCCTCCTTGGCCGCTTTCCGGCCCGCCCGGTAGTCGTCGACCGCGTCGTCGTACGCCTCCAGGAGGTCGACGAACTCCCCCGCCGGCTCCAGCGCCTCGCGGGCGGTCGCGAAGTCCTCGTCGGAGAGGCGCCGCTTGTCGACCGCCTCGTCCGCCGCCTCGAACGCCTCGGCGGCCGGCAGGTCGTCGTCGACGTCGACCGCGTCCCCGAACTGGCCGCGGAACCGGACGTACGACTCGAAGTCGCCGGAGCCGACCGCGTCCTCCTCGTATCGGTCGAGGATCCGGTGCGCGTGGCGGTACGCGTCGGCCGCCGCCTCGACCCGGTCCCGCCCGTGGTCGTCGATCCGCGACTCGATCCGGCGGAGTTCGTCGTAGCGCTCCCGGAGCCGCGCGGCCGCCTCGCCGGCCCCGCGGACGGGGTCGTCCTTGTCGCCCCCGGCGCCTCCCGACGTGGCGCCGGCGGTTTCCCCCGACATCGGTCAGTACACCTCGTCCGGGTCGAAGACGCGCTCGCCGACGTTCTCGCCGTCGACCGTCCGGTGGAAACAGGAGCGGTGGCCGGTGTGGCAGGCGCCGCCGGCCTGGTCGACGAGGTACAGCAGCGCGTCGGCGTCGCAGTCGACCCGGACCTCCCGGACCGACTGGGTATGGCCCGAGGTATCTCCCTTGTGCCAGATCTCTTCGCGGGACCGGGAGTAGTAGTGCGCCTCGCCGGTCTCGCGGGTACGCGCCAGCGCCTCCGGCGAGACGTACGCGAGCATCAACACCTCGCCGGAGTCGGCGTCCTGGGCGACCGCCGGCACCAGCCCGTCCTCGCCGAAGTCGACCTCGATCGACCCCGTCTCCGCGTCGGCGTCACTCATGGCTGTCCGGAGGCGTGGCGCTCGAATAGTCCTTGTGCCTGCGGTCCCCGCATACGAGCGCGCCGCCGACCCCTTACGAGACGTATCGCAGCACGAGCGCGTCGCCGTCGGCGTACGCGTCCGGTCGGCGGTCGACGACCTCGAAGCCGAGCGACTCGTACAGCGAGCGGGCGGCGTCGTTGTCGGGGTGGGCCTGGAGCGTGACGGGGCCGTCGGCGTCCGCGATCGCCGCGTCGAGGAGCCCGCGGGCGCGCCCCTCGCGCCGGAAGCCGGGCGCGACGACGAGCTCCGCGACGTGGAGCCCCGGGCGGTTCGGCGCGTCCACGGGGAGGAGGTAGCCGACGACGCGTCCCTCGGCGACGCTCACGCGGGCGGCGCCAACCGCGAGGCCGTACTCCAGGAGGTCCGGGCTCGGCTGCCTGAGGTGCGACTGGAGCCCGCGGATCCGGTCGGCGTCGGCGGGTCGGCCGGGGCGCACTCGTGGGTCGGGATCGCCGGAGGCGTCGGGTTTTCGCCCGGCGCCGTCGCCGTCGCCCGTCATCTCACACCACCGCCCAGAGCGCGACGGCGACGACGGCGCCGGCGAGCGTCGCGAGGAAGTTCACCGACTGGTTCCCGACGCGATCCCCCTCGATCAGGGCGCCGAGGAGGCTGTCGACGGTCATCCCGGTGACGCCGGCCGCGACGACGGCCCCGCCCGCCGCGACGCCGCCGGCGACCACCGGGCTGATCAGCGGCGACCCGCTGGCGGCGAGGGCGCCGACGAGCAGCGCGCCGGCGAGGCCGGCCAGTTCGCCCTGCCAGGTGATCGCGCCGTCGGTCCCGGGCTCGACGCGGCGGAGCGTCGTCACCAGCCGCGGGCCGTCGTAGAGGCCGCCGATCTCCGAGGAGAGCGTGTCGGCCATCGCGGTCGCGGTCGCGCCCGCGAACGCGAAGCCGAAGGGCGCGGCCGGGACGGCGAGGTGCGGCGCGACCGCGTAGCCGACCACCGCCGCGAGCGCGACCGCCGAGTTCGCGAGCACGTTCCCGGTGCCGCGGGCCCCCTCGTTCTCCTGGGCGACCCCGCGGGCCGCCTTCTCGTCGAACCGGTACTTCGAGGCGAGCCCCCCGAACGCGTAGAAGGACATGAGGGTAAGGAACCAGCCGACGCCGCCGAGGACGACCGCGAGCAGCGCCGAGACGACCCCGGTGAGCATCCCCGCGACCGAGGCGGTGCCGATGGCGAAGGAGACGTACCCGAGCGCGCCTGTCACCGCGAGGCCGGCGACGACGAGGGGGGCGTCGACGGTCGGATCCAGGGCGATGAACCCCCACGTCACGAACGCGACGAGGATCGTCGTGATGTGAGCGTCCCGCGAGAACACCAGCGAGCGGACGAGCGCGGCCGTCAGCGCCGCGGCCGCCGCGAAAAACACCGCGACCGGGAGCGTCGCGCCGTCGACCGGCGCCCCGGTCTGAAGGCGCACCGCGATCTGTCCGGCGAGGGCGGCGGCCGTGCCGGCGACCACGTAGCCGGCGACGAGCGGGAACTCGTCCGCGGTCCGGCGGGAGACGAGCGTCCGGCCGAGGCGGCCGGCGCCGACCGCGAGCGTCGCGGCCGCGAACGCCTCGTACGGCAGCGGCGCGCGCGGCAGCGACGCGAACAGCGCGAGGCCCGCGCCGGCGAGCGCGAAGGAGACGAGGCCGAAGAGGCGCTCCGCCTCGCGGTCGCCCGGCAGCGCGAGCGTCTCGAACCACTCGCCGTCGCGGACGCCGAAGAACGCCGCCCCGGCGACGGCGAAGAAGGGGACGGCTGCGGCGGTGTCGAGCGCCGGCGCGAGGACCGCGATCGCGGCCACCGCGGCGAAGGTACTCGCGCGTCGGAGCCTCGGTATCACACCCTCGGCTACCCGCGACGACCACTTAACGGTCCCGACAGCCGTCGGGCGGTCGGTCGCGGCCCGCGCGGACGCCGGCGCCGGCCGTCAGGACAGCGCGGACACCGATCCAGGCGTCACAACCGCATTCCCTCGCCCGTCAGGCCCGAACGCGCTCGCCCGTCAGTACCGGTACTCGTTGAACTGGACCGCGTGTCCCTCCACCACGCGGACGGACTCCTCGGGGTCCTCCTCGTCGTCTCCGGTCCGGTCCTCGTGTGAGTCAACCACTCCCATGCGAGAACGGTACGCTCGACCGCACATAACTGTTTCCCACGCGGCGAACGGGTACCGACCGCTTCGGGGTTCCTCAGCCGACGACTCGGTCGATCTGACCGAGGTGGTCGAGCACGTGGTCCGGCTCGATCTCGGACGCCGCGAGGTCGGCGTCGTCGGTGACGCCCGACCGGACGAGGACGGTCGTCATCCCGGCGCGCTCGCCGAGCGCGATGTCGGTGTCGAGCCGGTCGCCGACGACGAGACACTCCTTGGCGGGGTGGGGGAGCCGCTCGCGCACCATCTCGATCGCGGTGTCCGAGGGCTTGCCGAGGACGGCGTCGGGGTCGCGCTCCGCGACGCCGGCGATCGCGTTGATCACGGCGCCGGAGCCGGGCACGTCGCGCTCCGGGGCCGGGATCACCACGTCTGGGTCGGTACCGATGAAGGGGATGTCGCGCTCTAGGGCCCAGAGCGCGGTACAGAGGTCCTCGTAGTCGAACTCGCGGTCGATGGAGGCGACCAGCGCGTCGGCGGCGTCCACGTCGTCGGTCGTCGAGAGCCCAGCCTCGGCGAACTGGTCGAGCAGTCCGGGGTCGGCGATACAGAGCAGGTCGTCGTCGCGGTGGTGCTCCCGCAGGTACCGCGTCGTCATGCTGCCCGCGGTGAAGACGCGGTCCGCGTCGATGTCGTACCCCGCCCCACCGAGCCGGTCGACGTACGCCCGCGGCGCCTTCGTCGGGTTGTTCGAGACGAACAGCGTCTCGACGCCGACCTCCCGGAGGCGGCGGTACCCAGCGGGGGCGCCCGGAATCGGATCGTCGCCCCGCACGACCGTGCCGTCGACGTCGAGGACGGCGCCGCTGAAATCCATATTCGTGGTGGGGGCGCCACGGTCCTAGGAGTTGCGCTCGCGTCCGCGAACGGACCGCTGCCGCCGCGGCGCCGATCACGAACTCGGTACCGATCCCACCTTCGGGATAACGGAAGGGTAAAGCGGCCGGGTTCCGTACCGACGTTCACTGTGACGACGACTCAGGTGACCCTCGTCCAGATCGACAACTACGGGCCGTGGACGACGACGCCGGAGCCGCGCCGTGAGATGGATCTCCAGACGCTCCAGTCGCGGCTCTTCGCCGACGTGGCCCAGTTCCTCGGCCACCGCGACGCCTACGTCTTTTTCACTCGCTTCGACAACATGATCGCGGTGACCAACGGCGTCGACGGCGCGGCCCACGCGACCCTCCAAGAGTCGATCGGCAACCGTTACCCGGTCAGTATCAGCCTCGGGACCGCCGTCGCCGAGCGCCCGGTCGACGCGCTCGAAGCGGCGAACCGGCGGCTCCAGACCGCGGGCAGCGCGCAGGACGAGAGTCGGACCGAGGTGCTCGCGGGCGAGTACCTCTCGGAGACGGAGCGGTCGGACCTCCAGATCGCGCACTTCGATGTCGTCAACGCGACCGGCAAGTACACCGACCGGCTCAACGAGTTCGACACGTTCATCAACATCGAACGGGCGTACGGCTCGCTGATGCGCCACCTCCGCGAGGCGCACGGCGCCCTCTCCTTCTTCGTCGGCGGCGACAACGTCGTGGCCGTCTGTCCCGACCTCCCGGAGGCGGCGTTCTCGTCGGCGGTCACCCACGTACAGGACGACGTGGACATCGAGCTCCAGGTCGGCGTCGGCCGCGGCCCGTCCGCCCATGAGGCCGGATTCGCGGCCAAGCACGCCCTCGAGGACTGCCGACACGACGGGACGAGCGTCGAGCTGTTCGGCGCGCCCGCCGCGGGAGACTGACCCTCCGCCGCGCCGTCGGTCCGCCTCGGACACGGCCCGTAATCAATTCTGATAATTTTGGTGCGGGGTTTTTGTACACCGACCCGGAAGCCACGGTTAGCATGTCAGAGGAGATAGTGTTCGTCTGTACGGCGGACGGCTGTGACGAGGGCCCGTGGGAGGGCTCGCACGACGCGATGGCACACTGCTCCGAGCATCCCGACCACGGGTACACCGGGATGCCGCGGTCCGAGATCGACCCGTCCCGCGAGGTCATCCCCGCGACGGCGACGCGGAAGCGCGACAACCGCAACCTCCAGCACAAGGGCCACCCGAAGGGCGCGTACGCGCAGAACGACTGACGGGTCCCGACGGGCGAGTCGCGGCTCCCGCGTCCCCCTCGGACTCCGGAGCCGGCTCCCGCTTCCGGCCGTGCGGCGCACCGAGCGCGCACCGTTCTGAGCCGAACGGCTTCACTTCACCCCGGTCCGGGCGCGGTCGCGTTCTCCGTCCGTCGATCCGACGCCGTTTATCAACGGTCCGGACGTACGATCCGGCATGGTCTCGGAGATCTTCGATCCCGACGCGTGGGAGCCCGTCACCGACGAGTTCGACGACATCACCTATCACCGCGCCGTCGACGTCCCCGCGGTCCGGATCGCCTTCGACCGCCCCGCGGTCCGCAACGCATTCCGGCCGGGCACGGTCGACGAGCTGTACGCGGCGCTCGACCACGCGCGCAAGCAGGCCGAGGTCGGCTGCGTCCTCCTCACCGGCAACGGCCCGTCCGAGAAGGACGGCGGCTGGGCGTTCTGCTCGGGGGGCGACCAGTCCGTCCGGGGCGGCTCCGGCTACGAGTACCGCGACGACGACGAGGCGGGCGACGACGACGACGACCTCGTCCGCGAGGCGCGGGCGGGGCGGCTCCACATCCTCGAAGTCCAGCGCTTGATCCGGTTCATGCCGAAGCCCGTCGTCGCGGTCGTCCCCGGCTGGGCGGTCGGCGGCGGTCATTCGCTCCACGTCGTCTGCGACATGACGCTCGCCAGCGAGGAGCACGGGCAGTTCCTCCAGACCGACCCCGACGTGGGCTCGTTCGACGGCGGGTTCGGCTCCGCCTACCTCGCGAAGCAGATCGGCCAGAAGAAGGCCCGCGAGGTGTTCTTCCGCGGGAAGACCTACTCAGCCGAGGAGGCGGCGGACATGGGCATGGTCAACGAGGTCGTCCCGCACGAGGACTTGGAAGAGGTGGCCCTAGAGTGGGCCGACGAGATGACTCGGAAGTCGCCGACGGCGATGCGGATGCTGAAGTACGCGTTCAACATGGCCGACGACGGGATGGTCGGCCAGCAGGTGTTCGCGGGCGAGGCGACGCGGCTCGCGTACATGACAGAGGAAGCCCAAGAGGGCCGCGACGCGTTCCTTGAGGGCCGGGAGCCGCGGTTCCGCGAGTACCCCTGGCACTACTGAGCGGCGGCGGCCGCGCCGCGCGGGGCCGAGGCCCGGTTCCGCGCCGCGCCCGGTTCCGCGCCGCGCCCGGTTCCGCGCCGCGCCCGGTTCCGCGCCCCGCGAAGACACCTACAAGTACGCCGACGCGGTACCCCAGTGTATGCTCGTCGAGGAGGTGATGACGACGGACCTCGTGACCTGCGGGGCCGACGCCGCGGTCCGAGACGCCACGGAGCGGATGCTCCGCAACCGGGTCGGCAGCGTCGTCGTCACCGACGACGGGACGCCGGCCGGGATCCTGACGGAGAGCGACGTGCTCCGCGCCGGCTACGCGACCGACGACCCGCTGTCGGCGATTCCGGTCCGGAAGGCGGCGAGCGCTCCCCTCGTCACGGTCCGACCGAGCGCGACGCTCCGGACGGCGACGAAGCGGATGCGGTCGGAGGGCGTCAAGAAGCTCGTCGTCGTCGACGGGACGACGCCGGAGGGGATCGTCACCACGCAGGACATCGTCGACAACTACGCGGGGATCCGGAAGGAGGTCCACGACCTCGCGACGGACGCGACCGGGTGGTCGGAGCGTTCCGACCGGCTCGACGAGTGAGGCGGGCGGCTCGACCCGCGCGCAGAGGGCGACGGCCGACGGTGCCCGCGTCCCGTCGGCACTATCCCGGGGAACATGTTCGCACTCTGTCTTACCCGAGGCGGCGGCGTACGCCGACACATGACTCAGACCAGCGAACTGGCGGAGTCGCCTCCGACAGCGGCGGACGGCACGGACGCGGAGGATGCGCCGACCGCCGCGAACGAGGCGGAGACGACAGTCACCGTCCGGTGTACCGGCCACGTCCGCACGGAGCTCGACGAGTACGAGTTCGAGTACGCGTTCGAGGGCGACACGCTCCGGGCGTTCCTCGACGAGTTGTTCGAGGAGTATCCGCAGCTTCAGGAGATGCTCATCGCGGAGACCGAGGCGGACGCGACTCACAGCGGTTGGGCGCCGGCGCCGGACGAGCTGCCGGGGACGTGGACGAAGAACCCGGTCGGCGAGCAGACGACGACGTACGCCCGGATCCTCGTGAACGGCCACTTCAACGAGAACGAGAACGGGTTCGACACGGAGCTCGAGGCGGGCGACCGCGTCGCCCTGGTCTACCCGTTCATGTTCTGCTGTTAGCGCGACCGCCCCACTCCGCCCCGCCGTTGCCGCCGGCGTCGCCCGCCGCGGTCGCGAGCACGGGGCCGCGCGTGCGACTCCCTCCGAATCCGGCACCCGATGGCGGCGCGCCGATCCGCTGACCGAGCGGCGAGAGCAGTCGTCGAACGCAGAGACGGCTCTCGGCGACCGCTACACGGCGGACGCGGCGGTGTCCGATCCCCCAACGGACCGCGCGCCGCCGTCGGCCCGCGCCAGTCGCAGGCAGACGACGCTGCCCTCGGGATCGTTCTCCTCGAAGCGGACCTCTCCGCCCGAGCGCGCCACGATCCAGCTGACGAGCCAGAGGCCGAGCCCGCTCGTGTGTTCGAGGTCCGTCTCGTAGCCGCGCTTCAACACCTCGATCTCGCTCTCGGCGATCCCCGGCCCGTTGTCGGCGACTCGCAGTTCGACGTAGTCGGTCCCATTCCGCGAGACGGGCTCGGTCTCGACGCGGACGCGCGGCGTCTCCTTGTCGTTGTGTTCGACCGCGTTCTCGATGACGTTCGCCAGCGCCGAGTCGATCAGCCGGTGCGCGACGACGGGCACCGTCGGCGGCAGCGAGACGTCGATCTCCGCCGACGGATTGTCGCGCCGGACTCGCTCGCAGCACGCCTCGACGGTGGGGGTGAGCTCCTGTGACTCTCGGTCGACCTCCTCCGTAGTCAGGATCTGCTCGACGCTCCGGGCCTGTTTCCCCAGTTTCACCAGATCGGTCGCCTGTTGTCGGATCGTGTCGGCCTTCTCGTCGGTGTCGACCGACTCCTCGGTCAGGAGACTCGCGTTCCCCTGAATGACGTTGGCGTTGGTACGGATGTCGTGACGGAGGACGCGGTTGAGGACGGTTAGCTGCCGGGTGAGTCGGGTCGCTCTCTCCTCCGCTCTCCGCTGCCGGATGTCGTACACGCCGACGATGAATCCGAGGAGGGCTCCGCCCGACGCGGCGTTGACGACGACGAACGCCTGCTCGTCCATCACCACGCCGTACTGCTGCTGATACAGTATCACGAGGACCCCACCGACGGCCAGGACGGCGGCTCCGACCGCGGACCAACTCCCGACTCTGAGCGCGTACTCGCCGTCCGTGTCCCGCCTCCACAGCCAGACGCCGCCGCCTACGACGCCGGCGGCGAAGAGCATGGGAGCGACGATACCCAACAGGAACGTCGCGGCGCTCTCTTCCTCGCCGATCGCGTGCCACACGTGCGTCGCGAACAACCCCCCGCCGATCCCGACGAGTAACGGCACGCCGGCGTGTTCCCGGACGGTGGGCGGAACTTCCATGTCCCCTGCTCCGACCGCCCTCACAAAACTGTGCGGGAGAGATTATCGCATCTGATAGCTTTAGGCTCGGGCGACCGCTTCCGGTCCTCCGAGGTCGGTCGTTCGGGCCGTGACGCGGGTCCCACCAGTATCGACATTCGGAATCGGGAGCGGAGATCTGCTCGCCGAGCAGGTGGACGGTGCCAGTTAATTCGCGGGCCGCTCGCGAAGTGCTCGCCCCAGGAGTGCGGGGGAAGGGATTCGAACTCCAGTCGCTCCCGTTCGCTCGCCGCGTCGCGGCTCGCTCACCTCCCGCTCCCTAGTTCGAACCGTTCCTTGTCTCCACCCGCGGCTCGCGAAGTGCTCGCCGCAGGAGTGCGGGGGAAGGGATTCGAACCCTCGAACCTCTACAGGAGCGGATCTTAAGTCCGCCGCTTTTGGCCAGGCTCAGCCACCCCCGCGCGGATTCGGCTACCGGCGGCGGGGTGAAACCCCTTTCGGAAGCCCGGGCCCTACCAGTCGACCGAGAGCGTCCCGTCGCCGTGCGGGTCCGGCGCGATCTCCTCGTCGGTCCGCCGGTCGACGACGTGGATCACACCCGCGTCCTTCTTCGCGGGACACGCCTCTGCCGCGCTGACGTTCTCGGCTAGGTCCCCCTCGCCGATGTAGTACGCCTCCGGCTTCGCCATCCCGCTCGCCACGTCCATCACCCAGTTGTCCGCGACCTCGGCACACTTCCCCGCCCCGAAGCACTTGTTCGCCTCGAAGACGATCTTGTACGGCTTCTCCTCGATCGGCGGCCCCTCGCCGCCGATGTCGCTGGCGCGGAGCACCTCGTCGCCGCCGTCGGTCTCGGCCTCGTCGCTCATGTCGCCTCCTCGGCGGCCGCGGCCCTTTCGTCTGTCGGTCGTTCCCGGTCGGTCGGGACGGGCGGACCGGACGAGTGGGTCACTCCTCGACGTGGTCCGCGAGCAGCCGCTCGGCGTGGTCGGGCGAGTCGGCGAGCTCCCACCGAACCGTCGCGGCGTCGCCGTACGCGAGCGCCTCCTTCAGCTCGTCGCGGAGGACGCCCGTGCCGAACCCGACCGTGTCGCCGTCGGCATCGCCGAGTTCGTAGAGTGCGTAGCGATCGGGCGCGCTCCCGACGGTCGAGCGGTCGAGTTCGCGCCAGGGTTTCGCGAGGCTCATCAGAAGGATCCCGTCGGCGTCGGGGTCACCGGTGCGCGTCGAGCCCGTCCTCCGGGCCCTCGACGATCTCGTAGCTCCCCTCGGTCCAACCGTCCTCGACGAAGACGAACACGCGCCCGCCGGCGACCTCGGGATCGGCGACGACCTCGTTGCGCTTACCGTCCCGACCGACGATCACGCCGGGGAACACCTCGTCGCGATCGCCGTCCTCGACGATGACGCGACCGACGCCGGACTCCTCGAGGATCTCGTCGTCGGTCTTGTAATCGTTCACGTACGTCATCACGCCCTCCGTCTCCGTCGGGTCGGTGACGAGCACGTGCGTCTCCTTGCCGGGACCGGCGGTGACCGACCCCTCGGCGGAGTCGGGGGCGCCCCGGTAGAGGGTCGTTCGGCCGTCGAGGTACTCGACGACGACGCCCTCCTCGCGGAGGTCGACGCCGATCGAGGTCGGCGGCACGTCGCTGCGTGATGGCGCGGACATACGCGACGCTCGGGGTGCCGGCCTCAAAAGGGACGCGCTCGGCCCTCGGCCCCAACGCGTCGCTCGGCTGCCGGTCGGACCGCCGGACTGCGGGCGCGCCCTCAACAGCGAGAATCGGCGTACCACATTTAAGTTCCTGCCGCGGGGAGTGCGTGTCATGCAACGGACGCGACGGGCGCTCTTAGGCGTCGGCGCCGCCCTCGTCGGGACCGCCGGGTGCCTCGGCGTCGAGGGCGTCGAGTATCCCGACGCGCCCGAGGCCGCCGACGCGCCGGGCGACGGGGGAGACGGGGGCGACGCCGACGACCCGCCAGAGGACCCCCCCTCCGACGACCCGGCGGACGCCGACGGCGACCCGCCGGTGACGAACGCCGCGCTCGCGGACGCGACGCGCGAGGTCGTCGACGACGCGGTGTGGTTCGCGACCGAGTACCCGGACGCGGTCGCGACCTACCGCGACGCTGTCGCCGAGGCGGTCTCGACGGTCCGGTCGGTCCGGGCGACCGTCGACGAGGAGGCGGCGATCGCGACCGAACAGGTCGACGCGGTCGCCGCCGCGGGGGAGACCGCGGCGTCCCGCGCGGCCGAGGCCCTCGAACCGCACTTCTCGCCCGGGTCCCGGATCCGTGACCGAGTCGACCGCCACGTCGAGGTCTTACGCGAGTTCGCGCCCCGCGGCGACGTGGACCGCGCCCTCGAAGAACTCGACCGGTTGCGCACCGGGCTGGCGGGCATGGGAACCTCCCTCTACGTCGAGGAACAGTTCTCGCGGAACCCGATCCACAACCGCCTGTTCCGGAGGCTGCTGGCGCCGCTCCCGCCGGACAATCCCGAACGGGGTCGCGTCACGACCGGGACGCTCGTCGAACTCGCCGTCGCGAGCCGCGGCTTCTCGACGTTCGCGCACCGGCCGTACGACCGAGATGAGATCGACCGCGACCGCGTCCCGCGCATCTACGGCGACGCCCTTAGTGCCGATCGCCGGCGCGAACTGCGTGCCCGCCTCGGCCCGATCCCGCGGCCCGCCGACCGCGTCGAGGAGCTGTTCTTCTCGTTCGCCCGCCGCCCGCCGGCGGGGAATCGGCCCGAAGAGACGTTCCGCGGTTGGGCCCGCGAACTGGACGGCGTCCCGGTGTACGTCCAGCGGTACCCGGACGCGGAGACCGCCGACGCGCGGCTCTCGACCGCCCTCGACGAGGGCGCCACGGAGGGGCGCGCGCCGATCGACCCGGAGGCGACGCTCGCCGGTTCCGACTTCAGCGGGAACAGTTCGGCGACCGGGAACGGCCCGGCGACCGGGAACGGCACGGCCGCCGCCGGGGGAATTGGGGACGACGGCGGCCCGACCCCCTGGTACCGCGTCTATCACCGCGAGGCGGAGGGAGAGCGGTACGGCTTCGACGAGCACGCCGGCGTCCAGTACGGCTACCTCGTCCGAGCGGGCGAGTTCCTACTCGCCACCGGCTTCTCCGGCGACGCGTGGGAGGAGCGGACGGGCTGGCACGGCCGACTACGGCACGGGTGGGTGACCGGCGCGTGAACGCGAACGAGATCGGCCTCGTGGCCGCGGCGTTCGCCCTCGTCGGCGCCGGCGCCGGCATCGTCGGCGCGGCCGCGACGGGCTGGGCGGAGGCGGCGCTGGCGACCGCCGCGACCGGCGAGACCGCGCGCTTCGGACCCGTGTTCGTCGCCCAGTCGTACCTCGCCGTGACCGCGGCGGTCCTCGTCGGCGCGGTCCCGCTGGCCGGCGTCCTCGGCGTCCTCGTCGGGTCCCGTGCCCGCGGCGTCACCGCCGCGGCTGTGACATGCGGGCTCGGAACGGGACTCGGCGCGCTGGCGTACGGCCTGGTCGCGGTCACCATGATCGTCGTCTCGCAGGGCGACGCCGCCGCGCAGGCGCACGGGCTGGCGGACGCGTTCGTGCCGACGGTCGCGACGGCGTTCGTCGCCGCGGCCGTCGGCGCGTCGACCGGGGTCCTCGGGACGGTGATGCGATGACCCGTTCCGCGGACGGGGCGGACGGCCGGGACGCCGACCGACCCGTCCGGCGAGCGTCGCGGCGGGGCGTCGTCGCGGTCGGCGTCGCCGGGCTGCTCGCCGGCTGTCTGGTGACCTCGGAGGAGGGCGGCTCGACCCCTCGGCAGACCGAGAACGGGACGACCGGCGGCTCGGACGCGAACGACGGAGGCGGGTCCGACGGCGACGAGACCGGATCCGACGGCGACGGAGGCGGGTCCGACGGCGGCGCCGAGGAAGCGACGCCCGACGAGGTCAACCCCGACGGGTCAGGGCTCGTCGTCACCGACGCGACGGTCCGCGACGTGACGCAGGGCGGCGGCTGGACGCGGGTCAGGGCCCGCTTGACCGTCGAGAACGCGGGGCGGTTCGAGTACGGAACGATCGAGTTCCGGGCCGACGCGTACGCCGTCCCGCGGGGCTCAGACGAGCGCGAGCCGGTCGGGTTCGCGTACGTCACGCGACGCTTCCCCCGCGACGACCGGTTCGACGGGACGAGATCGCGGTCGTTCGAGGTGACGATCCGGTTCGAGACCGGCGGGACGCCCGTCCGACCCGACGCCGAGCGGTACGCGGTCGACGCGGCCGTCAGGCGCGCGGAACCGCTCTGATACCCCGGAACCGGTGCGCCCGGCCTCCCTGACAGAGAGACTCGCCGTGATCGCTACCTCTTTGTCCGCGCTCGCGAGCCGTGAACCCATGGAAGGACGGGCGGCGGCGCTCGGCGCCGGGACCGTGTTGAACGCGCTCGCGACCGGCACGGGCGCCGCCTTCGGCATCGACGTCGAGACGCGCGCGGCGGTCGACCTCGACCCCGCGGCCGACGGCGTCGCGGGCGAGATCGCCGAGGACCCCGACGCCGACACCGACCTGATCGAGCGCTGCGTGAGCCTCGCGACCGACCGCTGGGGCGACGGCGAGGGCGGCACCGTCCGGACCGACAGCGACGTGCCGCTTGCGGCGGGGCTGAAAAGCTCCAGCGCGGCCGCCAACGCGACCGTCCTCGCGACCTGCGACGCGCTCGGGCTCGTGGTCGGCGACGGCGGCCGCGCAAGTGACGACGCGGTCGGCGACGGCGGCCGCGCAAGTGACGACGCGGTCGGCGACGGCGGCCGCGCAAGTGACGACGCGGTCGGCGACGACCCGGACGACCCCGCGGTCGACGTGACCCGCCTGGAGGCCTGTCGACTTGGCGTGCGAGCGGCCCGCGAGGTCGGCGTCACGGTCACCGGCGCGTTCGACGACGCGACCGCGTCGATGCTCGGCGGCGTCACCGTCACCGACAACGACGCCGACGAACTCCGCGCCCGCGAGACAGTCGACTGGGACGTTCTCGTCTGGACGCCGCCCGAGCGCGCCTACAGCGCGGACGCCGACGTGGCGCGCTGCGAGGCCGTCGCGCCCATGGCTGACCTCGTCACCGACCTCGTGCTCGACGGGCGGTACGGCGAGGCGATGACGGTGAACGGACTGGCGTTCTCCGCCGCGCTCGGCTTCGACGCCGACCCCGCGGTCGAGGCGATGCCGCACGCGACCGCGGTGTCGCTGTCGGGGACCGGCCCGAGCGTCGTCGCCGTCGCGGACCCGGCCGATCCCGAGACCGACCTCGACGCGGTCGCCGACGCCTGGGCCGACCGTCCCGGAACGCTGCGGCGAACGACGACGAGAGCCGACGGCGCGACCGTCGAGTGAGCGCCCGCGACAGATCACTGACCCTACTACCAATGAGCGACACACCCAACGCGGAGGACCGGAGCCTCGACGAACTGCGACACGAGATAGAGGACATCGACCGCGAGATAGTCGAGCTGATCGCCCGCCGGACGTACGTCGCCGACACCGTCGCGGCAGTGAAGGAGGAGCGCGACCTCCCGACCACCGACGAGGGGCAGGAGGAGCGCGTGATGGAGCGCGCCGGGGAGAACGCCGAGCGCTTCGACGTGGACGCGAACCTCGTGAAGGCGATCTTCCGGCTGTTGATCGAGTTGAACAAGGTCGAACAGCGAGAGAATCGCTAGGGATCGATCAGGCCGAGGCCATACCTGAGCGCCTCGTCGACTTCCTTCGTTCGAGATTCCGGGACGGAACCACTGCTGTTGGTAATGCGGTGTTCGATAGGCACCGTGCGAATTTGACTACAGAGCGCGACCGAATCCTCCCGAAGCGGCGACTCCGCGACCGGAATACGCATCTCGAAGGGACACAGTTCGTCTCCCCGCGATGTCGTGATCGGAAGGACGATGGTCGTCGGATCGTTCTCGTTCCCGATATCGTTCTGGACGACTACGCAGGGCCGTGTCCCTCTCTGCTCCGAGCCCTCCGTCGGATCGAACTCGACGATGACGACATCGCCGCGGCGAACGTTCCTCGATTACCACTCGGGAACCTCGTCCCGGTCAGTCGGGGCCGTCCCGAATCAGCATCACCTTCACTCGACGGACGGCGTCGAAGTCGCGGAGCCGGTACGTGAGCTGTCGGACGCGCTCGGCGTCGCCGCGGCAGAACAGCGACTCCAGACACCACTCGCCCTGGTGGGTGTGACTCGTGTTGAGGATCACGTCCTGATACTCGTGTTGCGCGCCGTGGAGCTCCCGGATGACCTCGTGGTGGCGGTAGTCGAAGCCGACGAGCGCGACCACCTCGCCGGTCGTGTCTTCGAGCCGCGAGTGCGACTCCACGAACTCGCGCATCGCCTCGCGGACCGCCCGCGACCGGTTCTCGATCCCCTCCTCCCGCCACGTCCGATCGAACTCGTCGACGAGGTCGTCCGGGACGTTGAAGCTCGTTCGCATTGTGCCGTCGTGGATCCCGCGAGTACAAGAGGTTCGTTATGACGATTCACCCGGTTCGGTACTAACAACCGCTAAACCCCGCCCGCTCGGAGCGCCGCGTATGCTCTCAAGTGAACTGTTCGGCCCGCTCGCGGGCGCGGTCCTCCTCGGCGCGGTCCACGGCGTCGAACCGGGCCACGGCTGGCCGGTCGCCGCCTCCTACGCCCTCGACCAGACCAACAAGTGGCTGTACGGGTTCGCGGCGAGCGCCATCATCGGCCTCGGCCACCTCGTGAGCAGCATCGCGATGGTCGTCGTCTTCTTCTACGCGAAGAGCTACTTCGATCTCACGCAGGTCAACGAGCCGATCACGGTGCTCGGCGGCGTCCAGATCGGTGGGCCGGTCAGCCTCGTCGCTGGCGCGCTGCTGATCGGGCTCGGCGTCCGCGAGTACGTCCACGGGCACTCTCACGGCTCTCTTGAGGCGTCGGACGATCACGACGCTCACGCCCACGGCCACGATCGCGACCACAGCCACGACCACGACCACAGCCACGACCACGATGACGACGACGGACGCCTCGCTCGATTGAAGCGGCTTCTCCCGTTCGTCGGCGGCCACTCGCACGGCGGCTTCGACGAGGGGGCCGACCGCGGCCTGCTGGGAATCGCGTGGTTCGCGTTCGTCCTCGGGTTCGCCCACGAGGAGGAGTTCGAGATCATCGCGCTCTGTGCCGGGTCGAACTACTGTCTCGAACTGATGAGCGCTTACGCGCTCACCGTCATCGCGGGTATCGTCGGACTCACGTTGCTGCTGATCGCCGGCTACCACCGCTCTCGGGAGCGCGTCGAGCGGTACACCCCGTACCTGCCCGCGTTCTCCGCGGCGGTCCTCGTCGTCATGGGCGTCGGGTTCATCGCCGGGCTGTTCTGACCCGTCGTCGCGCGCGACCACCGTCCGGCGGGGACGCCCCCGTCGGCCGATCGCTTTTTATCCGGCCCGTCGAACTCGCGGTATGACACGCGTCGCCGAACTCCTCGCGTATCCCCTGAAGTCCTGTGACGGCGTCGCCGTCGACCGCGCCGCGATCGGCCCCGAGGGCGCGCTCCGCGGCGACCGCACGTACGCGCTCGTCGAGGCCGGCGTCGACCCGGAGCGCGCCTCCGTCAGCGGTGGCGGCGGCTACGTCAACGGGAAGAGCGAGCCGGCGATCCACGGGCTCAGCGCCGAGTACGAACTCGCCGGCCCGCCCGACGCCACGCCGACGGCCGTGACGCTCTCGCGACCGGCGACGGAACGCGCCCCGGCCGACGAGCGCACCTTCGCGCTCCCCGACGAAGGCGACGCGCTGGCCGACTGGGTCGGCGAGTACCTCGGGTACGCGGTCGACCTCGTGCGAGACGACGCGGGCGGCTTCCCCGACGACCGCGCCGCGCGCGGGCCGACGGTGGTTTCGCGGGCGACGCTGGCGACCGTCGCCTCGTGGTTCGAGGACGTGGCGGACGCGACGGAGATGCGCCGGCGGCTCCGCCCGAACGTCGTGTTGGACGACTGCCCGGCGTTCTTCGAGGACAGGCTGTTCGCCGACCACGGGGAGGGCGTCCGCGTCGCGGTCGGCGACACGGCGCTGATCGGCGTCAACCCGTGTCAGCGCTGCGTCGTCCCCTCTCGCGACCCGGACACGGGGGCCGAGATCGACGGGTTCCGCGAGCGGTTCGTCCAGAAGCGCCGCGAGACGCTGCCCGAGTGGACCGCGAGCGACCGCTTCGACCACGACTTCCGGCTGATGGTCAACACCGTCGTCGAGGAGCGATCGTGGGGCGACGTCCTCGCCGTCGGCGACGAGGTCACCGTCGACGGCGTCATGACCGTCGACGAGAGCGGGACGCCCGTCGCGGGCGCGGACGCGGCGGAGTGACTCTCCGGAAGCGACGCACGAACGGTAAAAGGCGAGCGGGCGGGTCAGCGAGCGGAATCGGAAACGGTCGAGAGCGGGATCAGCGCGCGATCGTAAAAGTGACGACCGCCGTGACGCGTCAGCGCCCGCCGTCGGTCATCGCGACCGGTTCGTCCGCGTCGGCGTCGGCCGGCTCCGCGGCGGACTCGCCGCGCGACGCGGGATCGACCGCGGTGTCCGTGACGCCGAACTGCGTCCAGAAGGTCGCGACGACGACCGCGTACGCGACCAGGTCGTAGTGGACCGCGCCCTCCAGCCCGGTGAACGCGGTGAGCGTGCTGTAGCCGTAGAGGGCGGCGACCCCCCCGACGAACGCGACCTCGTTGGTGAACTCACCGTCGCGCACCGCCGCGGCCGCGCGACGGATCGTCGGGCCGCAGGCGACGAGGAACGCGAGCCCCGAGAGCGCGCCGAGGTTGATGAAGAAGTGCGTCGTCATCTGCGAGTCGAGGATCGACTGAAGGTACTGGACGGTCACCGGGTCGTAGAACAGCCACTCGACCCGGGTCGGGTACAGCACTGCGATGTACGGCGTCGCGACCATCAGGCCGAACAGGGTCGCGACCGCGACGCGCGCCGACGCGAACTGCGAGGCGCGCCGGGACTCGAACGCCTCGTCGCCGGGCGCGACGACGAGGCCGCAGGATTCGAGCTCCCCGCGGAGCGCGTCCCGCGAGAGCGACGGGTCGTGGTGGACGCCGACGGTCCCGTTGCGCCGCGTTGCCGAGGCGGCGCTGACGCCGTCGACGTCGCGCAGGACCGTCTCCAGTAACCCCTCGCGGCGGTCGGTCTCGATCCCCTCGACAGAGAACGTGTCGTGGGTGTGGCTCTCCGGCACGCGGGCGACTCGCGGCCCCGAACCGCCGGCGTCGCCCGGACACGTCGAGTCCCCGGTCGGATCGGGCTTCCCCGCCCCGTCGGGCGCGTCGAGTCCCCGTTCGCGGACCACGGCGTCGAGCGGCGACTCGCCGCCGGGGTGGTTGCTGTCTCGCATGAGAGATACCTACGGGTACACGACTATGAAACTTCCCCCGAGCGCGCGCCGCGTCCGGCCCAAAGTCCGCGTGCGGCGCTCAGGCGTTGACGGATTCGAGGTACGAGCTCACGATCATCTGTCCCTTGCGGGTGAGCGTGGTCCCGCTGTCGCCGTCGGCGACGAGGTCCTCCTCTCGGAGCGTGTCGAGGATCATCGACGTCTGGGCGACGTCGCCGGTGACGACGTCCGCGATGTTCGCCTCGCCGCCCGCGGAGTAGATAGAGACGAGGATCTCCAGCTGCTCTTCGGTCGGGTCGAAGGACTCCAAGTCCTCCATCGCCTCGTCGTACTCGATCTTGATGTACCGGCCGAGGATGTTGAGCGCGCGCTCGTTCGGCACGGTCGTGATCGACGTGACCGTCTGGTCGTCGACGACGTGTTCGAAGACGAGCGCGGGGCGCTTCTTCCCGCCGAGGGTGCGGTCCGTCCGCTCGTAGTCGATCACCGAAGAGAGGTCGACCGTGAACGGGTCCGGACAGTTGTTGAACCGTATCTCGCCCGGCGACACCGACACCGAGGCGCGGTGGTCGGTCGCGTCCGTGACGCGGCCGCCGACCTTCGCTGGGTGTCGCACCGTCACGGTGACGTTCCGCAACAGGGACGTGAACAGCAGCCTGACGAACTTGTCCATGTCGTCGGGTTCGCCTTCCACGAGCGCCGAGCGCCGCGACCCGTCGCGCTCGTACGCGACGGTGACGCTGTCGTTGAAGAACGAGCGCAGGTCGCCGGGGACGCTCCCGACGACGACGTCGAACACCCGCGAGAGGGGGATCGTCTCCTTGCCGTCGTCGGTCGCGAGGACCAGCCGTCGCTGGCTCAACAGGACGCGACCGGTCGCCGGCTCGTCGGCGGACAGGCTCGCCGCGTGAACGCGGCCCACGAAGTCGGCGACGACGGACTCCTCCATCGGTACGTTCTGCGCGTCGTACGCTATTTATTGTTACTCACCTCGTATCAGTCGCGATAACGCGCAGTCACGCGATCGGACGGAGGTCGCCGGCGGTGAGGAACCCGGCCGATCGACGACGCCCCGATCCCCGGACGAGGCGACGGAACGTGCCGAACCCGTTCGGTCGTCGGGCTCTCGTCTCGGCGGCGGCGGACGGGGAACAGCAAAGCCTAATGAGGTGGGCGCCAAACCGTCAGGTGATGCCCACAGTAGAATACCTCAACTACGAAGTGCTCGACGACCACGGCTGGTCGATGGACGACGATAATCTCTTCGAGGAGGCCGCAGACGCCGGCCTCGACGAAGAGGACTACGGCACCCTCGAAGTGAACCAAGGCGAATACATCCTCGAATCGGCCGAGGCGCAGGGCTACGACTGGCCCTTCTCGTGCCGCGCCGGCGCGTGCGCGAACTGCGCGTCCATCGTCAAGGAAGGTGACATCGAGATGGACATGCAGCAGATCCTCTCCGACGAGGAGGTCGAGGAGAAGAACGTCCGGCTCACCTGTATCGGGAGCCCGGCCACCGACGAGGTCAAGATCGTCTACAACGCGAAACACCTCGACTACCTGCAGAACCGCGTCATCTGATCGGGTTTCTCCTTCGGTAACGGCCGCTCTCACACGGGATCGCGGCGTACGCGGTCCTCGATTCTCTCGGAGCCGGGAGCGGCAGGTCTGCCGCCGTCGCTCGACTCGGACGGCGACCCCTCCGCGTTACCGTCTCGCCCGAACCCGTTCGGTCGAATTTCGCGGCCGTGGGAACGCGCGAAACCCCGTTCGGGGAACCGTCCGTACGGTGGGGTATGGTCGAGAAGACGGACCGAAGCGAGGGCGCGAACGGGCCGCGGTCGGCCGACGGTCGCCGCTTCGAGGTGTTCGTCCGCGAGGCGGAGTCGGACCCGCTCCGCCACGTCGGAACCGTCGCCGCCCCGACGCCGGACGCCGCCCACGAGGAGGCGAGCAAGCTCTTCGCGTGGTACGCCCGCGACGTGTGGGTGTGCCCGGCCGCAGAGGTTTCCCGGTTTTCCGCCGGGTCGCTCGCGGACGACGGGACGGAGGCCGGAGAGAGCGACGATGGCGACGGGGACGCCGACGAACCGCGCGTTTACGAGGAGACGGAGGGGACGCCGACCGTCTCCTGCGGCGGCGCGCCCCCGGCCGACGCGGTCGACGCCGACGACGCGGGGGACCAGCGATGATATCCGTCAGCAAGCTGCTCTGCGGGCTCGACGCCGAGAGCGACGGGCTCCGCTACGACGCGGCCGACGGCTCGAAGAAGCCGCAGATCACCGAGGAGGTACAGCAGCGTCCGGTCGTCGTCTGGAACACCACGAAGCGGTGTAACCTCTACTGCGAGCACTGCTACGCCGGCGCCGACGAGGCGGGCGCGCCGAACGAGCTCTCCACCGCGGAGGGGAAGGCGCTCGTCGACGACCTCGCCGAGTTCGGCGTCCCGGTCCTCCTCTTCTCCGGCGGCGAGCCCCTCGTCCGCGAGGACCTCACCGAGCTGGTCGCGTACGCCGACAACAGCGGAATCCGGCCGGTGCTCTCGACGAACGGCACGCTCCTCACCCGGGAGCGCGCCCGCGAACTGAAGGAGGCCGGCCTCAAGTACGCCGGCGTCTCGGTCGACGGACTCCCCGAGCGCAACGACCGCATCCGGGGCGCGGAGGGCGCGTTCGACGCCGCCGTGCGCGGGATCGAGGCCTGCCTCGACGTGGGGCTCAAGACCGGACTGCGGTACACGATCACCGAGCACAACGTCGACGACCTCGCGGGCGTCGTCGACCTGCTCGCCGACGTGGGCGTCGACCGCTTCTGCTTCTACCACCTCGATTACGGCGGCCGCGGCGCCGACATCTCCGACGTCGACCTCTCCCCGGAGGCCACTCGGAAGGCGGTCACCGACCTCTGTGACCTCACCCGCGAGTACCACGACCGAGGCGAGGAGATAGAGACCCTGCTCGTCGGCAACTACGCCGATGCGGGCCACCTGGTCGAGTACGCCGACCGCGAGATGGGGGAGGATCGCGCCCGGCTCATCTACCGGTACCTCGAACGCAACGGGGGCGACCCGACCGGCGAGCGCGTCGCCGACGTCGACCCCGTCGGCAACGTCCACCTGACGCAGTTCTGGCAGGGGTACTCGCCCGGGAACGTCCGTGACCGCTCGTTCGGCGCGATCTGGTCCGACGAGTCGAACCCGCTCCTTTCCGGGCTCCGCGAGCGGGAGGAACACCTCTCCGGGCGGTGCGCCGACTGCGCGTACCAGTCGATCTGTCGCGGCGGCTCGCGGCTCCGGGCGCTCTCCGCGCACGGCGACCCGTTCGCGCCCGACCCGAAGTGCTATCTCACGGAGTCGGAGCGCGCTGGCGAGGAGGCCTTCGCACGGATCGACGGCCCCGACCGGTCCGCGCCCGCGGACGACTGAGTCGCCGTCCGGCGGTGGGCTTCACTCCGGGCCGCCGTCCGACTCGATCCCCGTGCCGTACTTCGTCGAGAACCGCTCCGCGGGCACCTCGCCGCGCGCGACGCCGATGGCGTCGCGCACGAGTTCGACGGTGGCGTCGTCTCGGGCCGGTTCGGGAACCGGTGGCTCGTCGTCGGTCATACCCGGCCCGACGCGTCGACGCCACCTCCGCGTCCCGCTTCACGTGTGTATCCCTTCAAGAGGACCGCGCTCACCCTTCGACGCCGTCGAAGACGTCGGTCACCAGCTTCGCCTGCGCGGTGCGGAGCCGCTGTGAGAGCGCCGACTTGCTGATCCCGAGCTCGTCCGCGAGGTCGCTCAGGCGCACGTCGCGGTCGTCGTCGAAGTAGCCGCGGACGACCGCGAGTTCGAGGCCGCGGCGCTGTTTCGGCGTCAGCGCGGAGAGGTCGAAGGTGACCTGCTCGGTCGCGTCGGGGCCCTCCACGACCGCGAGCCGGACGAGCCGCACCCGGTCGACGACCTCGCGGAGCTCCTCGACCAGTCGGCGCACGGCGTCGCGGTCGTCGACGTACGCGGTCACGAGGATCGTCCCGTCCTCGACGCGCCGGAAGTGCGGGGCGTAGCCGAGCCGGGAGAAGGCGTGACAGAGGCAGTCCTCGCTCACTTCGCCTGTCCCACGGCGCACGTCGCCGTCGGGCGTCGTCACGTCGACGACGCACTCCTCGCCGACGGCGTTGACAGCCACCCCGGCGGCCTCGGTGGCTTCGGTGACGATCGGACACCCGCTGTCGTCGACGAGGTCGACGTCGAGGTCGACCCGCAGGCGGCGGTCCCCGCTGACGGCGGCGTCGGACATGACAGCCGGTACGGGCAGCGCCGGTTTTACTTTTCGGCGGATTCCCGCGGACCGGTTGGACGACCCGAGCCGGGCCGGCGGCGCAGCGCGACCGATCCCACACCGTTTATTCCTCGCGGGCGGGAGTAGGCGGACGACGTGCGAGACGCGCTCCGCGGTATCGTCGAGCTCGCGCGCCTCGGCAACTGCGTCGCCGCCGGGGGGCTCACGGCCACCGGCGCGTTCGTCGCGGGCGCGGGCGGCGCCGCCCTCCCGACCGCGCTAGCGGCCGCGACGACCGTCTTCGCGGTCGCCGCGGGCAACGCGATCAACGACTACTTCGACCGCGAGATCGACGCCGTCAATAGCCCCGGCCGGCCGATCCCCCGCGGCGCCGTCTCGCCGCGGACCGCGCTGGCGACCGCCGCGCTCTGGTTCGCGGTCGCGGTCGCGTTCGCGGTCCGACTCCCGACCCTCGCGATCGGCATCGCCGCGGTGAACCTCGTCGCGCTCGTCACCTACACGAGCGTCTTCAAGGGTACGCCCGGGCTCGGCAACGCTCTGGTCGCCTACCTCGTCGGCTCGACGTTCCTGTTCGGCGGCGCCGCGGTCGGGAACCCGCGCGCGGTCCTCGTCCTCGCCGCGCTCGCCGGTCTCTCGACGTTCACCCGCGAGGTGATCAAAGACGTCGAGGACGTGGCGGGCGACCGCGAGGAGGGGCTCGCGACGCTCCCCATCGCGGTCGGCGAGCGCCGCGCGCTGTGGATCGGCGCGGCCGCGCTCGGCGTCGCCGTGACCGTCAGCCCGCTACCGTACCTCTCCGGGACGCTCGGCGCGGCGTACCTCGCGGTCGTCGCGGTCGCCGACGCGGTCATGCTGTACGCCGCCTACGAGGGCTTCGCCGACCCGGCCGCCGCGCAGCGCCGATTTAAGTACGGAACCTTCCTCGCGGCGGTGGCGTTCGTCGTCGGCCGCGCCGCGGTAGTCGCCTGAGACGGTCCGTTCCGGCCGCGTGAGTCGACGGTGCCGTCGCTCCCGGACGCGACTCATGGTAAAAACGAGAGCCGACTGCGGTTCGAACCGACGCTCGACGGCGGACGGTCAGGTGACGGTCACGCGACGTTGAAGCCCTTGTCGCGGAGGAAGTCCTCCACGCGACCCGAGTGGTTCCCCTGGAGTTCGATGGCGCCGTCTTCGACGGTGCCCCCGCAGGCGAACTTCGACTTGAGATCCGACGAGAGGGAACTCAGGTCCACGTCCTTCGGGTCGAATCCTTCGATGACCGTTACCTCCTTACCGTACCTGCGCTCGTCGATGCGGATGCTGATCTGCTGGGACTCTTTCGCGACGTCCTCGCAGACGCAGAGTTCCTGGGGCAGTCCGCACGTCGAGCAGACTTCCGACATTACAGCCTGAGTCTACAGGATGCCCATATTAAATAGTGTCGGGAAGCCCCCCGTTCAGCGGACGAACCGCCCGACGAGCGGCAGCCGTTCGAGCGCGAGCCGGCGCACGGCTCGCCGGGCCTCGTCGGCCTCGGCGCGCGTCACCGACCCGGCGTACGCGGCGCGCTCGTACGCGGCGGCGACGGTCTCGA
Source organism: Halorubrum ezzemoulense DSM 17463 (assembly GCF_002114285.1). Lineage (GTDB taxonomy): Archaea > Halobacteriota > Halobacteria > Halobacteriales > Haloferacaceae > Halorubrum > Halorubrum ezzemoulense. The sequence goes on from NZ_NEDJ01000008.1 coordinate 38,998, forward strand.
CGCGCTCGTCCGCGCCGAGCGTCCGGACCGCGTCGACGTAGCTCCGCGGCGTCTCCCCCGGGCGCCGCTCGCGGTAGCGCCCGGCCAACAGCCGTTCGAGGTCCCCGAACGCGCGCTCGGCGTCCGCCCTCGGATCGCGCCGCCGCCGCGGGAGCGCCGGACCGATCCGACGGTGAACTCGTCCCGCGAGTCCCGTCCGGCGGACCCCCGCGACGCCGAGCCCCGCGACGAGCAGCCAGTAGAGCGCGGTCTCCGGGTCGGGGAGCGACCCGAGCGGGCCGCCGTCGCTCCCGTCCGCCTCGGATCCCCTCGCCGACCGCGTGGCCGCCGCCGGAATGGTTCCGGTCCGGGTCCCGTCGAGCCGCGCGATGTCGGTGGGACCGACCGCGCCGCCGCCGCTCGCGTTCCCGACCGTCGAGTCGTTCGTCCCCCCGCTCGGCGCGTCGTCGGTCGTCTCCGCGTCGGTCTGGTTCGGTTCGGGGTCCGGCGTCCGGTCCGGGACGGACGCGTCCGTGTCGACGTTCTCCGCCCCGTCGGCGCGCGCCTCCGCGAGCCGGGTCGCCCGCGTCTCGTCGCGCGGCCCGGACGGGGTCGGGTCGAACGCCACCCAGCCGTGGTCCGGCACGTAGATCGACACCCACGCGTGGGCGTTCTGTCCCCGGACGACGTACTCGTCGTCGCCCACCCGCTGGCCCGGGGTGTAGCCGGTCTCGAAGCGCGTCGGGATCCCCTGCGACCGGAGCATCGCCGCCATCGTCGTCGCGAAGTACACGCAGTACCCGGCGTCCATCTCGAAGAGGAACGCGTCCGCCACGTCTCCCTCGGGCTCCTCGACGGTCAGCGTGTACTCGTACTCCGAGCGGAGGTACGCCTCGACCGCGGCCGCCTGCTCGTACGGCGACTCCGCGCCCGCGGCAGCGACGATCTCCTCTGTTCGGTCGCCGACCCGCTCGGGCGTGCTCTCGGGCAGCTGCGTGTACCGCTCCTCGATGGCCGTCGGGTAGTCGTCGCTGGCGTTCCGGAGCGCCGCGGGGTCTGCGTCGAGCACGCGGCTCCGGACGACCGCCCCGTCGCCCGGTTCGAGCGGCTCCGCGAGCCGGAGGCTCCCCCGCTCGTCGACCTCGACCGCGCCGCCGCCCAGAGCCGAGACCGGCTTCCACGGCGCCGGCAGCGCGGTCGACTCGGCCTCCGAGGTGATCCGCGTCTCGACGAGGTCGCTCGCGCCCGGCGGGCCCGACAGCGAGCCGTTGACCGCTGACCGCTCGCCGCTCCGCACCCACCCATCGCCGGTGTAGGTGTCGTACGCGCCGGTGTGCCAGTTCCGCTCGACCGGGCTCTCGATCGTGTACCGCACCTCCGGCGAGAGCCGCGTCGATCCGACGACGTCCAGCTCGTCGTCGCCGCTCAGGCTCGACTCTAACGTCGTTGTCCCGCGGTCGAGCCCCAGCGGGGCCGCCGCCCCCGCCGGGATCACGGTGACGGTCGCGCTCGCGACGACCATCGCGGCGACCACCACGGCGAACGTCCCCGCGTGGCCGCGGCGCCGGCTCGGCGTCGAGAGCGTCGCGAGGCCGACGGCGAGCGCCAGGCCGACGACCCCGGCGACCGCGGCTCCCGTCTCGGCGTCGCCGGTCAACACGAGGAAGCCGAGCGTCCCTCCCGCGACCGACGCGGCCGCGACGTGTCGCCCGCGCCCGGCGAAGTAGCCGACGAGGAACGTCGGCACCGGCGCCACCGCGAGCACCCAGACGTCCGCGAGCGCCAGCCGCAACACGGAGAGCCCGGTCGACAGCGCGAGGAGGTCCAAGGTGACGCTCCGCGCCGTGAACAGCGCTCGCCGGCTCTCGGGGATCGCGAGGACGTAGGCGGCGAGCCCCGCGGCGAGGAGGAGGCCGGCCAGCCACAGCGCGGTCCGCTCGCCGACGGCCCGCGCCAGCGCGACGCCGCCGAGGCCGGCGAGCGCGACGACGCCGGCGGTCCGTCCCGTCCCGCCGACGACGTTCGTTATTTGGAAGAACACGGCGAGGTACGCCGCGGTGACGACCGCGACGCCGACGACCGCCGGGTCGGCGAGCCGCCCGTCGCCGTCGGTCGGCTCGCCCGGTGAACGGGGTTCCCGGAGCGACGAACCGCGGCTCACGGCGACGCCACCTCCCCGGGGTCCGCCGCGCTCTCGGCTCGGCGCGGGCCGTGGGCTCCGGTCGGCGTGCCCTCCTCCTCGGCCTCGCGGCGCAGGTCCGCGAAGGAGACCGCCCGGTCGCCCGTGCGGAACCGGGCGCCGTCCGCCCCGGCGACGACCGTCACGTCGGCCTCGTCGTCGGCCACAGCTCCCGGGCCGGTCACCGCCGCCAGCTCCAGCACCTCTCGTCGACCGCGGCCGCCCGGTGCCGCCGAGACGCGACCGCCGGGGAGCCGCACGTCGACCGGGACCCCGTCGTCGAGCAGCGCCAGCGCGAGACTCACCGCCGCCCGGGCGAGCTCGTCGGCCGCGACCGCGCTCGCGGCCCGGTCGGTGTCGCCGTGGTCGATACCGGCGAACACCGGTCGTTCCTTCCCGCTGCCGATGTCTGTCCCGCCCGCGATCGTCACCCGGTTCCGCGCGGTCTCGGCCGCGAACTCCTTGACGACGATCTCGTCTCGCTTGGCGGTCGTCGCCCAGTGGACGTCGCGGACCGCGTCGCCACGGGTGTACTCGCGGAGCCGGTCGAACTCCTCCCGTTGCCGGCTCACGTCGACCGCGTCGGCCGCGTACAGCGCCCGCCGGAACCGCGTCGGCATCGGGTCGCGGGGCGGGTACACCGTCACGGCGTCGGTCTCGTCGACGACCAGTTCGCGCTCGAAGAGGCCGAACACGTCGGTCACGGTGAGGTCGATCGGTCCGAGGGTCCGCTCGCCGCGCTCGCGGTACGTCACGCGGTACGACACCGGCTCAGTGCCGACGGACGCTCGGATCGGCGCCGTCGGCCCGTCGAGCCCCTCGTCTACCCGGACAGACACGTCGGCGAGGAACGACGGGGAGGCGTCGCCGCCCCCGACCGCGTCGGGTCCGAACTCCAGGCGGACCTCCCGCGTCTCCCCGACGAATCCGTCGGCGGGCGCCACGTGGCGGACCGCGGGCACGTCGACCCGCAACACTTGGACGTAGCCGGCCGCGAGCGCGATGGCGACCGGGATCACGATCGCGTCTAAGGCGCGGCCGCCTGCTGCGAACGCGCTGGCGGCTGCGACGAGGCCGACGACGCCGGCGACGCGCCCTCGTCGGGTGAGCGCTGGCGTCATCGGCGCGAGGGGGGCGTCATGGGCGGGTCACTCCACGCGAATCCGGTCGAGCGCGTCGCTGACGACGTCCGCGCCGTCGGTCCCGCCCGACTCGGTCCGGACCCGATGCGAGAGCACCGTCGGCGCCTCGGTCTGAACGTCGTCCGGGATCACGTACCCGCGGCCGTCGAGCGCGGCGCGGGCCTGCGACGCGCGGATCAGCGCGAGGCTCCCGCGCGGGCTCGCCCCGAGCTTCGCGTTCCGCCGGGTGAACACCGCGAGCCGGGCCACGTACTCCCGGACCGCCTCCGAGGCCTCGACCTCGCCGACGACCCGGCGGGCCGCCCGCACGTCCGCGATCGTCGCGACCGGCTCGACCGAGTCGACCGGGTGGTCGCCGGTGAGCCGCCCGAGGATCGCGGCCTCCTCCTCGGTGTCCGGGTAGCCGAGCCGGATCTTCTTCGTGAACCGGTCGACCTCCGCGACCGGAAGCTCGTACGTCTGTCCCGGCTCCACGTCGTTCTGGGTCGCGATCACGCAGAACGGGTCCGGCAGCTCGCGGGTGGTCCCGTCGGTCGTCACCTGGTTCTCCTCCATCGCCTCCAAGAGCGCCGACTGCGTCTTCGGCGGGGCGCGGTTGATCTCGTCGCCCAGCACGACGTTCGCGAACACCGGACCGGGCTGGAAGTCGAACTCGTCGGTGCGGCGGTTGAACACGTTGACGCCGGTGACGTCGGAGGGAAGGAGGTCGGGGGTGAACTGGACGCGCTTGAACGAGCCGTCGATCGAGCGCGCGACCGACTTCGCGAGCGTCGTCTTCCCGACGCCCGGCACGTCCTCCACGAGCAGGTGGCCGCGCGCCAGCACGGTGACGAGGACGTGTTCGACCGCGTCTCGCTTGCCGACGATCACGTCCTCGACCTCCTCGACGATGCGGTCCGCGAGCGTGGCGACGTCCGCGGGGGTCTCCGGTCCGCTCCCCGCGCCGGCCCCGGTCGTCGCTCCCGCGGCCTCGGCGTCGCTCGATTCCGCGTCGGCCGACCCCGCGGGACCCGTCCCGACCGGCCCCGACTCTCCGGGGTCGGTCATGTCCGGCCGACCTCGTCCGGGTCGGGCTCCCGCCCCGAGGCGACCGTGCGAATGCTCCCCGTGGTCATCGATATACACCGGCTAAGGCGAGCAACGGCATATGCGTTCCGCCGCCCCCGATCCGTCGTCGCGGCCGATTTCGGCGTCTCGGCCGTCGATCGCCCGGACGCGCGGTTTCCGCACAGCGCTCCGCGATTCCCTTCGGTTCCCCGCGATTACGACTCCCTGACGTTCCGCCCGACGGGCTCGCCGAACGACGCCGCCCCCGTCGCCGGGTCGCGTTCGTAGACGACCTCGCCGCGGACGAGCGTCACCTCGGGGAAGACCCCGCGGAGCCCCTCGAATGGGGTCCACGCGGGGGCGCTGTGGAGCGCGGCGGCCTCGATCTCGCGGGGGTCGGCGATGTCGACGAGGACGAGGTCGGCGTCGCGCCCCGCCGCGACCCGCCCCTTCCGGTCGAGGCCGAATATCTCGGCCGGGTTCGCGGCGACCACGTTCCGGACGCGTTCGAGCGACAGTTCGCCCGTCCGCGCCGACTCCAGGAGCAGGGGGTACAGCGTCTCCACGCCCGGCACGCCGCTCGGCGCGTCGACGAGTCCCCGCCGCTTCTCCTCGACCGTGTGAGGCGCGTGGTCGGTCGCGACCACGTCGACGTCGCCCGCGGCGAGCCGGGCGAACAGTGCCTCGCGGCGCTCCTCCGACCGGAGGGGCGGGTTCATCCGCCCGAACGTGCCGAGCGACCGCGCCCGCTCGCGGGAGAGGTAGAGGTGGTGCGGCGTCACCTCGCAGGTGACCAGTGCGGTGTCGGCGTCGCCCCCGTCCTCGTCGGCTCCCGACCCGCCCTCGCGGGCCTCCGTCACCGCGTCGACCGCCTCCGGCGTCGAGGTGTGCGCGACGTGGAGCTGGGCGTCGCGCTCCGCGGCCGTCGCGAGCGCGCGCTCGACCGCGGCGACCTCGGCGTCGGCCGTCCGATAGGCGGACCACGCGTTGGCGGTCGCGGCCGTGCCGACCCCGCCGAGGTCGCCGTTGAGCGCGCCGTCGTCGAACAGCGTCGCGTCCTCGGCGTGGACCGTGACCGGCACGTCGCGGGCGCTCGCCTCGTCGAGCGCGTCGGCGAACAGGTCGGCGTCGATCCCCATGTCGCCGGTCGAGTCCGCGAGGAACACCTCGCCGAGCGCGAAGAGGCGCCGATCGAACAGCTCCTCGGGGTCCCAGTCGGGGGTCACGCCGCCGTTGATCCCGTAGTCGACGAGCGAGTCGGCCGCGAGCGCGGCCTTCTCGTCGAACGCCGCGCCGTCGACCGTCGGGGGCGAGGTGTTCGGCTGGTCGACGACGGTCGTGACCCCGCCGGCGGCCGCGCTCTCGGACCCGGAGGTCCACGTCTCCTTGTGCCCCCCGCCGGGCTCCCGGAAGTGGACGTGGACATCGACAGCGCCCGGCAGGAGGTGCCTCCCGCGGGCTTCGAGGACGCGCTCGCCGCCGTCGGCGCCGAGCCCCTCGGCGACCACGTCGATCCGTCCGTCGTCGCCGATACGCACGTCTCGCACCCGGCCGTCGGCCAGCGTCGCGCCCGTGATGAGCATCGTTGTCGGCCGGTCGCGGCGAGCGGGATAAACGCTGGTGGTTCCGGGCGGCCGCCGGCCGACCGCGACGGCGACGCCTCGCAGGTCACCACAAGAGGTTTGCCGCCCGCGGCGGCTCGTCTCGCGCATGGTCTCGCCCGTCCCCGCTCCGTCGGTTCCGCTCTCCCTCGCTCCCGCGGTCGTCGATTCGGTCGTCGGCTGGCTGTGGACGCTCGCGCTGCTGGGCTTCCCCGGGCTCGTCGCCGCGGGACTGTGCGTGCCGTTCCTCGCGGCGTCGCGCCTCCGGGCGCTGTTCGAGGCGCTTCCCCCGGCGGGGCGGGTCCTCCCCTCGTACCTTGCGGTCGCGGTCGGGCTCTCCGTCCCGTACCTCGTCGGGGTCGGCCTCACGGTGGCGCGCGCCGGCGAGGCGGGGCCCGCGTGGAGTTCGGGGTTCCTCTCAACGGCGCTTCTCGGCGGCGTCCTCGTCGGCCTCGTCGCCCCGGCGGCCGCGGTCGCCGGGCTGCCGCGGTTCGGGGTCGACTGGGACCCGACGGGATACGGCGTCGGGACGTGGCTCCTCCTCGGCGCCGCCGGCCTCTGGTACGCGGTCGTCGCCGCCGTGCCGCTCGCCGCGCTCGCCGTCGGGATGGCGTTACCGGGCGGGTACTGACGGCGACGCGCGAACCGGGCGCCCCGACTCCGCGGGACCTCCCGATTCCATAACCCTTTGTTGCCTCGCGTCAAGACTCCACCGCGCATGCTCCCCGCACCATTCCGGCTGTTCTTCGTTGCCGTCCCCCTCCTCGTTAGCGCCGGCGCGCTGGCGATGGCGGCGTTCCCGCGAAAGATGACGAGCTGGCAGACCCGCTCGCCAGACGGATCGACGGGGCGGATCGAACCGAGCGACACGCGGATCCTGATGATGCGCGTGATGGGCGTCGTCGTCGCCGCGCTCGCCCTCCTGATGGCGTTCGGTACGTTCTCGTTCATCCCCTGAGGCCCGCGGTTCCGCGCCCCGGCCCGAATCCTTGTCACGCGGTGACGACGCTCCGATACGGTTTTGGGTCGCCCCGCGGAACTCCCGACAAATGCTGTCTCGACAGTTCGTCCGGGAGAACCCCGAGGTCGTCCGCGAGGCGCTCGACAACAAGGGCGTCGACATCGACCTCGACCGGATACTCGACGTCGACGAGGAGTGGCGGAAGCTGAAACAGCGCGGCGACGACCTGCGCCACGAGCGCAACGAGGTCTCCTCGACGATCGGCGAGCTGAAAGCCGCCGGCGAGGAGGAGGCGGCCCAGGAGGCGATCGAGCGCTCGCAGGAGCTCAAGTCGGAGCTCCAGGAGGTCGAGGCGCGCGCCAACGAACTGGAGCGCGAACTGGAGGCGTCGCTGCTCGAACTGCCCCAGATCCCCCAAGACTCCGTGCCGGTCGGCGCGGACGAGTCGGAGAACGTCGAGGTGCGCCGCGAGGGGTTCGACGACCGCCGCGAGGTCCCCGCCGACGTGGAGCCGCACTACGACCTCGGTGAGGACCTCGAGATCCTCGACTTCGAGCGCGGCGCGAAGGTCGCCGGCGGCGGGTTCTACGTCGCGAAGGGCGACGGCGCGCGCCTCGAACACGCCCTGATCCAGTTCATGCTCGACGTCCACCGCGAGCAGGGGTACGAGGACGTGTTCCCGCCGATCCCCGTCAACTCCGAGTCGATGCGCGGCACCGGGCAACTCCCGAAGTTCACCGAGGACGCCTACCGCGTCGAAGGGTCGAACGAGGACGACTACGACGACGACGACCTCTGGCTGCTCCCGACCGCGGAGGTGCCGGTCACGAACCTCCACCGCGACGAGATCCTCCTCGGCGAGGACCTCCCGCTGAAGTACCAGGCGTACACGCCCAACTTCCGACAGGAGGCGGGCGAACACGGCACCGAGACGCGCGGTATCGTCCGCGTCCACCAGTTCAACAAGGTGGAGATGGTGAACTTCGTCCGGCCCGAGGAGAGCGACGAGCGCTTCGAGGGGCTCGTCGACGAGGCCGAGGAGGTACTCCGCCGCCTCGAACTGCCGTACCGTATCTTGGAGATGTGTACCGGTGACCTCGGGTTCACGCAGGCGAAAAAGTACGACGTTGAGGTGTGGGCACCCGCGGACGACATGGACGAGGGCCCGGAGCAGGGGGGCCGCTGGCTGGAGGTCTCCTCGGTCTCCAACTTCGAGGATTTCCAGGCGCGCCGCGCCGGGATCCAGTACCGCGAGGAGCATCACGAGTCCGCGGAGTACCTCCACACCCTGAACGGCTCGGGGCTCGCGGTCCCGCGGATTGTCGTCGCGATCCTAGAGTACTACCAGAACGACGACGGCACCGTCACCGTCCCGGAGGCGCTCCGCCCGTACATGGGCGGCACCGAGGTCATCGACGGTCACGACGCGGTCGGCGAGTCGAAGCTGGGCGGGGAGTAGCCGGCGCCGTCCCCTCGGTCGCGGCCGCTACTTGTTCTCTAGGGCGTCGAGGATACACGCGGCGGCGATCACCGCCTCCTTCGGCACGCCGCTCGCGTCGTCGATGGTGACCGTGTAGGCGTCGCGCATCGAGAACTGCCCCGCGATGTCGCCGACGTGGCCGCCGTCGGCGTCGAATATCTCGTACTTGTTCGGGATCAGGTTCGCGGGGCCGACGAGGTGCCGGAGCGCGGACAGCACCTTGTTTTTCGACCGGATCGTCGCCAGCGCCTCGCCGGTGTCGGGGTCGCGAATCGTCCAGTTCTCGACGAGAAGCGAGAGGTCCTCGTCCAAGACGACGACCTCCTCGCCGGTGCCCGCGTCGGTGATCGCGTAGTTGCCCGCGACGTCCATGATGCCGCCGGCCTTCACCGAGAAGGCGTCCTCGCCGTCGGCCGTGACGAACGGGAACTCCTCTTTCAGCTTGAACATCTTCTGTTTCCCGCGCAGGACGACATCGCCGGCGCTGTCGGTGACGGCGTACTTGTTGCGGACCAGCGACTGCGTGACCTCGTATCGGTCGTCGCTGAGGTCCACCGTTGAGATGTCGTACGCGCTCGACTTGGCGGGGAACGTGGAGGGGTCGACCATGGGTGTCGACGCGCGTCACCGCCGGAAAAAGCTTCCTGCTCTCTCCGCGGCGCCCGCGGCCGGTCGGTAGCTCAAGCGATCGTCGTAGCCTCCGAGACCCCTTTTGAAACGGCGCACCGTCGTGACGGTAATGTCTCGACTCGCCCTCGTCGCGGTCGCGTGTCTCGTCGTCCTCGCCGGCTGCCTGTCGGGCGGCGCTCCGGGCTGCCCCGCGATAGGACCGGACGGCGAACGGGTCGACGATCCGGTGTGTCCCGACCAGCGGACGGGCGGGCTCTCGCTGTCCCTCGATCGGGACGGGGAGACCGTCCGCGTCGTCGCCACGAACGTGGGCGACGAGCCGGTCCCGATCAATCCGGACCGGTGGGTCGTCTTCCGGAACGCCGCCGACTCGGGGGCGCCCGAGTGGCGGGCGGCGGCGAACGCGCCGGCGGGAACGTACAACCTGACCGTGATCGAACTGGCCCCCGACGAGACGCGGACGTGGGCGCTCCGCTACGACCCGACCGCGTCGGACGCGTCCGACCGGCGCGACGCGGTGCTCGACCGGCCGGGCGAGTACGTCTTCTCGCTCGGGTCGAACAACAGGACCTACGTGATCCCCTTCGATATCGAGGCGTGAACGGCGGCGCGCGCCGCTCAGACCGCCTCCTCGCTCTCCCGCTGTCGGTGGTGACGCCGGAGGACGCCGACCTTGTTCGCGACCGCGGCCGCCAGGTCCCGGAACGCCGCCGCGGCCTCGCCGTCGCCGTCGGAGACGATCGGCTCACCGTCGTCGCCTCCCGTGCGGACGGCCGGGTCCAGCGGCAGCGATTTGAGGTACGGGACGTCGACCGACTCGGCGAGCGTCCGCCCCCCCGCCCTCGCCGAATATCTCGTGTCTGTCCCCGCAGCTCGGGCAGACGAACCCGCTCATGTTCTCGACGACGCCCAACACGTTCGTCCGGTACTCCCCGAACATCTGAACGCCTCGACGGGTGTCGCCCACGGCGACGGACTGCGGCGTCGTGACGACGACCGTCCCCGTCACGGGGAGGTTCTGAAGCACCGTCAACTGGACGTCGCCCGTCCCCGGCGGCAGGTCCACCACGAGGTAGTCGAGCTGCCCCCACGACACGTCCTCGAAGAGGTCGGTGAGCGTGTTCTGCGCGACCGGTCCGAGCTGACCGACCGGCAGCGCGAAGCGGCGCGCACCGCGCACTTCGCCGGGTTCTTCGAGTGGCCCCGCGAGCACACCGGAGAGGAGGTGGCGTCGATGATGGATATCTCGCAGACGACGTTCACGCAGCACCTCCGCGCGGCCGAAAACAAGCTGTTCGCCGCGCTGTTCGACGACACTGTGACGGTGTCGTGAACGGCCCGCGGAGCGGTGACCGGTCGGCCACGGGGCGGTGATCGGTCGGCCGCGAGACGGTCGGCTGCGGTATCCCTCAACTCCGGTGCCGGTCGGCTACGGCGTCAGTCGGTCGACCGAGACCCACTCCACGTCGGCGGCGCGGACCCAGTCCGCCGCGCGCGCGCCGCGTCCGCCGCCGCCGACCGACGTCACCGCGAACACCATCTCCTTGCGGACGCCGCCGGCGAGCCGCACGTCGAGCGAGAGCTCGCGCGGCGAGAACCGGTGGTCGGCCTCGACGACGCGCACCAGGTGTTCGGAGTGGGGCAGGTCCTCGACCGTCTCCACGTCGAGGTACGTCCGGAAGTCGGCGCCGAACTTGAAGCCGGTCTTCGGCACCGCGTCGGCACCGCGGAGGCGCTCGTACACCGCGAGCCGGCGGTCGAAGCGGTCCCCCTCCACCTCGCGGCCGCGGGCAACGATCCGGGCGGCGTCGTCGCCGGCAACACCCCCCTCGTCTCCGACCGACGTGGACAGCGCCAGCCGGCCGTCCGCGACCAGCGACGCGGCCTCGACGAGGGAGAGCTGGAGCGCGCCCTCGACGTCTGCGGCCCGTCCGGTGAGCGGGCGGCCGTAGAAGCCGCGCTCGTACAACCCCTCGGGGGCGTCCCAGACGACGACGCGGTCGGCGAGGAGGACGCCGCTCAGGTCGGCGGGGGGCTCGTAGTCGGTCGCGCCGTCGACTGCGCCGCCCTCGGCCGCGAAGTAGGTGATGTCGGACTCCTCGTCGACGACCGCGAGGGTGCGGCCCGCGAGCCCCGCGGCCGCGACGGACTCCCGCTCGCCGACGACCCGAATGGGGTACTTGACCTTGCCCGTGTCGGGCGTCTCGCCGCGCTCGTAGGCGACGAAGTCGACCGCGTCTCCCGGCGCGTCGCTCCCCCCGGGCCACGGCTCGCGGGCGGGCGAGAGGTAGAAGCCGCGGTCGCGGAGGTCGGAGTAGACGAGGAACCGCACCGCGAAGCGGTCGGCGGCGGCCGCGCTCGCGACGAAGAAGCGCTCGAAGCCGACGGGGTCGCCGCCCGACACGCCCGCCGCGTCGCCCCCGAGTTCGATCCCGGAGAGGTCGCCGCGGAACAGGAGGTGGGCGGCCTCGACCCGCGAGAGCGCGATCTCGTTGCCGTCGAGCGGCCGCCCGTACCCCCGGGCGTCGTAGAAGCGCTGGCGGGCGTCCCCGCCCACGCGGACCGCGTCGCCCCGCAGGTGTCCCGTCGGTTGCATACCCGTCACGGCGGCCGGGCGAGGGAAGGGGGTTGCGGTCGGCGGTCGGGGCCGGTCACTCGTCTTGGATGAACTCGCCCGAGCAGTCGTACTCGATCAGCTCGAACCCGTTCGCGGCCACCACGCTCCCGTTGTAGGGGTCGGTCCGCTCGTACTGCTGGTGGATCGTGACGTTTTCCACGGCCGTCTCGCGGGTCCGGTTCCAGTCTTCACAGAGGTAGTTCGCGAGGTACGACCGGTGGTTCTCGTTGTCCGTCGACGCGACGTTGCCGAGGTACTTCCGCCAGCGCGCGCTCCGGTAGGTGGCCTCCGCGCGCGGCGGCCGGTCGAACTCCACGGGCGAGTCGCGCAACACGTCTCGCTCGGTCCCGTCGGCGAGGGTGCCGACCGTCACGAACCACCGGGTCGTGCGGGTGGGATCCGGTGCGAACATCCGCCAGTGTTGGTCCATCTCGACGGTTTCGAGGGCGTTTTCGGCCGGGTCTGGCGTCTCGGCGTAGCCGACCGCCTGGGCGCTCGAGAGGACGATCAGCACGAGGAAGACGTACGGCACGACCGTCGAGAGGAGCGGTCGTCCGCGTCCGACTCGCGCGCGGAGGCCGGCGAGGGCGCCGCTCGGCGTCGGTCGGGGTATCGACGCGTCGAGCGAGGCGAGCGCGTCTCCGACGGACTCGAGGCGCGCGCGCCACCGTTCGAGGGCCGCCGGCAGGCCGAACCGATCCACGGCGCGCTCCGCGGCGTCCCAGACCGGGGTCTGGAAGAACGGCACGAAGCCGACGACGACGACGATGGGGAAGAGGCCGATCGGCATCGTGACCGCCATGCCGAGGTGCATCCCGACGAACAGCGAGGCGATCGCGGCGCGCGGGATCCCCGTGAGCAGGATCAGCAGCGGGGAGGCGAACAGGAGCGCGATCCACAGGACCGTGAGACCGCGGAGCAGGCCGGTGAACTCGGCGAGGTGGTTCCCCAGCAGGTAGGTGAAGTGGTCCGCCTGCATGATGTACGCGACCGCCTCGCCGTCCATCCAGAGGTCGCTCCCGCGCTTGTGGATGCCGTTCGTCACGTACATCAACAGCACCTGTATCAGGACCGCCATCGTGGCGACGGTCGCCACGGCGGACCCGGACGGCCCGGCTGTCGCGGACTCATCGCCGTCGTCCGCCCCGGGATCTCTCTCGGAGCCGCCCGCGCCAGCGGCGGCGTCCGCGTCGGTCCCCGCGCCTGCCCGCCTGAGGGCGTCGACCGACCAGCGGGCGCCGAGCGGGAGGAAGACGCTCCAGAAGAGCAGCATGCGGAGCAGGCTGTCGCCCGAGTTCAACACCATCGGGTTCCGGGCGTGGAGCGAGAGCAGCAGCAGCCACGAGGCGAGCGCCGCGAGCCGCGTCCGATAGCCGGCGAGCAGCGCGAGGGCGAACGCGCCCGCGAGCGCGAACAGCAGGGCCACGGCCCACGGCTCACCGACGAGCGCGTGGACGGAGTACACCTCCCCGTAGTCGGCGAACAGCGCGCTCCGCGGGAGCACGCCGTCGTCCGTGTAGAAGGCGGACAGCGAGCGCGACCGCCGGATCAGGTCGGCGATCACCAGCGCACCGAGGCCGATCCGGAAGGCGGCGAGCGCGCGCAGGTCCACCGAACACCGCGCGGCGAGCGCCGCCGAAAGCCGTCGCACGACGGTCCGGAACCGCGATCGGGCGGTCGCGACGGAGGAACTTCGAGCCATGATGTCGGACTCCAACTTGTTGGAGAGGCCGAGGGACCTGTATAAGTTTTCCGTGCGCGGGACGGACCGCGTCCGCCTCGGCGCCCGCCGGGGTACCCGGCAACCGGTATCCCCCTTCTGCGCTCGCCGCAATCTTCCGCTCCGCCGCCACCGCAACCCCGGCTCCGGGTCCACCGCAATCCTGAACTGCGGCGGCGACGTAGGTTCGCGAGTGATGGACGGGGATATCCCCGACGATGAGGCCGTCATCCTCTTCGACGGCGTCTGTAACCTCTGTAGCGGGTTCGTACAGTTCGTCGTCCCCCGCGACGCGGAGGAGAAGTACCGCTTCGCCTCGCTCCAGTCCGACGTGGGACAGGCGCTGCTGGCCGAACACGACCTTGCGAGCGACGACCTCGACTCGGTCGTCCTGATCGAGGACGGCGAGAGCTACGTGAAGTCGTCGGCGATCATCGAGATCGCGTCGGGGCTCGGCGGCCGCTACCGGCTGCTCTCGCCGTTCCGCTACGTCCCGAAGTCGGTCCGCGACCGAGTCTACGACTTCGTCGCCGACAACCGATACCGGGGGTTCGGGAAGAAGGACCGGTGTATGATGCCCACCGGCGACGTGGAGTCGCGGTTCATCGAGTGAGCGAGGCGTTACCCCCGGCTCGCTCACTTCGCGTCGCGCCGATCACTCCGCGTCGCGCCGCTCGTAGGTGACGAACGCGAGGTCGTCGTCGGTCTCGTGGGCGCGCTCGACCCACGTCTCCCGGTCCCAGTCCGGAAACCGCGTGTCGCCGTCGGGGCGCTCGGGGATCTCGGTGATCTCCATCCGGTCGGCGCGGTCGAGGTACGCCTCGTACACCGTCGCGCCGCCGATGACGTACACGTCGTCGACGCCGCGGTCGGCGGCGTCCGCTCTCGCCCGCGCGAGCGCCGACTCGACGTCGTGCGCGACGACCGCGCCGTCGGGGAAGTCGCCGTCGTCGACGGGGCGGGTCGTCAACACGACGCTCGTCCGCTCGGGGAGCGGGCCGCCGACGCGCTCGGCGATGCGTTCGTACGTCTTCCGACCGACGATCACCGGGTGGCCGGTCGTGAGGCGCTTGAACCGTGCCAGGTCCGCTGGGTAGTGCCACGGCATCGCGTCGCCGTCGCCGATCACGCGGTTCTCGGCGACGGCGGCGACGAGGACGAGGTCCGGGTTCGAATCCATGCCCGCCATCACTCCGCGACCGCGAACGAGATGCCGTCCGCGGAGTCGTAGTCGACGACCTCGACGTCCTCGTAGGTCAGCTCGTCCAGCGGCTTGTCCGCGATCTCGATCCGCGGGCGGTCGCGGGGCGTCCGCGACAGCTGTTCGAGCAGGCCGGGCACGTGGTCGTACCCCTCCTGCCCGTTCGGCTCGTCGGGGGCGGTGCGCTCGACCCAGCTTTTCACGTCGAGGTAGTCCTCCTTGCTCTCGACGTTCGCGAGCCGCTCCTGGACGTAGCGGAGATTGTTCGCGTACCACTTCCCGCGCTCGCCGCGGCCGCAGTAGACGTGCGCGTCGACGACCGTGTGGCCGCACTCCCCGACCTCGAAGCCGGTCCGCTGCGCGAGCGCGTTCGCCAGCCGCGCGTACGCCGCGATGTTGAACGGGACGCCGAGCGCGATGTCGCCCGACCGCTGCGTCAGGTGGAGGTTGAGCCGGCCGTCTTGGACGTTCACCACGAAGGTGTAGTGGCAGGGCGGTAGCGTCGAGACGGCGGCGTTCGCCGGGTGCCACGCGTTCACGACCATCCGGCGGGAGTGGGGGTTCTCTTCGAGCGTGTCGAGGACGTACTGAATCTGGTCGAACGTGCGCCGCCGCGTCCCGTCGTCGTCCTCCTCCACGGTGACCCAGCGGTCCGCGTCGTCGGGCCACGTCTCGCCGGGGAGTTCGGCCGCCGCCTCCGGGACGGGGTACCGCCGCCAGAACCGACCGTATGCGGTGTCGAGCTTCCCCTCCTCGTCGGCCCACGCGTCCCAGATCTTCGTCTCCTCGCGGAGGTTCCGGATGTGCTCCTCACCGGAGAGGTACCACAGCACCTCGTGGATGGGCGAGTTCCGCCGGTAGCCGTCCATCTTCTTCGTCGTCAGGAGGGGGAACCCCTCCGCGAGGTCGACGGTGTACTGCCCGCTGAACGTCGCGATGGTGTCGACGCCGGTCCGGTTCGGCTTGTACGTGCCCGTCGAGAGCGCGTCGTCGACGAGATCGAGGTACTGTTGCATGGTGGGGTGGACGCGCCGGGACGGCCGTCGCCGGCGCGGGCTGATATCGGATGAAACGGGGCGGGGAACCTAATAACGTTGATCGAACCCGCCGCAGTCACCGGTACCGCTCGGGGACGTACGGGTCCAACACCGCCGGCAGCAGCGGGAAGAACACTGCGGCGGCGTCCGCGAGACGCCGGCGAAGGACCGCGTACACGGCGGCGACGATCACCGTGGCGACGACGAGCCGTCGGAGCGGCCCGTCGAGCAGGAGGTACAGCGGCACCGACATCGCGACGGAGAGCGCGAGGTCCTCCACCGCGCCGTCGTAGCGGACGCCGCGGCGCGGCGGGATCCACCGATCCCGGTGGTGGTCGTACACCGCCTTGTCGGAGTTCCCCTCCCACGGGCGGAGCTCCAGCCCGCCGCCGTACATGTCGGTGACGCTGTGGAACGCCGCCCCGAGGAGGAAGAACGCGGCGCCGACGGTGACGGGTGACGGCGCCAGCGCCGCCGCGAGCAGCGCCGGCACCGCGATCACCGGGTAGTACACCGGGTAGTGGAGCGTCCGCCGGTGACCGACGTACATGTCCAGATCCGGCGTGAGGCCGCCGAGAAAGCCGGCGACGAACCCGATCGGCGCCAGCTCCGGCGCCACGAGCGCCAGCGGGGTCGCGAGCAGCATCCCCGCCAGCACGTGGGTCGGGAGCATCATTGTGATCGTACTCAGGCGACAGAAATATATGAGTATGTCGCCCGGCCGTTTCCGTCGCCCGACCGTCTCGATCGCTCGACTGCGGCGCCGACCGTCGCGCTTCGCGCGGACGGTTTATATACGGGCGGTCAAACCGGGACGTATGCTCATGACGCCGGGACCGACCGCGGTCCCAGAGCCCGTGCGCGACGCGATGTCCCGCGAGCTGATACACCCCGACGTAGACCCGCGGTTCCGGGAGATATACGACCGGCTCACCGACCGGCTCGCGAGGGTCTACGGCGTCGACACCGACGCATCCGGAGGGGACGCCCGCGATGTCGTCGCCCTCGGCGGCGAGGGAATCCTCGGGCTGGAGGCGGCGGTCGCGTCGCTCGTCGAGCCCGGCACAGAGGTGCTGTGTCTGTCGAACGGGCTCTACGGCGAGGGGTTCGCCGACTTCGTGGAGTCGTACGGGGGGACCCCGACCCTGGTCGCCGCCGACCACGACGAGCCGCTCCCGGTCGACGCGCTCGACGAGGCGCTGGCGGGGGACGAGGCCGACTTCGACATCGCGACGATGGTCCACTGCGAAACGCCGACCGGCGCGCTCAACGACGTTACGGCGGCGCTCGACCGGATCGAGGCCGCAGACGCGGAGGTCCTCACGGTCGTCGACGCCGTCTCGTCGCTCGGCGGCGTCTCGGTCCCGACGGACCGGATCGACGTGTGCCTCGGGGCCTCACAGAAGTGCTTCAGCGCGCCGCCCGGGCTCGCGACCGCCGCGGTGAGCGAGCACGCGTGGGCCGCGATGGAGGAGCGGGACCCGCACTCGCTGTACGCGAACTTCCTCCCGTTCCGCGACGTGAGCGACGGGTTCCCGTACACGCACCTGACGACCGAGGTCGTCGCGCTCGACGCGGCGCTCGGGCTGCTGCTGGACGAGGGCCTCGACGCGGTCCGAGAGCGACACGAGGCGGCCGCGGCCCGGTGCCGCGAGCGCGGCGCGGAGCTGGGGCTGGAGCCGGTTCCCGACCCGGAGCGCAGTTCGCCGACGGTGACCGCCTTCGAGGTCCCCGGTCGGGCCGAGGCGCTTCAGGAGCGGCTGCGCGAGGAGCACGACGTGATTCTCGCGACCGGACTGGGCGAAGACGCCGGAGACGTACTCCGCGTCGGCCACATGGGTCACAACGCGCGAGTCGAGCGCGTCGACGAGACGATGGACGCGCTGGCGGCGGTGTTATGAACGAGGAGTGAGACGGGCCCGCAAACCGCCGATATCTTCATCTCAGACGCGGCGGGCAATCCGGTTATGCCGTCGCCACGCGAGGCGATCCGGGAGCACGGCTGGACGGTCGAACACGTCTCCCACGAGAGGATCGCGAAGTACAACGCCTGTTACCGCGTCGAACTCGACGGGGAGCTGATCTACCCGCCAGCGGCCGACGACCTAGGCATCCCGAGGAACGAGGTCTGGATCTCCGAGAAGTGGTCGAGGTACGACCGGTTCATCCTGTATCATGAGCTCAGAGAGATCCTCCACCGGGCGAACGGCCACGACAAGTCCACGGCGCATCGGCTCGCCGAACGCGACGAACTGTCGCTGTGGCGGGACAACCCCCGCTGGCGGGTGATGAACGCCGAGTGGGACCAGGGACGGGCGCACCTCCCGTTCCCGCACGAGGGAGGCGGCCTCAGTCGGCGGACCGCCGCAGCAACAGCGCGATCCCGGTGAGCGACACCGACATGCCGAACAGGATCACGCCGAGGTAGCCGACCGCGATCGACCCGATGTCCTGAATGTGCGAGTGGTACTCGTCGGTCACGTGCGCGTACAGCAGGAGGGTGCCGACCGCGCTGAGCAGGAGACCGACCGCGTTCACTACCAGCCCGAGCTTCGCCATGTCACTCGTGTCGTCCACGCTCCAGGTAAAAGTGAGCGGTGGAATGGAACGTCGCGGCCTCGCCGCCTCCGGAACGCCCTTGCCCCCGCCGCGATCAGTAGCGGACAGTATGAACCACCGCGAACTCGGCGATGTCGGCGAGGTCAGCGAGGTCGGCTACGGCGCGTGGGAGATCGGGAGCGACTGGGGCGAGGTCACGGAGGACGAGGCGGTCGCGGCGGTCGAGACTGCGCGCGACGCCGGGATCGACTTCTTCGACACCGCCGACGTGTACGGCGACGGTCGCTCTGAGCGGATCCTCGGCGAGACGCTCGCCGACGAGATCGCGGCCGGCGACGTGACCGTCGCGACCAAGGCCGGTCGCCGACTCGACCCCCACGAGCCCGACGGGTACACGGAGGCGAACCTCCGCCGGTTCGTCGACCGCTCGCGGGAGAACCTCGGCGTCGAGACGCTTGACTTGGTCCAACTCCACTGCCCGCCGACGGACGTGTACTACCGGCCGGAGACGTTCGACGCGCTCGCGACGCTCGAATCCGAAGGTCGGATCGACGCCTACGGCGTCAGCGTCGAGCGCGTCGAGGAGGGGCTGAAGGCGATCGAGTATCCCGGCGTCGAGAGCGTCCAGATCATCTTCAACCCGTTCCGGCAGCGGCCCGCGGAGCTGTTCCTCGACGAGGCCGCCGCGCGCGACGTGGGCGTGATCTGCCGGGTGCCCCTCGCCTCGGGGCTGCTGACGGGCACGCTCTCCCGCGACGACGAGTTCCCCGAGGACGACCACCGGAACTACAACCGCGACGGCGACGCCTTCGACGTGGGCGAGACGTTCGCCGGCGTCCCCTTCGAGGCGGGCCTCGACGCGGCCGACGCGCTCGACGAGCGCCTGCCGGACGACCGGCCGCTCTCGGAGTTCGCGCTGCGCTGGATCCTCGACCACGACGCCGTCTCGACCGCGATCCCGGGCTCGACGACCCCCGAGCACATCCGGGCGAACGCGGCCGCGAGCGTGGCCGCCGCGCTCTCCGACGCCGAGCGCGAGGCCGCGGCGGCGGTGTACGACGAACACGTGCGCGAACACGTCCACCAGCGCTGGTAGGTCGCGGCCGCGGGACCGCGAGTCCGGTCGGGCCGGCCGCGAAACGCGTCCCTTTTTTTGCGCGACCGCGACCGGATCGGCAGAGACGACCGTGGAGAGCGAACGCGAGGCGGCGGCGACCGAGCCCGACGACGAGCGCGAGCGCGGCGAGATCCCCGACGACGAGCGCGAGCGCGGCGAGATCCCCGACGACGAGCGCGAGGCGTTAGAGACGATCGCGCACGGCGCCGTGCTCACCTCCGGCGGGGTCGCCGGCCAGCGCGCGCTGATCGCGGCGGCCGAGTTCGCGCTGACCCGCGGGCTCGGCCCGACCGCCTACGGCGTGTACGCGCTGGCGTGGCGGATCGCTCAGCTCTGCTCCCGGCTCGTGACGTTCGGCAGCGTCCCCGCGATCCAGCGGTACCTCCCGGAGTACGCGGACGACGCGGGCCGGCAGGGCGCCGTCGCCGGTCTCGCGTACGCGACGACGATCGGGTTCGGGGTCGCGATCGCGGTCGGCGTCTGGCTCGCGGCGCCGGAGATAAACGCCCGCACCGTCACCGAGCCGGCGTTCACGGGAACGATGCGCGCGTTCGGCGGCCTCGTCGGGCTGCTCGGGGTCGTGATGGTCGCGTCCGCGCTCTTCCGCGCGGTGGGGTCCGCCCGCGGCGAGGTCCTGTTCAACAAGCTGTTGCGCCCGGGCGTCCGGCTGGTCGGCGCCGTCGGCGCGCTCACGCTCGGCTACTCGGTCGTCGGCGTCGCCGGCGCCATCGTCGCCGCGACGGGACTGCTGGCCGCGGCCGCCGTCCCCCTCTTGGCGTCCGTCACCGGTGTTCGCCCGACGCTCCGCGGTGCTCGCGCGGAGGCGCGCCGCTTCTACGACCACGCCGCGCCCGTCGCGATGAGCAGCCTCGGGAAGGTGTTCCAGAACCGCGTCGACGTGCTGCTCGTCGGCGCGCTGCTGACGGCGACCGCGGCGGGCGTGTACAACGTCGTCCTCGTGGTGATCGCGGTCGCGTGGATCCCGCTCTTATCTTTCACCCAACTGCTCCCGCCGGTCGCCTCGGAGCTGTACGCGGACGACCGGACGGCGACGCTCAACGAGGTGTACGGCTCCGTCACGCGGCAGATCGTCACAGCCGTCGTCCCGATACTCGCCGCGCTCGTGGTGTACGGCCGGGAGATACTCGGCCTGTTCGGCGAGGCGTACGTCGCCGGGTACCTCCCGCTCGTCGTCTACCTCGGCGGCGTCTTCGTCGGGAGCGCGGTCGGCGCGACCGGTTGGCTGCTGATGATGACGGACCGCCAGTACGCGCGGATGGCGCTCGACTGGCTGCTCGCGGTCCTCAACGTCGGCCTGACGTACGCGTTCGTCGTCCGCTACGGGCTCGTCGGCGCCGCGCTCGGCACGTCGCTCGCCATCGCGGTCCAGAACGGGATCCAGGTCGTCCTCCTCCGCCGCTTCGAGGGGCTGTGGCCGTTCGACCGGACGTTCCTCACCCCGCTCGCGGCCGGCGGCGTCGCGGCCGCCGCGATGTTCGCGGTCCGGGCGCTGCTGACCGGTCTCCCGGCGGTCCTCGCGGGGAGCGTGATCGGGCTCGCGGCGTACGCGGCCGCGCTCCGACTCCTCGGCGTGGACCCCCGCGACCGGTTCGTCGCGCGGCGGCTGGCGCGCCGGTACCGCGCCGCGATCGCGGAGCGGTTCGACCGCTGAGGATCCCCGCGCGCGGATCGCGACGATTTATTGGCCGACCGCGTCGTACCCACGGTATGCAAACGATCGACCGCGGGTCGGCGGGGTCGGCCCGCGTCGCGATCGTCGGCGGGATCCACGGCGACGAGCCCGCCGGCGTCCGGATAGTGGAGCGGCTCGCCGAGGAACTCCCACCCCTCGACCCGAACGACGACCGCGTGGAGTCCGACGGACTCGTCCGGCTGATACTCGCCAACGAACCGGCGATCGCGGCCGAGACGCGCTACACGGACGCGGACCTGAACCGGGCCTTCCCGGGCGACGCCGACAGCGACGAGTACGAGCGGGCGCTGGCGCCGCGGCTCGCCGCCGAGTTGGAGGAGTTCGACGCCGTGCTCGCGCTCCACACCTCCCACAGCGCCCCGCCGCCGTTCGCCATCTTCAGCGACCTCACGGAGTCCGTCCGCCGCACCGTCACCGGGCTCCCGGTCGACCACGTCGTCGACGCGAGCGGCCTGCGGTCGACGACGCTCGACTCCACGATCCCGCACACCGTCTCGATCGAGGTGGGCCGACAGGGGAGCGAGGCGGCCGTCGAGTTCGGCCACGAGGCGTGTCGAGCGTTCCTCCGCGTTCACGGCGCGATCGCGGACGAGCCGCCGACGTTCTCGGAGACGGTCGTGGTGAAAGGCGACGAGGAGGTGCCGAAGGGCGGCGGCGAGCCGCGCGTCCACTTCGCGAACTTCGAGGCGATCCCGGAGGGCGCCGTGTTCGCGGAGGACGACGTGTACACCCACCGCGTCGAGGAGCCGGGGCTGGTCCCGATCCTCGCGAGCGAGGAGGGGTACGACGACATCTTCGGCATGTACGGCCGCGTCACGGGCGCGTTGAGGCCGCCGGGCGAGGGCGACCTGCGGGTGTACCCGCGCGACGACTCGGAGGGCACGGGAGAAAGCGACGGAGCGCGGAACGGCGCGGACCGGTAAGAACGGTCGGACTGCGTGTTAGCCGGAGCTCACTTCGCGGTCGGCGTGATGTCGCCGACCGCGTCCATCACCTGAACCGCCGCGCTGGCGGCGAGGCCGCGGGCGACCTCGTCGGTGTCGGACTCGGCGATGCCGGCGTCCAAGTCCTCCGGGTCGGGGGTGAAGCCGGCCGAGACGGGGTGGCCGGCCGGGGGGTTGACGGCGACCGTCGCCTGCGGACCGTTCGCGCCGACGGACAGCTCGGAGCCGACGGCGTAGCTGTCGGGCAGATACGATTCCGTGCGCGATACGATTCCGGCGACCGCGCGCCGGAGCTGCCGTTCCTGGTCCGGAGAGAGGTCGACGGCCGCGGGCGAGCCCGCGTCCGTCACACCCGGTGCCCCGGCGTACGGGTTGTTGCCGTTCATTCGAAGACACGACAAGTATGCGGAGCCGAGTCAAAAAGGCGTCGGCGGCGGCGACCGCGGTTTCGACCCGACGCCGGACCGCTCGCGCCGGCTACAGGATGGGCTCGGACTCGCCGTACGCCGCGACCACGACCGCGGTCGCGTACCGGTCCGGCTCGGCGGCGACCGTCTCGACGCGCGTCTCGCGGTCCGGGAGGTCCCAGTCGCGGAGGTCGCCCCCGGCGTCGAGCCCCGCGTGGATCCGGTCGCGGACGCCCTCGGGATCTTCCCCCGTCACCTCGTAGAAGAGTCCCGGTCCCGGGCCGGTCGCCCAGCCCAGCCCCGCGACCGCGTCGGGATGTCGGCGGGGCGCGCGCTTCGACTCGGCGCCCTCGGCGCCCGCGCGACCGCCCTCGCGGAAGTCGACCTCGTCCCCGGGACCGATCGTCCGGCGCGCCTCGACGACCGTGAGCCGGTTTCCAGCGGGACCCAGATCCGGCGCCTCCGACACCGCTTCGACGGTCGCCTCGGCGGGGACGACCGAGGAGACCGCCACGAGGTTGTAGTTGTGGAGGTTCGCGTCCGCGAGCGCGGCGTCGTAGGAGGCCATCGCCGTGTCGGCGACGCCGACGCCGCCGGCGACGTGGATGGTGTTCATTACCGGCGAATCGGCGGCGAGCGCGGTAAGGGGTTACGAACCCGCCCGCCGGCGCGGAGAGCATCACACTCATAAAAAGGCGGTGGCGCGTGCCTGCGGGCGGCCGGTAGGCCGCGAGCAGCACGCGCGAGGGAGTCGCGAGCGCAGCGAGCGACGAGGTTGGGGAGGCGTGAGGTGCGGTGCTGCGCGGTGCGGGCGGGACTCAAAGGGGCAGCCGTGAGGCGGGCGCACGCTCGTTGCGCCCCTCGCTCGTTGCGCTCCGCTCACTCGCTGCGGTGCTTACATCGCCTGCGCCCGCCTCACGGCTGGGGCTTTGGCGGTGGTCGCCGCCGATCCACAGTCAACTATTTATAAACGAACCGCTGGAATTTCAGCCGAAGAAACGGGCACAACAGCACCTCGCAAAAACCGAACTTCAATCACGTAGTCGCAGTCGCCTCAGTACTGGTAGTTGATGACCTGCTCGTCCTCTGTATCCGCGTCCTGAAGCTTATCGCGGGCCTGCTCGAAGTCCGCCTGCGTCACCTCGGTGCGGCCGTCGCGAATGGCAAACATCCCGGCCTCGGTCGCCAGCGAGGCGATGTCCGCGCCGCTGTACCCGTCGAGGTCGCGGGCGACGACGCCGAGATCGACGCCGTCGGCGACGTTCATGTCCGCGGTGTGGATTTCGAGGATGCGCTCGCGGCCCTCCGGACCGGGCTCGGGCACCTCGATGAGGCGGTCGAAACGGCCGGGACGCAGGATCGCCTCGTCGAGCATGTCGAAGCGGTTGGTCGCGGCCATGATCCGGACCTCGCCGCGGTCGTCGAAGCCGTCCATCTCGGAGAGCAGCTGCATCATCGTGCGCTGGACCTCGGCGTCGCCCGAGGTCTTCGAGTCCGTCCGCTTGGCGGCGACCGCGTCGATCTCGTCGATGAAGATGACGGCGGGCTCGCGCTCGGCGGCGAGCTCGAAGAGGTCGCGGACGAGCCGCGCGCCCTCGCCGATGAACTTCCGGACGAGCTCGGAGCCGGCCATCTTGATGAACGTCGCGTCGGACTCGTTGGCGACCGCCTTCGCGAGCATCGTCTTCCCGGTGCCCGGCGGGCCGTGGAGCAGGACGCCGCTCGGGGGTTCGACGCCCACCGTCTCGAACTGCTCGGGGTTCTCGAGGGGGTCCTCGACGGCCTCGCGAACCTCCCGGATCTGGTCGTCGATGCCGCCGATGTCGGCGTACTCGACCTCCGGGGACTCGGTGACCTCCATCGCCTGCGCCCGGGAGTCGGTCTCGTCGTCGAGCACCTGCTGGACCGCGAACGAGTCGTTGATCGCGACGCGGTCGCCGGGACGGAGGTCCTCGTCGAGCCGCGTCGCGGCCTGCGTGAGGACCTCCTGGTTGTTGCCGTGCTGTTTGATCACGACGCCGTCGTCGGTGATCTCTTCGACGGAGGCGATGTACAGCGAGGAGGTCTTCAGGACCTCGTTCTCGCGTTTCAGCTGCTCGACGTCGTCCTTCAGCTCGCCGCGGCGCCCTTCTGCGTCGGCGAGCCGATCTTCCAGTTCATCGTTCACCTGAACGATCCGCCGGTAGTGCTGGCGGATCGCCTCCAGCCGCTCCGCGTCGCTCATCTCGGGGTCGAGCTCCAACCGCGGGCGGTCGGGGAGTGACGGGCTGTGAGACATTCGTTATCCGGAATAGGATGCGGGCGTAAATGTGCCTTTGGGTCACGGAGAGACCGTTGGATCGGCGAGACGAGCGCGACCGCCGGGCCCCCGGAGCGGGGATGAACGCCCTCAGCCTCCTGCGGTATCAAATACGATAATTAGGAGTCAACGTTTTAGACGGAGGTGAGATAACATCCGCTCATGGACGCACGAACGGCGGGTAGACGCGCCGGTCCGGCGCTCGCGAACCGCGAGGGACGGACCGGGAGGTCCCGCCAATGACGGGCGATCCGGACGCGACCGTCCTCGCGGTCGACGACGAGCCGGACCTCGCGGAACTGTATCGGGTGTACCTCGACCCGTCCTACGACGTTCGGATCGCGACCGGCGGCGAGGAGGCGCTCGACGCGATGGACGACGCGGTCGACGTGGTCCTCCTAGACCGACGGATGCCCGACATGTCGGGCCATGAGGTGTTAGACGCGATCCGCGACGAGGGGTACGACGCCCGCGTGGCGATGCTGACCGCCGTCGAGCCGGACGTCGACATCGTCGAGATGCCGTTCGACGACTACAAGACGAAGCCGGTGACCAAGGAGGACTTGGTCACGCTCGTCGAGGTGCTGCTCCACCGCGCCGCGTTCGACGAGCGCAGCCAGGAGTTCTTCGCGCTCGCCTCCAAGAAGGCGGCGCTGGAGGCCGCGGGCACGACGAACTCCGACGAGTACGAGGAGCTCCTCGACCGGATGGAGTCGGTCCGCGTCGAGGTCGACGACACGCTCGATCACCTCCCCGCACGCGACGCGTTCGTCGAGGTCCCCGGCGAAGTCCCGTAGCGCGACACGCGCGACGCGGTCGATATACGAACGGCGGGCGGTCGACGGCGAACGGGGGACTGCCGGGGCGAACGAGACGCGCCCTTCTCGTCGCCGACCCCGGAACAGTCCGACTACTCGATCTCTAGCTCACCGTCCGCGCTCTCCTCGCCGCCGTTCTCGTCCCACTCCAGCTCGAACTCGACGCTCAGCTCGCCCGGCCCTTCCGCGGCCCCCTCGCGCTCCGCCTTCACCTCGAAGGTCGGTCTCGCGGGCGGGTCCAGCGTCGTCGACTCCTCGCCGCGTCTGAGCGTGATCGCGCTCCCGTCGTCGAGCGAGTCCGCGACCGTCCGCAGGTACGCGGCAATCTCCTCGCGGCTCCGCCGGCTCTCGGACTCGAAGATGACTTCCTCGGGCATACCGGTCCGTCCGCGTCCTCGCGATATAAATGTCGCCGCGGTGTCCGCGGGAACGCGCGGGCGGCGGGACGCCCCGGACCGTTTTGTGCCACCCGCCCGAACGCTCACGCCATGTCCGTCCCCGACCCGCTCCGCAGGGCCGTCGCCGTCGTCGTCTACTGGACGGCGATCGCGCTCGGCGGGAGCGTTCTTCTCCCCGACCCGACCGGCCCGCTCGTCGCGCTCCCGGTCCTCGGCGGCGGCGCGGTCGTCGCGCACGCGGCACGCACGGACCGACTGGTCCCGCTCGGGTACGCCGTCGGAACGATGTGGCTCGCCGTGCTCGCGCTGTCGGTTGGCACCGGCGTCGTCGACGTGTTTGGGACGCCTGAGGGGGAGATCGCGCCGCTCGCCGACTACCCGGTCCCCGCCGCGCTCGGCACCGTCGGGCTGTTCGGCGTTCTCCTCGTCGCGTACGCGGCGTTCGGTCGCCGGAGCGCGGAGCGAGCCGCCGAGTCGGCGTGAGCGGCGCGCGCGGCGACGGCGCTCGATACGCCGGCCGCCTCAGAACCCGTCCTCGAAGACGAACGTCCCGTTCCGCTGGACGACCTCGCCGTCGACCTCGATAACCGAGTCCTCGCTCATGTCGACGATCATGTCGACGTGTTCGGCGGACTCGTTGACCGCGTTCTCCTCGCCGACCGTCTCCGGGTAAGCCGACCCGACCGCCATGTGGACCGTGTCGCCCATCTTCTCGTCGAACAGCATGTTGTAGGTGAACCGGTCGATCTGGCGGTTCATCCCGATGCCGAGCTCGCCGAGGCGACGCGAGCCCTCGTCGGTGTCGAGGATGCCGGAGAGGAGATCCTCGTTGCGCTCGGCGGAGTGGGAGACGACCTCGCCGTCCTCGAACCGGAGCCGGACCCCGTCGATCTCGCGGCCGTAGCGGTAGAGGGGCAGGTCGAAGTGGACCTCGCCGTCGACGCCGTCGCGCGTCGGCGCGGTGAACACCTCGCCGCCGGGGAGGTTCGCCTCGCCGTAGTCGTTGAGCGTGGAGTTCCCCGACACGTCGAGCGTGAGGTCGGTCTCCTCGCCGGACACGATCCGAACCTCGTCCGCCTCGTCTAGGATCTCGACCATGTTCGACTGGAACTCGCGCTGTTCGTCCCAGTCGAGCGAGACGGCGTCCCACACGAAGTTCTCGTACGCCTCGGTGCTCATCCCGGCGAGCTGGGCGTGGCTCGCGGTCGGGTATTGCGTGAGACACCACGTCTTCGAGAGGCGGGTCCGCTTGACGTCCTCCATCGCGCGGTTGTACGCGGCGTTGGTCTCGGGGTCGATGTCGGCGTCCTCGGTGGCGTTCGCGCCGCCGCGCGCGATGACGAACACGTCGGCCTCCTCGTAGAGCGCCCGGCGGTGACTCGGCTCGGTGAACTCCTCCGAGGAGCGCTTGAAGGCGCGCTGGGCGCGCTTCGAGTAGTTGAGGTAGATCGGGTTCGCCCCGCGGTCGCCGCAGACCTCGTGGAGCGCGACGGCGAGGTCCTCGGCCTCCTTGGGCATCTGGATGACCACGTCGTCGCCCGACTCGATGCCGGTGGCGTGGTCGGCGATTATCTCGGCGTGCTCGCGGACGCGTGCGTCCATGACAGCCGGTTTCGCCGCCGGGGAATTACCGCTTTTCCTTCCGGCGTGGCGGATGGGTGAGGTCGGGACGCCGAGAGCGCGGGCGGCGAGCCGTCGCGACGCGGCGCCGGCGACCGCCCCGGCCGCAACGCGTTTGCCCCGCCGTCGCGTAGCTCCGGCCATGTCTCGGCTCGCGTTCCGCGCGGCCGCGGCGGTCGTCGGCGTCGCCCTGCTCGCCGTCTACCTGACCGCGGCGCTGTTCGTCGCCGACCTGCTGCGCGCGGTCTGGGCCGCCCGCCCCGACCTCCCGGTCCTCCTCGCGCTGCTGGCGGCCGCCGCGCTCGGGTCGGCGTACCTCAGCTACCGGCTCGGTACCGCGCAGATCCTCGCGAACCTGGAGGGGGACCGCGTCCCCCGGGAGCGGGCGCCGGACCTCCACCGCCGGGTCGACTCGCTCGCGGCGCGGATGGACGTCGCGCGCCCGAAGCTGTACGTCACCGACGCGCGCGCGCCGAACGCGTTCGCGGTCGGGGGTGGGGCGGACGGCGGCGCGCTGGTGATCGACCGGTCACTGTTCCGGCTGCTCGCCCCCCGCGAGATCGAGGCAATCTTCGCGCACGAGCTGGCGCACTTGGAGGGGAACGACGGCTTCGCGATCGCGATGGCCGACGGGATCGGGCGCTCGCTGGTCGGGATCGCCACCGTGGTGGCCCTCCCGGCGCTGCTCGCGCTGTCGGGGCTCGCCGCCGCGTCGGCGTGGATCCGCGGGCGACCGGGCGACCGGTCCGGCCCCTTCGCGCGGCTCCACCGGGCGCTCGCGGGCGCGCTGTTCGCCGGGTTCGTCCTCGCGACGCTCGTCGCTCGCTCGCGGTCGCGCAAGCGGGAGTTCGCGGCCGACGACCGCGCGGCCGAGGTGACCGGCGACCCGGTGGCGCTCGCGCGGGCGCTCCGCCGGATCGAGCGCGCGACCGATCCGACGTGGTCGTTCGCCCCGTTCTCGACGCACAAGCGGACCGACGGGGCGGCCGAGCGCTGGCTATCGACGCACCCGTCGACCGACGAGCGCGTCGAGCGCCTGCGAGAGAGGGCGGAGGCACAGGGGCCGACGCGCCGGATCCCGGCGGGGCCGTCGCGGACGACCGCCGGGCGCGGGCGGGCGCGGCGGTGAGAGGCGTGGGACACGAGGCCGGAGGATATTGCGGTGGTCGTCACCGCTCGGCCAGCAGTCACCTATCGGCGAGCGACCGGGGCTCTGCCGGTGCGTGCCGTCGGTCCGCCGGCAGCAATAGCGAGGCGATCGACCGCGGCGACGGACGCTCCGACTTACAGCCCGTACTGTTCGCGCGTCACGTCGCCGAGGCCGGACTCCTCCAGCACGTCCGCGGGCACGAGCATGTCGAGCTGGACGACGCCCGGCAGCCGGCCGATCTGGACGCCCCCAGTGAACGTACATCGGGCGCGGACCTCGCCCTCGCTCATGCCGAGCAGCGTCCCGGCGCGGTCGAAGGCGTTCTGCGTGGCGTCGTTGGCGGTCGCGCCCGAGCCGATCTCCTGTATCGGGGCGGCGTCGGTGTCGATGTCGACGCCGTGTTCGTCTCCGAGGTCGTCGCCCGCCTCGATCTCCTCGTCGCTGTAGGGCGCGCTGATGAAGGGGAGGTCCTCCTCGTTCGGCAGGAGGACGGGGCCGTCGAGGTCGACGTCCTCGATCACCTCCACGTCCATCGTGACGGTCCCGCTCACGTCGGTGGTATGGAGGGAGAGCTCGCCGTCACCCTGGTTCGCGTGGAGGTCGCCGACGTAGACCCCGCCGCCGTCGACGACGACGGGGCAGATCAGCGTGGCGCCCGCGCGGACCTCGGGCACGTCCATGTGGCCGTCGGTGCGCAGGTCGAGGTCGTCCTCTGTCTCGACGCCGTAGTCGTGGTCGGCGCCGATCAGGCTCTGCCCGAAGTCGCCGGCGTTGTGCGAGTCGGGCATGGTGACCGGCGGCGTGGTGCCGATGTTCCCGATGAACGGGCGGAGGCGACCCAGCGTTCCGGGCATCCCGTCCGGCTCGTACAGCAGGATCGGGTGTTGGCGGGCGTTCTCGGGAATGTCCATCACGCGCTCCGCGTCGGTCGCGAGCTCGTGGGCCCCGTCCTTGTCGAGGGTGATCCCGACCGCGTTCTCGTGGTCGAACGCGACGGTGTACCCGTACTCGAAGCCGAACGAGGAGGCGTTGGCGCCGCACTCCGCGCAGCGGATCGCGTCCTCGCCGGTGCCCTCGACGACGGAGTCGGGCCACGTCGTCCCGCACTTGGGACAGCGGTGGTCGACGAAGGGGTCGTCGCCGAACGCCTCGTCCCGCTCCGCCATCGAGCCCGTGCTGGTCGCCATGCTCGTCACCTCCACGTCGCGGATGTGGATCGCGACCGCGTCGCCGACCTCGGCGCCCTCGACGCGGATCGGGCGCGTCACCTCGTGGCCGCCGCGGAACGACGGCGTCACCATCGGCCCCCAACAGCCCGGCGGCGTGTACGTCGTCACCCGGCCGCCGTCGGCGACCGTCCCGGCCCACTCCTGGTCGGGCCCGACGAGGCCGAGCGTGTACTGGTCGACGTACAGTTCCTCTTTGACCTCTGTTTGCGCCATACCGTATAGTGGTACGGTATGACACGTCATAACCGTAAGGGAGGCGGCACTCGCGCGGCGAATCCCGAGGGCCGCGAATCCCGGGAATCATGAGGCGCGCTCGCTCGGCGGATCGCCCGCGGCGGGGAGCTCCTACCGCACTCGGGGTCTGTCGGGCTCGCGGCCCCCGGGGAGTGGTCACCGGCCCGCGCTCCCGAGATCGCTGGCGAGACCGCCCGAGCTGTTTGAAAATAGCGCACCTGAACGAACTCAAAGAGCTTGTAATCAGTCGAACAAGGTTATTGAAGACAAAATCTTTTCACTATACGAGTCTGTGAGAAAGCACGCGACGAAAATACACTATGACAGCAATGGAAACCGCTGAGTTCGATACCGAACTCAGTCTCTTCAAGTACGATAATCTCGAACAGCTTCCGCCTGAATACCGCGACTTCGACGAGGCCGAGCGAACGCGACGGATCGAGGGGGCGCTGGACGCGCTCGGCGACGACGTGGTAATCCTCGGCCACAACTACCAGCGACGCGAGATCGTCGAGCACGCGGACTTCGTCGGCGACTCCTACCAGCTGAGCAAGGAGGCCGCCGCGGCCGACGCGGAGTACGTCGTCTTCGGCGGGGTCACGTTCATGGCCGAGTCCGCCGACATCATCACCGACGACGACCAGACGGTCGTCCTCCCGAGCATGGAGGCGTCGTGCCCGATGGCGGGGATGGCCGAGGCGCTCCAGGTCGACGCGGCCTGGGCGGAGCTGACGGCCGCGACCGACGCGGACGTCGTACCGGTCACCTACATGAACAGCTACGCCGACCTCAAGGCGTTCTGCGCCGAACACGGCGGCTTGGTGTGTACCTCCTCGAACGCCCACCGCGCCTTCGAGTACGCCCTCGACGAGGGCGACAAAGTGCTGTTCCTCCCCGACAAGCACCTGGGGGAGAACACCGCCCACCGGCTCGGGCTCGAAGAGGAGATCGCCGAGTGGGACCCGTGGGACGCCGCCTCCGCCGACGCGGCGGCGGTCGTCGACAACGACGTGATCCTCTGGGACGGCTACTGTCAGGTTCACGAACGGTTCAGCCCGTCACACGTCGAGCAGGTCCGGGCGGACCACGAGGACGCGCGAGTCGTCGTCCACCCCGAGTGCCGCCGGGAGGTCGTCGAGGCGGCGGACGTGGTCGGCTCCACCGCGACGATCCGCGAGACCGTCGCCGAGGCCGACCCCGGCGAGACGTGGGCGATCGGCACCGAGGTCCACCTGACCCGCCACCTCCAGCGGTGGCACCCGGAGGTGAACGTCGTCCCGCTGTGCGGCGAGGCGTGTATGGACTGTAACGCGATGCGCCAGATCGACCCGAACTACCTCGCGTGGGTGCTCGAAGAGCTGGCCGCCGGGCGCGAGCGCAACGTCGTCGAGGTCGCGCCCGAGGAGAAGGAGCTCGCGCGCGTCGCGCTCGACCGCATGCTGGAGGTGTGAGATGACGGGCCACGAGACCGCCGACGTGCTGGTCGTCGGCTCGGGGATCGCCGGCCTGACGGCCGCGCTCGCCGCAGCGCGCGAGGGGCGCGAAGTGACGGTGGCGACGAAGGCCACGCGCCCCGCGGACGCCGCGTCGTGGTGGGCGCAGGGCGGGATCGCCGTCGCCCGCGACCGACCGGAGCGGTTCAAGCGCGACGTGCTGGCGGCCTCGGACGGGACGGCCGACCCGGACGCGGTCGACGTGCTCGTCGAGAACGCCGACGGCGCCGTCCGGGACGTGCTCGTCGACACGCTCGGCGTCGAGTTCGACCGCGAGGCGGGCGCCGACGCGTTCGACTACGGCCGCGAGGCCGCCCACAGCGAGGACCGGATCCTCCACGTGGGCGCGGCGACGGGCGAGCACGTCCACGTCCCGCTGTTGAACCACCTCGACGGACGCGACGGCGTCGAGGTCGTCGGCGACGCGGCCGCGCTGGAGTTGATCACGCGCGAGGGGCGGGTCCACGGGGCCGTCGTGGCGTCGGACGACGGTCGCGTCCCGATGTACGCGAACGCGACCGTGCTCGCGACCGGCGGAGTCGGCGACCTGTTCCCGCGCTCGACGAACCCGCGCGGCGCCACCGGCGACGGGGTCGCGATGGCCGCGCTCGCGGGCGCCGACGTGACCGACATGGAGTTCGTCCAGTTCCACCCGACGGCGTACGACGCGGGCCCGAACGAGGAGGGGTTCCTGGTCAGCGAGGCGGTCCGCGGTGAGGGCGCGCTACTGCGCAACGGCGACGGCGAGCGGTTCATGCCGGGGTACCACGACGACGCCGAACTCGCGCCGCGCGACGTGGTCTCGCGGGCCGTGGCCGCCGAGCGCGACGCCACGGGCGAGGTTCGCCTCGACGTGGGAGCGCTCGACTTCGCGGGCGCGTTCCCCGGGCTCGCCGAGAAGTGCGCCGACCGCGGCGTCGATCCCGACGAGGGGATCCCCGTCGCGCCCGCCGAACACTTCCTCTGCGGCGGCGTCGCCGTCGACGACCGCGGGCGGACGACCCTCGACCGGCTCTACGCTGTCGGCGAGTGCGCGCGGACCGGCGTCCACGGCGCGAACCGGCTCGCCTCCACGAGCCTCCTCGAAGGGCTCGTCTGGGGGCTCCGGGCGGGCGCCGACGCGGCCGAGACGGCAGGTTCCGATGGGGCGCCGGCGGACCCAGAGCGGGTCGCGCCCCCGGACCTACTGGACCGCGACCCCGACCTCCCGTCAGCGTTCGCCCGCGAGAAGTTCCGCCGACTCCGCCGAGTGATGGGAGAGCACGTCGGGATCGAGCGCGACCCCGCCGACCTCCGACGGGCGCTCGACGTCCTGCGGCGGCTCAAGGGCGAGGTCGACGCCTACGTCCGGACGCGGACCTCGCGCTCGCTGTACGAGCTCCGCAACGCGACCGTGACGGCGCTGTTGGTGACGCGACAGGCGCTGGCGAACGACGAGAGCGTCGGGACGCACTACGTCGCGGACGACGCCGAGCCCGCCGAACCCGGGCCGGCGGCCGACGACTGATGCTCACCGACGCCGACGTGGAGCGCTGGCTCCGCGAGGACGTGGGGCACCACGACGTGACGAACGACGTGCCGGGCGAGACGAGCGGCCGGCTCGTCGCGAACGAGTCCGGCGTCGCGGCCGGCGTCGACGCCGCGAGCGCCGTGTTCGACTACCTCGACGCGACCGGGACCGAGCGCGTCGCGGACGGGACCGCGGTCGAGCCCGGCGACGCGCTGCTGCGGGTCGCGGGACCGGCACAGGCGGTCCTCCGCGGCGAGCGCGTCGCCGTGAACGTCGCGGCACACGCCTCGGGAGTGGCGACGCGGACCGACGCCGCGGTCGCGGCCGCCCGCGAGGTCGACGACGACGTTCGGGTCGCGGCGACCCGCAAGACAACGCCCGGGCTCCGCGGCGTCGAGAAGCGCGCCGTCGCGGCCGCCGGCGGCGACACCCACCGCCTTGACCTCTCGCACATGGTCATGGTCAAGGACAACCACGT
Organism: Halorubrum ezzemoulense DSM 17463; assembly: GCF_002114285.1. Lineage (GTDB taxonomy): Archaea > Halobacteriota > Halobacteria > Halobacteriales > Haloferacaceae > Halorubrum > Halorubrum ezzemoulense. The sequence goes on from NZ_NEDJ01000008.1 coordinate 72,562, forward strand.
CGCGGAGCTGGGGCTGACGGAGGCGATCGAGCGCTTCCGCGAGCGCGCCTCCTTCGCGACGGGCGTCGAGGTCGAGGTCGAGGGCCCGGACGCCGCCGCGCGCGCCGCCGCGGCCGGCGCCGACGTCGTCCTACTCGACAACATGGCGCCCCCGGAGACGACGGCGGCGGCTGAGCGCGTGGCCGCCGCGGACGGAGACGCGCTGACCGAAGCGTCGGGCGGGATCACGGTCGAGACCGTCCCGGACTACGCCGCGACCGGGGTGGACGTGATCTCGATGGGCGGGCTCACCCACTCCGCGCCGGCGCTCGACCTGTCGTTCCGGACGGGAAGCGACGGGTAGCTCGCCGGCGGCGAGACGGGCGCCGGCGGCGAGGTCGGCTCCGTTCGCGACCGCTCGCGTCGCGGAGTGATCTGGTGGTTTTTATGAATCCCACACCCACGGTCAGGGTATGCAGACCCACGTCGTGCCCGTCGGGTTCGACTACGACCGGATGATCGCCCCCCTCATCCGGGACCAGTTCGACGTCGACCGGGTGATCCTCTTGGAGGGGACGGTCGGCAGCGAGGCCAACGTCGAGTACTCGCGCAACATCGCGCGCAAACTGGAACAGGACTTCCAGAACCTGCTCGGCGCGGAGACGGTCCGCGAGCAGTTGGACGACGTGTACGACTACGACGCCGCCTTCGAGCGCGCCTTCGACCTGATCAACGCTGAACTCGATCGCGAGGAGGGAGTCGACGAGTCCGACGAGCGCGAGGTGTGGGTGAACCTCTGTTCGATGCCCCGGCCCGTCTCCTTCGCGTTCGCGACCGCGGCCCACTCGATAATGGTCGAGCGGCAGGCGGACCGCGACCGCATCCACACCTACTACACCGCCCCCGAGAAGTACCTCGAAACCGAGTTGGCGGAGGAACTCCGCGCGACCCGCGACCTCCTGCGCGACCTCGACCAGGGGAGCGACGCCGACGCGCTCGCGGACGCGGGCGTCGATCCCGACCGCGTCGCCGATCGGCTCGCGAGCACCACGGACCTCCTCGCGGAGTTCGACGAGCGCGGCACCACCATCGGCGCGAAGCGGATCGGCGACCGCCACGTGATCGAGCTGCCGGTCGCCTCCTTCCAGAACGTCAAGCCGTTCGAGGAGCTGGTGCTGTTCACGCTCGGCGAGCACGGCGAGTTCGAGTCCGTCTCCGAGCTGGCGGAGACGCTCGCGGCCGAGCTCAACGAGGAGTACACGGACTCGTTCCGCTCGAAGGTGATCTACAACGTCGACCGGCTCGGTCCCGGCGGGAAGGGGTACATCGAACGCGAGGAGCACGGGAAGTCCTACCGGACGAGCCTCTCGCGGATCGGGGAGCTGTGGGTCCGCTCGCACGCCGACGAGGATCGGGACGTGGCGTGAACAGCTGGGACATGAGGTAAACGCTCGGGACGCGGAGCGAACGACCGGGACGTGACGCGAGCGGCGGCGAGCGAGATGCCGCCCATCGAAGGGTAGTTACCCTCCGGGCGGCACGCTGCGGTATGGAGACGGCCCTCGTTATCCTCGACGGCTGGGGGCTCGGCGACCACGACCGCCGCGACGCCGTGAAGGCGGCCGACACGCCGACGTTCGACGCGGCGACGGAGCGCGGGGCCGACGGCCGCCTCGTGGTTCACGGGCGGCGCGTTGGGCTCCCGGAGGGACAGATGGGCAACTCCGAGGTCGGCCACCTCAACATCGGCGCGGGGCGGGTGGTCAAGCAGGCGTACACCCGGATCACGGACGCGCTGGAGGAGGGGTCGCTCTCGGACAACGACGCGGTCGCGGCCGCGCTCGACCACGCGGACTCGACCGGCGGCCGCGTCCACTTCATGGGGCTCGTCTCCGACGGCGGCGTCCACTCGGACGTGGAACACCTGCTCGCGCTGATCGACGCCGCGGCCGACGCGGGCGTGCCCGCCACGAGCCACGCGTTCACCGATGGCCGCGACACGGCCCCGGAGATCGCCGACGAGTTCCTCGCCGACGTGACCGCGAAGGCCGACGAGCGCGGCACCGGTCACGTCGCGACCGTGACGGGGCGCTACCACGCGATGGACCGCGACGAGAACTGGGGGCGGACGAAGAAGGCGTACGACGCCATCGTCGGTCGCGAGGCCCCGAACGAGGCCGAGAGCGCGGTTGCGGCCGCCCGCGAGGCACACGCCCGCGGGGAGACGGACGAGTTTGTCGAGCCGACGCACGTCGCCGACGAGCCCGCCCTCGCCGACGGCGACGCGGTGATATTCTTCAACTTCCGCGCCGACCGCGCCCGACAGCTGGTCCGGATGCTGACCGACACGCGGCCCGAGTGGGAGTTCGACCTCGGCCAGCCCGAGGTCCGCATGACGACGATGACCGAGTACGACGAGACGTTTGAGTTCCCGGTGGCGTTCCCGCCGGAGATCCCCGCGAACACGATCGGCGAGGTCGTCGCGGACGCCGGCGGCACGCAGCTCCGGATCGCGGAGTCGGAGAAGTACCCTCACGTCACCTACTTCCTCAACGGCGGCCGAGAGGTGGAGTTCCCGGGCGAGATCCGGACGATCGTCGAGAGCCCGGACGTGCCGACGTACGATCAGCAGCCGGAGATGTCCGCGCCCGAGGTGACCGACGAGGCCGTCGAGACCATCGCGTCGGACGACCCCGACCTGCTTGTGTTGAACTACGCGAACCCCGACATGGTTGGCCACACCGGCGACTTCGAGGCGGCCGTCGAGGCGGTCGAGGCCGTCGACGCCCAGCTCGACCGCCTGCTCTCCGCGATCGCCGCCGCCGGCGCGCACGCGGTCGTCACCGCGGACCACGGCAACCCCGACGACATGGGTACCGCGGACGACCCCCACACCGCCCACACGTACAACCCGGTCCCGTTCGTCTACCTGACGCCCGACGGCGACGACGGCGCGAAGCGGGTCCGCGAGGGCGGGTCGCTGTGCGACATCGCCCCGACGCTGCTCGACCTGATGGAGCGCGACCGCCCCGATGAGATGACCGGCGAGAGCCTGCTGGAGCGTAAACGATAAACTTCGGATCGATTCTCGCTCGTTCCACGGCGTTTTAATACGTCGTCGGGCCTGTGATCGTTCATGACAGACGAGACCACGCCCGTGATCGCGGCCGCCTACCGAACACCGCAGGGGAAAGACGGCGGCGTCTACGAGGACGTCCGCAGCGAGGACCTCTCGACGACGCTCATCGACCATGCGCTCGACGAGACGGGGCTGACGAGCGACCACGTCGACGACCTGATGTGGGGGGTCGCACAGCAGCGCACCGAGCAGGACAACAACGTCGCGCGCGTCATCGCCCTCCTCTCGGAGCTGGGTGAGTCGGTGCCCGCCACCTCGATCAACCGCTGGTGCGCCTCCTCGATGCAGGCGATCATCTCGGCGTCGGACGCCATCGCCGCCGGGAACCGCGAGTGTATCATCGCGGGCGGGGTCGAGAACATGAGCCGCGTCCCGATGGACGGCGACTCCTACGAACACCTCCACCCGGAGCTGTCTGAACAGTACAACATCTTCCAGCTCCAGATGGGGATGACCGCAGAGAAGGTCGCCGAGGAGTACGAGGTGAGCCGCGAGGCCCAAGACGAGTACGCCGCCCGTAGCCACCAGCGCGCCGCCGAGGCGACCGAGTCGGGCCGCTTCGACGACGAGATCGTCCCCGTCGAGACGGACGACGGGCTCGTCGAGGCGGACGAGGGGATCCGCCCGGACACGACCGCCGAGAAGCTCGCCGACCTGCCGCCCGCCTTCACCGGCGACGGCAGCGTCACCGCGGGGAACTCCTCGCAGATCTCTGACGGCGCGTCGCTGACCGTCGTCACGAGCAGGGCGTTCGCGGAGGAGCACGGGCTCGACGTGCTCGCCGAGGTCGGCACGAACGCGGTCGCCGGCGTCGACCCCACCGTGATGGGGATCGGCCCGGTGCCGGCCACCCGGAGCCTGCTCGACCGCGCGGGCACGGACATCGACGACTACGACCTCGTCGAACTCAACGAGGCGTTCGCCTCCCAGTGCGAGTACTCGCGGCGCGAGCTCGGCATCGACGAGGACCAGTACAACGTCAACGGCGGGGCCATCGCCCTCGGCCACCCGCTCGGCGCCTCGGGCGCGCGCCTCCCCGTGACGCTGCTCCACGAGATGCAAAAACAGGACGCCGACCGCGGGCTCGCGACGCTCTGCGTCGGCTTCGGGCAGGGCGCCGCGATCGAGTTCCTGCGATAGGCGACGCAGACCTCGAAAATCTTCTGCGGTGGCGCGTGCCGACGAGCGGCCGTCATCGGCGGCCGCGAGACAGCACCGCGCGAGGGAGTCAGGCGCCGGAGCGAAGCGGAGGCGACTGACGAGGCTGGGGAGGCGCGAGGTGCGGGGC
>NZ_NEDJ01000090.1 GCF_002114285.1 Halorubrum ezzemoulense DSM 17463
CAGAGGTGGATACGAGACCGGTCGAGCGAGAGGTACCCGCGGAGGTCGCTCCCGTGGGTGAACAGGTCCACGTCGGCGCTCGCGTGCTCCTGTCTCGACGGCGCGCTGTGCGCCATCTCCATGTCCGAGTAGTACGGGTCGTCGCCGTCGAAGAACTCCCGGAGGCGGTCGGCGTCGCGGGCGACGAGTTCGGCGACTCGATCCGAGGCGTCGGCGACGGCGTCGGCGTCCAGCCCGGCCTCCTTCAGGGCGCGCTGGACCCGCGGATCGAAGTGCATACCCGACCTTCGTCCGCCGCGGTTTCAATCCTGTCGGCCGCGGAGCGAGCGCGGTCGGTGACGCATCCCGCCCACCGGCCTCAGCGTGTCCGTCCGGTTCCGCCAATCCGTTAAGTCACCGGGGGGCGAAACGGGGGCCATGCCAAGCGACGAGGACCCGATCGCGTCTCGGGCCGACGACGACCGCGACCTCTACGATGTCGCGACGTGGGAGGAGCGCACCTCCCTCGACGGGCTGTCGGTCGCGCTGTACTGGCTCCTCACGCGCTCCGCGAAGGCCGGGGTCGTCCTCGTCGCGTTCGTCGGACTCTTGGCGATCCTCGGCTCGTTCGGACTCGGGCTCCTCTTCGACCCGGCCATCGCGGTCCTCCTCGGGCTCTCCGTGATCCCCGCTCTGGGGCTGGCCGCGTACGTGTACGTCTCGGACGTGACGACCGGCGAGCCGCTGTCGCTCCTCGTGGCGACGTTCCTCCTCTCTATCCTCACCGCGACGTTCGCGGCGATCCTGAACAGCGTGCTCCAGCCGTACTTCCGGCCGCTCGGCTTCCTCGGAATCGTCGTGTTCTTCTTCGTCGTCGTCGGCCCGATAGAGGAGTCGGTGAAGCTGCTCGCGGTGCGGCTGTACGCGTACACCGACGCCCGCTTCGACGCCGTCATCGACGGCGCCGTCTACGGCGCCATCGCGGGGCTCGGCTTCGTCGTCATCGAGAACTTCGTGTACATCGCCCAGAACGTCGACATGGCGGAGCTGACGGTCGGCATCGCGGCGCTGGGCGCCGGCGACGGCATCGCCGCGCTCCGGGCGCTCGCGGGACCGGGACACGTCGTCTACTCGGCGTTCGCGGGCTACTACCTCGGGCTCGCGAAGTTCAATCCCGGGAACCGCGGCCCGATCATCGTCAAGGGGCTCGTCCTCGCGGCGGCGATCCACGCGCTGTACAACACGCTCGTCGGTCCGGTGACCGGCGTCGCCGCGGGACTCTTCGGCCTCCCGCAGGTCCTCGCGCTGTTCGGCTTCGTCATCGTCTTCCAGGGCGCGTTCGGGTACGTCCTCCTCCGGAAGATCTGGCGGTACCGCGACGCGTACCTCGACACGCGCGACGCGGTCGGCGCCGACGTGGAACCGGAGCTCGACGAGTTCGAGCAGTAGCCCGCGGGCCGTCGTCGCCGCGCTCGGTCAGGGCGCGTTCTCGACGCGCGCCCGGTCGCCGGTCCCGCCCGTCAGCGCGCTCGCGAGGGCGCCTTTCACCACGACGTCGTCGCCGAGGTCGGTGAGCCGAACCTCCGGGACGTTGATGAACACCATCTCCGGGAGCTTCTCGCGGATCGGGTCGAGGACGCGGTCGGGGTTGTTGAGCGCGACCGCGCCGCCGACGCTCACGACGAGCGGCGCGTACGCGTGGATGATGTTGGCGATCCCCATGGCGTTCCAGTGGGCGACCTGGTCGATCACGTGGTCGGCGAAGGTGTCCTCGCCCGCCGCCTCGAACACGTCGACCGCGGAGAAGTCGGGATCCTCGATCGGGAGGATCGTCTCGATGGGGTCCTCCTCGTGGAGCTCCCGGGCGTACTTCGGGATGTTGTTGCCCGAGCAGTACCCCTCCCAGTGGCCGTCGAGCCCGCAGCCGCAGGTCATGAACCCGTGCGGGTCGACGGTCATGTGGCCGACCTCGCCGGCGTTGCCGTCCCACCCAGAGAGGACGTTCCCGTCGACGGCGACGCCCGCGCCGATCCCCGAGGAGATGGTGAGATACACCATGTCATCGGGGTTGCGCTCGGAGTGGAACCGCTCGCCGATGACGCCCGCGATGGTGTCGTTGTGGAGGTACACCTCGTCGGTGTCGAGCAGCCGACCGACCGGCCCGACGAGCGGGATGCGCTCGACCGTGTCCGGGAGGTTCGCGGGCCCCTGGACGACCCCCTCCGCCAGATCGAGCGGACCGATGGAGCCGATCCCGGCCGCGACCGCCTCGCTCGGCGCGATTCCCGCGTCCGTACAGGCCCCGCGGACCACCTCCAACACGGCCTCGGTGACGGCGATGCCGTTCGGTCCCCGCGGCGTACCCCGCGACGCGGAGCCGAGGACCGCCGCGCTCTCGTCGCCGACGGCCGCCCGGACGTTCGTCGCCCCGAGGTCGACGCCCACGTAGTACATCGGGTGTAAGCGCGGACCCGTCTCACTTAAGCGGGACGCTTCGCGCGGTCGACCGTGAATAACAAACGGGGTCCGTACCGCGAAACCGCGTTACGACGCCGGCTCGCGGACGAAGGTGACCGGGCACGGCGCCGAGAGCATGACCTCCTGCGCGACGCTGCCGAAGACGGCCTTCCCGGTCGGCGAGCGGTGCCGTCCGCCGACCACGACGCGGTCGGCTTCGAGGCCCTCGGCCGTCTCGACGACCTCGTCCGCGAGGTCTCCCACCGCGCCCCGGACGGAGTGTCGCACGCCGGCCTCGGAGAGCGCCTCCGAGAGCTTCCGGGTGGTGGTGTGTCGCTCCGCGATGGCGTCGGGCGTCGAGCTCTCGCTCTCCGGCTCAAACCCGAGCTTCGCGCTGGTCTCGTCGAACTCCTCCCTGTCGAACACGTGGGTCAACACGACCTCGGCGTCCGCCGGCTCGGCGACGGAGATGATCTCCTCGGCGAGCCGCTCGACGCGTTTCCCGTCCTCCGATCCGACCGCCAGCACGACCGTCTCAATGCTCATACACACCGTTTCGTCCCCGTACGTCTTAAAAGTGCCGGATTTTTAACTCAAATCTGAATAAACATTCACAAGATCGATCCTGACAGTCTCACCGCCGAGTGGAGCCGATTCTCGTCGGGCGATGACGCTTCCCGTGAGGAGGCGACGACGTTTCGAGGACGGTGACGACTCTCTCGCGGGGTTCAGTCGCGCGAGCGGGACGCTAGCGGGCTCCGCGCTTTCCTCGACGGACGAGAACCGGTCGCCGCAGAAACCGCTCAGTAATCGGGGGCGTCGTCCTCGACTTCGCGCTTCAGCGAGTCGCGGCGCGACTTCGCGTCGCGCCCGGTCGCCTCCAGGAGGAAGTCGTTTTTCGCGTCGACGGCGTCCGCGGCGGCGTCGGCGTTCCCCTCCGCGATGACGTCCTCGGCGGGGCGCTCCTCGAAGTGGACCGCCAGCTTGTCCTTCTTGCTCCCGTACTCGGCGGCGCCCGCGACGATGCGCTCGAACACCGGGTTGTCGGGGTCGGCGACGACGTACAGCTCGTGCCCCTCCCACTCCTCGGTGCCGGTGACCTCGCCGAAGTACTCCTCGATCGAACCCTTCAGGTCCGGCATGCGGTCGTCCAGATGCTCGCCGCGGCGCATCTTGTACTCCTTCATGCCGCGACCGTTCGACAGGCCGGCGTAAACCAGTTTCGTCACGGCCGCTCGGCGGGTTCGGCCCGAACGGCCCGCTTCCGCTCCGCCTACCGAGGACGCTCGTCGACGTACCCGCGCTTACACTCCGGACAGATGTCTCCCGCGCGCATCGAACTCCCGTCCGCCGCCCGGACCATCTCGCACTCGGGACAGTAGTACTCCGTCGGGGCGTCGTCGCCCACCGTCTCCAACTCGGGGCTCTCGCCCCGGGTGATCCCCGTCCCGCCCTCGCCGCCGGCGTCGAACGTGGCGCCCTCGCCGTCGTCGGGCGCCTCGACGTACTCCGTCGCCGATTCCTGCTCTTCCCGCCCGTCCGCGGCCTCCGGGGTGAGCCCGCCGCCGAACTCGACGTCGGCGTCACCGCCCTCACCGACCTCCGCGCTGAACCCCTCGTCTTCGCCGCCGTGATCGGGCCACGCGGTGGCTCCGTCGGCGCCGGCGTCCTCCTCGTCGACCTCCGGCCACGCGCCCCGCTCCCGGTCGTCGGCCGGCTCCTCGTCCTCGTCGAGGATCACGCCGTCGTCGCCCTCCGCGTCCGCGTCGTCGCCCGAGGGGGCACCGGACTCGGTCTCGGCCGGGGGCGACGGCGCGGACGCCGACTCGCCGCCCGCGCCCAACACCTCCGTGTCCTCGTCCGCCGGAGCTGCTCCGTCCGGCGAGCCCGCGTCGTCCGGCGCGTTCGGACCGTCCGCCGCGCCCGTCGCCGCGTCGACGCGGTCCGCGGCCGGAGCGGCGTCGGTCGGCCCCGCCGGCTCGTCGGCCGCGGCCCCGTCGTCGAGGATCACCGCGTCGTCGCTCCCGGCTCCGGGCTCCTCGTCGAGGGTCACGCCCTCGTCCGCCGTCCCGGCGTCGGCCGCACCGACCCCTCCCGACGCCGTGCCGGGTCCGGCGCCCTCCTCGGCAGCGTCCGGGGCGTCGTCGCGCGTCGGCGCCGCGGCCGACGCGCCGGCGGTCTCGCCGCCGGCGTTCGCGGCGGCCTCGTCCGCCAGCTGCTCCATCGTCGTCACCTCGGTATTCTCGCTGACGATCTGCGTCTCGCCGCAGCGAGCGCAGGTCTTCACCTCCTTGACGGTCGTGACGACCTCGTCGCCCTCCTCCTCGCGCTCGCGCTGGAGTTCGGGTTCGCCGAAGTCGTGTCCGAGCAGACACCTGAGTCCCATTGTGCCACCCTGCGGTGCCGAGGGTAAAAAACGCCCCGTCGGCGTCCGACGCTCGGCACACGACCGTTTCTGGGCGTGCCGCGGTCGGCGCTTGCGGTTCCGGTCGCCGCGCCCCGCGGACACAGACTCTTTTGTGGATCGCTCGCGTACCGTGAGTCGACATGCCTACTGTATCCTACAAGGGCGAGGAAATCGAGTGCGAGAAGGGCGCCAATCTGCGCGACGTGCTCAAAGAGGCCGGTCTCTCCGTCTACAACGGCAAGATGGAACAGCTCAACTGCCGCGGTTCCGGGTCGTGCGGCTCCTGTGCGGTCCAGGTCGACGGCGAGGTCAGCGAGCCGAGCAAGAAGGAGAAGGCCCGTCTCTGGCTCCCGCCGCACCACCCGAACCACGACGTCCGCCTCTCCTGTCAGACGAAAGTCGAGGGCGACGTCGAGGTGACGAAGGGCCGCGGGCTCTTCGGGCAACACATCTGAGCGCGGACGCGGTCGCTCTCATCTCTTCTCCGGGTACGACGCGCGCACGCGACGAGCGGGGCGCTCGTCGAGCGTAAAATACGACCGCGGCGGACGCGAGCCCGCGACGCGGACGAAAACGTTTGATACCGTGTGTCAGAGTCGCGTTCGGCGTCAGCCGGACCGACCCACCTTCTCGGATCGGCTTACTGCCGAACGACGTTCGTCGCGCGGGGACCCTTCTCGGAGGACTCGATGTCGAACTCGAGCTCCTGGCCCTCTTCGAGGTCCGGGCCGCCGACGTCTTCCATGTGGAAGAACACGTCGTCGTCCGCGTCGTCAGTCTCGATAAATCCGTAGCCGCCAGTGTCGTTGAAGAAATCAACCTTTCCGGTCGCCATTGCGAATAGAGGGAGGCCCTGTCGGGTCATAAGGATTGCGAGTGTACAGTTACCACGACTCTCTCTAGACGATCGTTTCCGAATAATCGAAACTTTATGAGCGAACACTGCCCGAACGACAGATTCGCGGCGCGAGCGAGACCGGATCGTGTCGTTCTTCGGCGCCCCACCGGACGCCGACGTTTATATTCCTCGGCGCGGAAGCGACCAACGTGTCACACGAGTACCAAGCGGACGGCCCCGCCCTCACGCTCCGCGAGAACGGTCCCGCGCTGCTGGTCCCCGCGGCGTGGGGCGTCGCCGCGGCGACGGTCCTCGGTGCGGTCTCCCTCCACGCGCTGTTCGTCGCGCACGTCGTCATGAGCGCCCTGCTCGTCGCCTTCGTCGTCGCCTCGTGGCGCGACATGGCGACGGGAGTCCTCCGCGCGTGGAAGCTGGTGATCCTCGCGGGGACCCCGGTCACGCTCGCGGGCGTCCTCGGGTTCCTCGCACGCGACGGGGCCGGGCTCGCGGCCGCGCTCCCGACCGGCGCGCTCCTCGCCGTCGCCTTCTACGGCTGGATGCTCCTGCCCGCGCCGGCGTTCCTCTACACGGGGCTTCGCGACGCGACGGCCCCGCGCTCGACCGTCCACCACGCCGCGGCCGCGTGTTCGGTCGTGGGCGCGGTCGTCGCCGCGTTCGCCGGCTCCGCGGCGGGGACGGTCGCGGGCATCGCGCTCGTCGGCCTCGGCCAGACCGCCGGCATCCTCGCGGCCACGGCGCTGTACTGACCGGCGCCTCGTCTCGGAGTGGTCTATCCGGGTCCGTTGTCCAGCGCGCGCCGAAGCGCCCGTCGGTGGAACTCGACCGCCGCGTCGCGGTCGACCGGCGGATAGCGCGGGTTCGTCACCACGCCCTCGCCGTCGACGACCGCGCTCGCGACGGCCGCGGCGCGGTGGGCACGCTCGACGCGCGGGAGCGGCGCGACGGATTCGTAGCCGTCGCGGAACGCCTGCCTGAGCGGCCCGGTCTCGGCCGCGGGCACGTACCAGTCGACGACGAGGTGTTCGGTCTTCGCGACCGACACGCCACGCGGGGCGGCCAGCGGCGCCTCCCAGTCGAGGACGGCCGTCACCGCGCCGTCCGCGACGAGGGCGTTCCCCGGGCGGAAGTCCCACGGGAACAGCCGCGGATCGGTGTCGCACGCGGTCGACTCCCGGAACGCGTCCCGAAGCCGAGCGCGGAGCCCGTCAAACTCCTCGGGGAGCCGGTCGGCGTGTCGCTCCCCGAACTCCCGGAGCCACTCGTCGGCGCCGACCGGATTGCGGACGGACAGCGACGCGGCGCGTCCGAGGACCGACTCCGCCTCGATCGCTCCGTCGCCCGCCGCGCCGTCGACCGCGAGCCGCCCGCACCCCGAGAACCGAAACGGCTCGTGGAGCGCCGCGAGCCAGCGGCCGAACGCCCGCGCGACCCCCCGCCGGTCCGCCGGACCGAGGTCGACGAACGCCTCGTGGAGGTCGCGGCCGTCGACCAGCGGCGTCACGAACCACCCCGTCCCGTCGGCGCCACCCTCGCCGAGCGGCCGGGGAACTGGCACGTCCGTCCGATCGCCGATCGCCGTCAGCAGCGCCGCCTCGGTCCGGGTCGCGGCCGGCGTTTCGGAGCGTTGGACGACCACCGGCGCGGCGCTCTCGAATCGCACCACCTCCGTCCGCTTGCGGTTCCCCCGCCCGAGCGGTTCGACGCTCGCGACCGTCGCCCCCGGTCTCGCCTTGGCGAGGGCGCGACCCCTGACCGCGTCGCTCACCGACTCTCCTCCGGCTCGGTCGCCGCTGCTTCGCCTCCGGGCTCGCGGCCGTCGGCTCCGCGCCCCTCGGCCAGCAGGTCCGCGATCTCCGCTAACGAGTCGACGACGTGGTCCGGCCCGTACGCGCCGGGCGCGTCGTCGGGACTCGCGCGGAGCCACGCGGACCGGAGCCCGGCGTTGTGCGCGCCCGCGACGTCGTACGACAGCGAGTTCCCGACGTACAGCGTCTCTTCGGCATCAACCGACAGCGCCGCGGTCAGCCGCTCGAACGGTTCCGCGTGCGGCTTCCGGCGGGGCAGGTCCCCGGCGTACACGATCGCGTCGACGAGGTCGTCCAACCCGAGCGCCTCGATCTTCGCCCGCTGTCGGTCCTCGGGACCGTTCGTGAGCACGCCCACGGGACCCGCCGCCGCCGCGGCCGCCAGCGCCTCGGTCGCGCCCGGCAGGTACGCCACCCGCGACTCGTCCGCGACCGCCTCGAACGCCGCCGCGAGCGCGACGGGGTCCACGTCTCTCCCGTGTTGCGCCGCCAACCGCGCGAACCCCGCGCCGCGGTAGCCGACGCGATCGTCGGGGTCCGGCGGGCCGGCGAGGAGGGGCCACAGCTCCTCCGGCTCGCCGAACGGCTCCACGCCCGCCTCCTCGAACGCCCGGCGGTAGAGGGCGTCCACGTCGTGGTCGTGGCGGCACAGCGTGTCGTCGAGGTCGAACGCCACCGCCGCGAACCGGCGCATGGACGATCGGAGGCGCCGCGCGGCGAAGTCGGTTGCGCCGAGGCGCCCGTACGCCCGGCGATGACCGATCCCGACGACACCCACGACTGCGAGACCTGCGGCGCGAGCGTCGCCGCCGCGGACGCGCGCCGGTCCGAGCCGTTCGGCGATCTGGATCCCGACACCTGGCAGACGCTGAACTGCCCGCACTGCGGCGACCGCCTCGCGACCGTCCTCGTCGACGACGAGTGACCCGCGGTCGTCCGCTCGCTGTCGCTCGCGGGTTCAGAATATGCCGCCTCCCCGATTTGAACGGGGGACAGCTCGATCTTCAGTCGAGTGCTCTCCCAGTCTGAGCTAAGGCGGCTCGCACTCACATCAATGCCGATTCGGGACAAAAGGATTTCGAAAGGCCGCGGGCGGACCGCCTCGGTCGACGCCTCGACCCGCCCGCGTCGGTCGAATCCGGATCGACCGATCTGCCACGCGTCCTCGATATCGGACGATATCGCCGCCGATCCGCGTCGACGGCGGGGATCTCGGTTTTCGCAACGATCCCTTTTGTCCCACCCCTCCGATCGAGCGATGCCATCGCACGACCACGCCGACCACGACGCGCACCACGAACATCTCGACGCCGCGGTCGACGAGCGCGACGACTGGGCGCGCCGCCGCCGGAAAGGGATCCCGACCGATAAGAACCTCCTCGTCGTCGCCTGTATGGACGAGCGAATCCCGATCGAGGAGGCGCTCGGCATCGACCTCGGCGACGCGCAGGTGTTCCGCAACGCCGGCGGGAAGGTGACCGACGACGTGATCCGGTCGGCCGCGCTCACGACGAACTTCTTCGACACCGACGAGATCGTCGTTATTAACCACACCGACTGCGGGATGATGAGCGCGCCCGACGAGGCGATCCGCGAGGGGCTCGAAGCCGAGACGGGCGACATCGACGCCGCGGACCTCGACCCGTCGCTGCCGGAGCTCACGATCGGCGACGCCGACCTCCTCGACTGGGTGAAGATGACCGACGACATCGACGCGGCCTGCGCCGCGCAGGTCGAGTACCTCCGCGAGTCCGCGTTCATCCCGGACGACACCACCGTCTCCGGCTACGTCTACGAGGTCGAGTCCGGCGAGCTCCGCCGCCCCGACGAGCGGATCGCCGAGGAGATCAGCGAGCGGCGGGCCTGACGCCGGACGACGACGCGCCGGCCGCCAGCGAACCTGCCGTCCCGGCCTGAGGTGTGACGCTTTTATGCGCCCGCGGCGAATCGAGGCACGAAATGGATCGAGCACGCGTGTCCCCGCATCGCCGAGGTGATCCCGGTGGGCGCTGACGCCGACGCTGACGCGCCGGTGGTCGCCGGCTTCTTCTCCGGCTGCGGCGGCCTCGACTTGGGATTCGAGCGGGCGGGCTTCGACGTGGCCCTCGGGAGCGACCAGTGGGAGCCCGCGGCGGAGACGTACCGACGGAACTTCGCCGACACCGAGTTCCTCGAAGGGGACGTGCGCGAACTTGACGCCCCGGCGATCCGCGAGGCGGCCGCGGGCGCGGGCTACGACCCTGACGGCGTCGACGTGGTGATCGGCGGGCCGCCCTGTCAGGGGTTCAGCCGGCTCAACAACGAGCAGATCGAGCTCGACGAGATGGAGAAGGACCGCCGGAACACGCTGTTCGAGGAGTTCCTCCGGGTCGTCTCCGTCCTCGAACCACAGTTGGTGTTGATGGAGAACGTCCGCGACCTGATCAACCGCCAGACCAGCGACGACCGGTACGTGAAAGACCTCATCGTCGACGAGTTCGCGGCGCACGGCTACAAGTGCGAGTACCGAGTGCTGGAGGCCGAACAGTACGGCGTCCCCCAGAAGCGCCGCCGGATCTTCTTCATGGGCACCAATCGCGACGTGCCGATCCGCTTTCCTGAGCCGACGACGCCCGAGGGGCACTGGCGCACCGCCGGCGAGGCGCTCGCGGACGCGACCGACGACCTCCCGAACATGATGTACGCCGACACCGGCGAGAAGACGCTCGAACGCATCCGTCACGTTCCCCCGGGCGGTTACTACCGCGACCTCCCCGACCGGCTGAAGACGAAGAAGTACAAGTGCGACTGCGAGGACACCGACACCTGCCCGCACGAGCCGGAGATCGTCAAGCGGTACGGGACGTACCTCCGCCGGCTCGACCCCGAGGAGCCGTCGCTGACGGTGAGCACGAACGTCTTCATCCACCCCAGTGAGGACCGGTACCTCACGCCCCGCGAGATGGCTCGGCTCCAGACGTTCCCCGACGAGTTCGTCTTCGAGGGGACGAAGACCGACGTGATGAAACAGATCGGCAACGCCGTCCCGGTCCGGCTCGGCGAGGAGCTGGCGACGCAGCTGCTGGAGTACTACCCCGAGATCCGGGACGCGCCCCCCGCCGACCCCGACGTGTACGAACAGCAGTCGCTGACTGACTTGGCCTGAGATCGTTTTTAAATAGTGATCGGTGGTGCGGTGCGGAATTTCAAAATCCTGGCGGTCTATTTATAAACAGGCGCCGGTGGATCAGTGGTGAACACCTCCAAAGTCCCAGCCGGGAGGCGGGCGCACGCTCGCTGCGCTCCTCGTCACTCCGTTCGCTCCCTCACTGCGGTGCTTGCGTCACCTGCGCCCGCCTCCCGGCTGGGACTTTGGAGGTGTTCACCTGTCTCTTATCCCCATCTGAC
>NZ_NEDJ01000091.1 GCF_002114285.1 Halorubrum ezzemoulense DSM 17463
ATTTGAAGCGGATAGAGATGCGAACGCGGCGTGGAACATCCTTTCTCGTGGTCTTGAAGAAGTAGGAGTGGGATACTCCGAATCAACGCCTGTGGAGACTGCGCTCCCTGTGGATACGCCTGTATCTGCAAAGCGCGTCGTGGAAACAGGAAGCCCCACCCTCAAGGAGCGAACGGCGTCGGCCGTGAGCGAGTAGGGCGGGGTAGTTCACTGAGCGGCGGCAGCTGCCTCTTCTCCAAATCGGACTCAGTGATGATTCGGACATCAAGTAGTTGGGCTAACCGCCACGCACTCTCAGTTACGCGACGCGCGACAGCGAGGACAGGCATTGCCCGCATGAGCGCGGCCCGCAGCGCGACTGCTTCGACGGCGTCCCGCTGAACCGGCACTTGGTGCCAGTCTTTACACTCGACGACGAGGAAATCGTCAGGATCACCACGGAGCTCGTCCCGGCGGGCGATCACGTCGGTTTCGAGCCCGAAACAGTACTCGTTGCGGGCTGTTCTATACCCCCACTGCTCGAGTGTCTCGGCGACCCGAGTCTCGAGCCAGCGACCGTTGGTCGGATCGTGGTCCGGATCCTCGCCATCGGGGGTTCCCACGGCGTCAATTTCGGCCGTGAAATCGGGGGTGTCGTTACCTATGGTCGGACCATCTGATCAATCACATCCGCAACAAGCTGTATTCCCTCATCAGTGAGGGTCCCAGACGGGAGATTATCTCGGATCGACGATAGTGGAATCGTATAAATCGCCCACGGCATCACATAACTCGTCTTCCGCAGCTCCACCCCTTCAACTACGCCGTCGGGCAACTGTGTGACTTCGTATGAGTACTCGGCCTGCGTGGTCAGGCATACAACCGTGGCTTCTTGCTCAACGTACGGCCGATCAGCATCGGATATCACGATTACTGGGCGCGGATTGCTATGTGCCCCGGTTGGATCCGCAGCAAACACGAGACTGCCCTGCGGGTAGTAGTACGTCATGTGAGGGGTATGTGGTCTAACCCCATCGTGTTACTCTCTTTCACTCGACGCTGAGTCAGCGTCAGTGTTACTCTCCGTTGTTGAAGGAGCAGCGGTGCTGTTGACCCAGTCCGCGGGTGCTGGTTCCTCCCCGGACTGATCCTCTTCGGTGTCAGCGCGATCACGTGGGATCTCTCTTCGTGCGCTCGCACCAGTTTGTTCAACGTCATCTGGAGTGAGGCCCGGCTCTGGGTACCGATCCGCCATCTCGTCAAGTTGAACGAGGCTCCGTGCGAACCGCCTCACATCATCCCGTCGCTCAAGTCCGTGGTAGAGACCATCATTCGTTTTTCCGATCAGTCCGTCATCATGGAGGCGAGATAGCGTCGTTGACGTGGTGCCGCGCGGCAGATCAAGTGCGTTTTGTATCTCTGCCGGCGTGTACGCAAGGTTCGTATTCCGATAGAGGAGTTTGACGATTGCGGCTTTGTTTGTGCCCGGGCGGATATTGATCGTGTCGTCCGGGTCGTGTCTTCGAAGATCGATGGGCATGAGTCCAACTGTATGTGTTTGTATGCGTTTGTAATATATAAGTATCATGGTGGTCAGATTTGTGTGACCGTAAGGAGGCATATTCAGGATACCCTACGAACGGTCGTGTACCCCTCTAGCACCGTTCCTATCCGAAGTCGTAGTCAGTGTCGCGAGCGTCGACGTACGCGTCGTTTCCCGCTCGATCGGGGACGTAACATGGACCGCGATCAACCTGATGGAAGACAGGGGCTTCGATATCCAGTTCGCTCCGGCGGCAGAGCAGAAGCGGGAGCCGGTCACGCACGTCTTGGATGAGCGGTTCTCGCCGCGCGTTGAGCGTTCCACTCGGCGGCCGGCGTTCGGTCAGCGGCTGGAGTTGGCCTTTGTCGAGATCCTGCTCGGTCATAATCCGAACGTCGAGTAGTTGGGCTAACCGCCACGCGCTCTCAGTTACGCGGCGGGAGACAGCGAGGACGGGCATGCCCGCATGAGTGCGGCCCGCAGCGCGACTGCTTCGACGGCGTCCCGCTGAACTGGGACTTGGTGCCAGTCTTTCCACTCGGCGATGAGAAGGTCGGTTGGTTCGCCATGGAGCTATTCCCGGCGGGCGATCACGTCGGCTTCGAGTTTAAAGAGTCACTTGTTGCCAAAACATAATTACCCAGCGCAGTCGTAGACACCCTATGGCAACCGAAGATATCTCAACTCGACTCGCGCAGCTCAAGCCGAAACTTGAGCAGGAGTATCCGATCAGCGAGTTGGGTATCTTCGGATCGTATGCGCGTGGTGAAGAACAGTCTGACAGCGATCTCGATGTGCTCGTCGTCTTCGAGCAGCCTGTAACGTTGTTCGATCTCGTTCGGTTGGAAAACGAACTAACGGAGGAGCTTGGTATTGAGGTCGACCTCGTGACGAGAGACTCGTTGAAGCCACGGATTGAGACTCGTGTCCGTGACGATCTCGTCACCGTATGACAGCGGTTTTGGACTATGTGATCCGACTGTTAGGAAACGTGCGTGATCGTGATCTCGGGAAGTGAGTGTGCTGCCGGCTCAAATTCTGCGAAGGACTCGTCGTTCGTCAAAATAGTTGGTTGGCGGTCACGATGCTCGAACGCTAACACAAGGATTGGAACGTCTTTCGGCTGGACCCCACAGACGCGAGCCAGTGTTCGTACTGTGGGCGCCGACCGTTGTTCTCGAAGGAGCGCATCGCTCGCATCACGACTTGATGGCGCTTCGATGAGGCCCGTCATCCGGGTGAGCCGCGTCACAAAATTGGTTTTGACAGCGTCTCGTTCTGTCGCAGAGAGGCCCTTCGTGCGATCGAATGCGGCTAACGCCTCTTGGAGCATGTACGCACTGATCGCCGATGTTGTCTCACCGCGGTCAATTGCTGTGAGCAATTCTGCTGCCCGTTCGTTGGTTTGTAGTGTTCCAAATACCCACAGATTCGTATCGAGGATTTCACGAATCAGATCTGTACACTTGTGTGGCCGTTTCTTCACGAGCCTCGTCGACGGCCTGCTCAAGATCGTCCACATCGACTTTCTTGCCAAGTGCTGTGAGCTCGGCGTCGATATCACCATCTGATTGGCGGCTCTGCTCAGCCTGTGCGAGTAGTTGCTCTAGCCGAAGCGCGGTGATCGCTGTGTCGTCATTCAGTTCGCGAAGATGCGACCGGCAGGCTTCCTTGATGAACTCGCTTTTATTGGTGTAAATACCCGTCTCATCAAGAAACCGCTCAATCTCAGTGTCCAGCTCAACCGGGAATTTGACACTGACGCTTGCGTACTTCATGGTAGTACCATCGTACTACAATTAGATAAGTCTATGGCACCGATGGGGATGTCATCAGCGTTCGCTGCTATCCGAACTCGTAGTCAGTATCGCAAGCGTCGACGTACTCATCGTTACCCGTCCGATCAGGCATGTAACACGGGCCGTGGCGTGCCCCGGAGAATACTGGCGCCCCGATGTCGAGATCACTCCGTCGGTCCAACAGCGGCGGAACAGAATCTCGGAGTTCGCTCACGTACAGCTCTCGGCGGGTTCAGAACGTTCCCCGTGGCAGTCGACGTTCGGTCAGTGGTGGGAGCGACTTCTTGGTGAGGTCGTCGACAGTGACGATCCGCACGTCGAGCAATTGCGCTAACTGCTAGGCACTCTCAGTGACGCAGCGCGCGACAGCCAGCACGGGCATTGCTCGCGCGAGGGCAGCCCGGAGTGCGATCGTCTCGACTGCGTCCCGCTGGCCCGGGGTTTGGTGCCAGTCTTTACACTCGACGACGAGGAAATCGTCAGGGTCTCCACGGAACTCGTCCCGCCGTGCGATCATCCCTGAATGAACGTCAGTTTCTCTCGCTTTTCGCTTGGAATCGGGTTCGTATAGGTAATGTCCTCACCCTCACATAGCTCGTTGAAATCATCATCAGTCGTGATCAGGTAGTCAGCACTGTATGCTCGCGCAAGCGCCATGATAAATGAATCATACACGTCGTGGTTCTGTTCAGCACTGATCTCATACGCTTCTAACAGGGTTGTCTCAGTCGCACTAATAATCCGTACTGGGCTCCGAACAAGCGATTGGACTGCGTTTCGGGCCGTTACATCATCCACCCCGAACTTGTTTGTCATGAGATACTGTACTCGAAGCGGATAGTAGTCACAAACCAGCAAGACGTTTGGCCCGTCGAGGGCCTCTTGAATCCACGGATACACATGGTCGTGTGCTGGATGATCTTCGGTGAGTCCGATCGCAAGTATATTCACGTCCGTGAGTACCGTCACTTCTGTCGGAAGTAAGTCAGCCATCAGTTCGATCACTTATCTATCGGTCCAAAGAGCGTCTCTCCTGCATCGGTTGGCGTCGTGTGCGTCCAGTCATCTCGGCCAGCCGTTGCGAGCTCTAATTTCGAACTCGGCTTGGGGTTGACCTCAAGGACGGAGCCAACAAGTGTCGCTGGGAGCTCATCGTTCGATTCGATTCCTAACTGCTCCCGAACGTCTTTTGGGAGGGTAACGCGCCCTCTATCATCGACCGTGAGCGTCAGTTCCTTTCCGTGGGTTTCATCGACTGATGTGTTTCCCATTTTTTCTCACTTGATACCCACTACTATACTGATATATAAAACTGTTATGCCGCGTGACCGATAGTATTCGGCTCTCCCCACTGGAACCTCTACAGAGTTCGAGGCAGAGTGCCCCGGGGCCTGACCCCGAGGCAGTTCACTCCGTGAATTCGTACTCGCTATCGCGAGCGTTGACGTACGTCGTGTTGCCCTCGCGATCAGGGACGTAACACGGGCCGTAGCCAGCAGTATGGAATACAGGCGCTTCAATGTCAAGGCTGGTTTTCCGATGGAGCAGGAGCGGCAACCGGTCGCGCAGCTCCCGAATGGGCGGTTCCCGCCGCGCGTAGAGTGTGCCCCGTGGTGGTCGGCACTTGGTCAACGGTCGGAGGCGATCGTTCCAGAGGTCCTGTTCGGTGAGGATCCGGACATCGAGTTGTTGGGCTAACTTCCACGCGCCCACGGTCACGTGGCGGGCGATAGCGAGGACAGGCATCGCTCTCGCGAGGGCAGCCCGGAAGGCGATCGCTTCGACGGCATCACGCTGGACGGGTGTAGTGTGCCAGTCTTTACATTCGACGACGAGGAAATCTGTGGGATCACCACGGAACTCGTCGCGGCGCGCGATGACGTCGGTTTCGAGCCCGAAGAGCTGCTCGTTGCGGGCGGTGGTGTACCCCCACTCCTCGAGGGTGTCGGCGACTTCGGTTTCGAACCAGCGGCCGTTGGTTGGGTCATGGTCCGGTTCTGCGTTGTCGGGCGTGCCTACGGTGTCAATGTCGTCGGTAAAATCGAGGCTATTGTCACTCATCGGTTGGGCCCTCAATGGTGTCGGCGGCGGCTGCCTGCTGGGCTGCCTGTTCGAGGGCTGTCGCGACCGTTTGGGCTTCTGTCGGCGTGAGTACGGCGAAGGTGACCTCACGGTCATCGCCGAAGCCGAGGAGGACACGCGATCCCTCGGTGACGTCGGTGCTGTCGGTGCTGACCTGGATACTTCCGTCCGTCGCTGTCGGGCGATCGCGTCTGATCGTGGTTTCGAGACCGAGTGTTTGGTCGCTCACTGTTGGTCACCCCCGTTCGGGAGCTGTGTTTGTGGCGTTGCGACTGCTGTCGTCGGATGTGGTGTCGGTGTCATGGTGTCGTGTGGGTGGTCTCGGGTGTCTGCGAGCTGGTGGGCGTGGCTGTTCGGCTGTCGGCTCTGGTTGGTGGTCGTCATCGGACGTGTGGTGTCATCGGCGTCGCCGCCGGGTTCGGTGAGAATCGCAATCGGTGGCTGTCTGTCCCACCCACCGCGATCGTCTCTCCCGGTGCGGTCTGGGGGAGAGCTGTTCGGCCCGGCGGGTCTGGTTGATTGTCGATACGTCACCGGCGGTAGCGCGGGTTGATCGCTGCTCGCCGGGAGCCACGCCGTCACAGGCGGTGTCTTCGGGGGTGATGTCGGACTCGTCGTGGCCCACCGGCGGTGGCCCCCTTGCTGGACGGGCGTGACGCGATCGAGATCGCGGACATCGCTCAGACGACGGTCATAGCTGCTCGCGGAGATACCTGCTTGCTCGATGAGCTCCGAGCGGCCGAGTGGGCTGTCGGCACGCAGCAGGGTGGCGTACAGTTTGGTGGCTGTCGGCGTGAGATCCGGCCGGAAGCGCTCCGGTGGGAGGGTGGCCGCTGCGCGCTCGACCGCGGCCAGCGTCGGCGTGGGTGACTCGTTCAGCGCTCGCAGCAGGCTCGCCACAACGTCGTACGGACACGCTTGGTTGGTGCCCGCCGGGCCGAACGAGCGCAGACAGCGCCGCACGAGCCGCTGGCGCTCGCGGGGTGTCCACTGTGCGTCGTGGGTCATCGCGACCTCGTCGATTACCCGCCGGATGGCGGGGTAGGTCGTCCCGTCGACGACCGGGATTTCGAGTGTCGGTGCGGCTTCGGTGCCGTCGGCGATTGCTTCTCGGACCGTCGTGAGTTCGCTTGCGAGTGCGGCGGTGATGTTGTCGTGGAGTTCCGTGATCGTCGGGCCGGCAACCACCCACGACATGGTGAGATCCATGGTCGCGTTGTGGGCCGTTTCGGCGGGGAGTCGCCGGCACAGCTTTGCGGGCCGGTCTTCGAACAGCATGCGGTAGCCCGAGTGAATCCCGTAGACGGACTGTTTGGGCGCCGTTTTGGCGAGGAACGCACAGAGGTCGTGGAGGTGGGTGGGGTTGCGTACGATGGCGTCGGTATCGGGTACTCTAAGCGTGGTTGTGAGATCGATACCGGCTGCGTGATACAGCTGGGTCGCTGAGGCGATCAGGCCGTGGAGATCTTCGAAGAGGTTGGCGCGGGCCGCTGTGTCGTCGCTGTTCGTGAGTTTGGCGACTTGTGCGAGGAGGCAGTCTCGAACTGTGGTTATTCGCTCACGCCACGATCCGTAGGTGGTCTCGGCGTCGCTGTACCAGCCGACTTGGTGGCCACGGCGGAGGATGCGCTTGACGGGATACGCTTGGGTGTCGTCATCGATCGCTTCGAACTCCTGGCCGAGCCGAGAGGGTGAGAGGATTTTCGAGAGGGCTTTCTCGCTGAGTAAGGCGCCTGCGAGACGTCCCAGGGTGGCTAGGGGGCCACCCCACTGGAGAACGACAAGGGTTTCATCGTTGGTGTGGCTCAGGTATGCGACACGGCCGTCGTCGAACGAGTGGAGTTGGTCGTCGACGAGGGTGATAGCATCGTCGTGGGCAACGGTGCTGAATCGCTCGTGGAGGTGGGTTTGGGAGTTCTCCGGGCCAGTGAGCCACTGGACGTAGTCGGCGTCTTCATCTGGATCACCGGTTGCCGCCACCCACTCATCGGGAGTCGGTGTCCCTCCACCTGCCCGGCGGGACGACACTGTACTTGTGGATTGTTGAGGGGTCGCAGTAAGACACCCATCGAGCCGGCGCTGATCCGGGTGGACGAGGTTGTCGGTGTCGTCGAGACACTGCTGGACGGCTCGCTCTCCGAGCTCGGTGAGTTGGACGGTGTTATGTTGGCCACGGCGGTCGATCGTGACTAACTCACGGGCTTCGAGATCGAGGACGTATCTGCTAACGGTGCCGTCAGCGACATCGATCGCGTGGTCGGTGGTGAGATCGCGGTAGCTCCGGGCGTACTCGGGGGTGAGGTTCCCGAGAAGCCGACGTTTTCCATGCTCGGTGTCGAGATCACGGATGGCTTCCCACGCGGCCTCGGCAGTCTGGGCGTGGTCGGTATGGGGGGACCGATTCCGGCTGGCAGTAAGATCGAGGTGACACTCGGTCCAGTTGGGATACCGCTTCGAGAGGTGTCGGCGGACTCTGGGGGAGGCGACGAGTCTAACGTCGAACCCATCAGCGAGCACGGCGATTGCCGCGAGTGCGCGGACGCCCGTGCGGCGGTCTGGAAGAGCGGTCCACGCGTCGCCGTCTAACAAGAGGGTGAGGGCACGTGGTTGATCGTCAAGCTCACGATGGAGTGCGACTGGTCCTTTCGCGAGTGCGCCGAGGTCGGCGTTGACTGGCCCGCGGCCCGTGCCGATGCTGGTGACTGTATCGGTGAGATCTGCGTGTCGCTGTTGGTGGTACGGACTGAGCGAACTGGTGGGTTCGTCTCCATAGGTGAGCGCGAGCGTCGTGATCGCCCGGGTGTACGCGACGGCTTCGGCGACGTCGTCGGTCCATGGGTTGTCTGTGTTCTGCCACGCTGGCAGGCTTTTGGCGAGGAGCTGGGAGCTCGTCCGCCACGGATCGGTGGTGGCGTGCTCGCGGATGGTCCGCTCAGTTTGTGGCCGAAGTTTGGCGAGGATCTCTGGTATCCACTCGGTCAGCCGGGGTGAGACTGCTGGACAGGTGATCCCCTCGGTGGAGATGTCCGTGCTGTGGCTTACAAGCCGGACCCCTCGCTTGTGGGCCGCAGGCTGGTGTGTTCTCACAGGCGATCACCTGCCGGTGATGATCCGGTGGGTCAGATCGGCCAGCATTACTCTGCCCCCTTGTGTGGGCAGCCACCATCGGAGCGGGTCTGTTCGCGTATGGCGGTGAGAAGTGGGGTTGGTTCCTGGTGTGTTGGCTGGGTTGGCTCTCGTGGTGTTGGGGAGTCCGGATGGACGTGTGGCTCAGCGGTCGTCGTGGGACTCGTGACGACCACAGTCGGATCAAGGAGGACGAACGTTGTGGATTGCGTTCGGGTGTTTGAACACGCCCCGATGTGGCCCGTAAGGACGTACTCGCGAACACCGCGGGTGAAGACGGTCGGGTGTTCGTGGACATCTGAACCGCACATGATATAGCCGATCGCGTACGCGGGTTCGCCGGCCGCGCGGTAGGCGTAGGCGGTGATGTCGTCGCCTTCGTGGAGGGGTTGGCCACAGACTTGGCAGATCGGATTGTCGATGTCGAGTACGATGCGAGTGAGTTGGGCGAGGTCTGCGGCGTGGAGGTCATCGGTGGGGCGCGTCATTCGTTCCCTCCCTCGGCGTTGTGAGTGCCAGCTTGCCACGCTTGCCGCGCGGAGAGTCCACGGCGGGCCGACTCGGTCAGTCGGTACTCGGTCGTGTCGTGGGTTTGTTTGGTGACGTAGTCGTTTTTGATGAGTTCCTTAAGAATGTTACAGACGCGGGCTTGGTCGATACTGGCGGTGTAGTAGTCGGCGAGTGCCTGGTGGAGTGGACCGCTCTCGCTAGGGCCAGTCTGTGAGAGTACCCAGAGCAGGTCGCGGTGGGTGGCTGAGAGGTCGGCAAGCGAGATGGCATCGCTCTCGGTGGGGCTAGACATTGTGCTCCTCCACCGTGGTTCCGTCGTGGTTGCGTGTCGTAGCGCACGGTGTACAGAGTGGGCTGTCGAAGGCAGCGTCGTAGCCGTTGGCTGGGTTGGTACACAAACTACAGCCAGAACTGTTACTATTCGATCCGTTAGTCGTCTCGCAGGGCTTAAGCCCCACAGTTGCCAGCATTAGCATGGTTCTGTGAGTGGACACAGAACCCGTCCCGGCTGGGTGCTCTAACACCGCGGCCGGGGTTTCTACATTTTCTCGCGAGCCGAGGGTTCGTCACTCGGGTTCCGTGAGATACACTATGCGACTGTTGGTACATTAATACACCGATAGATTTCTAACAATCTTACCGAGCATGATATAGACAAAGGAGTGTGAATTTACCGTATGCGATATGCTGGTGGATGGATGACCGCAGCAGATGACCGTATCTTAGAATATCTCTCTGAGAATGAAACCGGCTCGCCAGCCAAAATGAAAAGAGAAGGTCCCATCCGATACTCCCGTCAGCAAATCAATCGTCGGTGTAAGCGGTTGGCTGAAGAAAATCTCGTACGACACCTAGGGAATGGCGTCTACGTGATCACCGAAGACGGTGAGGCATATCTCGAGGGGCGTTTAGACACCGAAGATTGGCAGTATATTGACGAAGAGGTACGTGAGGACACACATGATGACTCTACTGAAGACACTGTTACTGAGAATTGAACGGTGATTTTCTGAATCAACGTGAGTCCCTTTACGCCAGTAGATTATATCGCTCTTATGTAGAACTACGGAAAGCCCCTATAACAAGGCAGTCAATGGTGATATCGACGGATGCGCCTGTGAGATTCAGCGATCTAATGATCCCGAATGTATGAGCGGCCTGCTCCAAGCCTTGCTTGGACAGGCCGCGGAACTTCCGCAGCCACGGTTGAACGAGCGAAAACAGGCATTCTGCCTGATTGATGTGGACTCCGTCAGGCGATACGTACCTCTCTTTGTGGACGACCGTTCGGTGATCCCGATCCATCTCGCGGTACGCTTGGAGTCCATCTGTCCAGACCT
>NZ_NEDJ01000092.1 GCF_002114285.1 Halorubrum ezzemoulense DSM 17463
GTCCAGACGCACCCGCTGTCGGTGTTCCCCGAGTCGGTCCGCGAGTCGGTCGCCGACGCGGCCGACGACGACGCGTATCCGATCGCCGCCGACGTGGGGCTCGACCCGTTCAGCCGCGAGGCGTACGACCACCTGGAGTCGACCTACCGCGAGCAGGGGCGCCGCGACCTCTTCTCGGCGATCACCGACCGCGACCACCTCCGCGTGACGAGCTACGTCGTCGACGTCGGGCGGGGGGTCGGCGTCCTCCACGCCGAGGACGACGGGACCCCCAAAGAGCGGCTCGTCGGCTCGTGGATGGGCGGCATGTTGCGCGAGCTCGACTCGCGCGGCCGGAAGAACCCGCAGGCGTTCAGCTACGACGGCGTCCTCTCGCAGGGGAACGGGGTCGCCACCGTCGTCGAGGACGCCAGCCAGCACGCGGACCTGCTCCGGCGGCTGCTCAACGTCCCCGACGAGCGGCGCGTGAAGCTCGACAAGGGGATCGGGATGGACTTAGACACCCAGCTGATCGTCATCTCGAACCCCGACCTCGACGCCGAGTTGGACCGGCACGCCGAGCGCGGCGACGCTGACCCGCTGAAGGCGCTGAAGCGCCGGCTCTCGAAACACGAGTTCCGGTACCTCACGAACCGCCGCTTGGAGGCGCGGCTGCTCCGGCGGGAGATCGCCGGGGCGACGGCGGTCGAGGACGGTAGCGTCGGCGCGAGCGGCGCGGCCGCCCCGGACGCCGGTGACGGCAGGGACCGCGACCCCGGAGCGGCGCCGCTGTCGGTCGCGGTGCGGGAGTCGGACGGGACGGTCGCCGAGCGCGAGATCGCGCCCCACGCGATCGGGGCCGCGGCGCTGTACGCGGTCGTCACGCGGCTCGACGCGGACGACCTGCCCGGCGACCTCGACCTGATCGAGACCGCCGAGCTGTACGAGACCGGCGAGGTCCGCCGCGGGGACGACGCGGTCACCGTTGCCGACGTGGACCTCGCCGGGGGGGACGGCCGAAACGGGATCCCCGTGACGTACGCGCGCGACGCGGTCGCGGACCTGCTCTCGTCGACCGCCGACCGGAGCCACCCGGAGCTTCCCGTCGAGCGAGTGATCACGCCGACGGACGTGCTCGACGCGCTCGCCGACGGGCTCGTCGACGCCCCCGTCTTCTCGCGGGCCGAGGCGGCGGAGTTCGACGGGCGGCGCGAGCCGGTCGCGACGCAGATCCGCGAGCGGCAGCGGGAGGACGTGATCGACGCGATCCTCGCCGCGGAGACCGTCTCGGCGGAGACCGTCGCCGAGTACGTCGAACACGTGTACGCGTGGGACGACGACGACCCGACGGAGCGCGGACGCGCGGACGAGGCGCCGGACCCGCTCGCGATGAAGGTGTTCGAGACGGAGACGCTCGGGCGGTTCGACGAGAGCGACTACCGCGGGACCGACCCGGGCCGGGCCGTCGAGAGCTTCCGGCGCGAGCGCGTGATCCGGGGACTCACGCGGTACGCGTGGCGGAACCGCGGCGACGCGTTCAGCGTCGACGACGTGGAGCTCGCCGAGGTGCCGGAGCTGAAGGCCGTTATCGACGCGAACGACCTCGCCGACGTGAAGCGGCGGTTCCCCGACCTCGATCCGGCGGCGTGGGCCGACCCGCCGGCCGACACCGAGACGGAACGGGTGAAGGCGGAGACGATCGACCGCCTGTGCGACCGCGGCTACACGCCGGCGTCCGCGGAACTGACGAGCCGGGCGGTGATGGAGCAGGTCCGCAAGGAGTGGCCCGATATCGACGGTGAGCGGGCCGGCGACGCGGGTCCGAGCGACGGTGCCGGTCCCGACGGAGGTGGTGACCCGTGGGACTGACCGAGGACCGCGAGCGGTTCCGCGAGGTCGGCGAGACGCGCCGGGCGGACCTCGCAGAGTTCATCAGCCACGGCGACCTCGGCGGGTCCGGCGCGGACCGGATCCGGATCCCGATCAAGCTCGTCGACCTCCCCGCGTTCGAGTACGACCAGCGCTCCGCCGGCGGCGTGGGACAGGGCGGCGACGGCCAGCCGCAGCCCGGCCAGCCGGTCGACCCCGAGCCCGGCGACGGCGACGAGGCGGGCGACCCCGGCGAGGAGGGCGGCGACCACGAGTACTACGAGATGGACCCGGAGGAGTTCGCCCGCGAGCTCGACGAGGCGCTCGGGCTCGACCTCGAACCGAAGGGGAAGCAAGTGATCGAGGAGGTGGAGGGTGACTTCACCGACACCGCCCGCGCCGGCCCGCGGGGGACCCTCGACGTCGACGAGTTCTTCAAGCGGGGGTTAAAACGCCACCTCGCCACCGACTTCGACGGGGCGTACGTCCGGGAGGGCCTGTTCGTCGACGGCGCCGACGTGGACGACGTCTTCGCGTGGGCGCGCGATGAGGGCGTCCCGGTCTCGCGGGCGTGGATCGCCGACGCCGCCGCGACCCTCGCGGACGAGCGGGGCGAACCGGTCGCCGCGCTTGACCGCTGGGAGAGCTTCGAGGCGCTCGACGACGGGGTGGACCACGAGCCCGTCACGCACCGGATCCGGCGCGAGGGGCTCGACAGCGTTCCGTTCCGCAGCGAGGACGAGCGGTTCCGTCACCCGGAGGTGATAGAGAAGCGCGAGCGCAACGTCGTGGTGATCAACGTCCGCGACGCCTCCGGCTCGATGCGCGAGACGAAACGCGAGCTCGTCGAGCGCGTGTTCACGCCGATGGACTGGTACCTGACCGGGAAGTACGACGCCGCCGAGTTCCGGTACGTCGTCCACGACGCGGAGGCGTGGGAGGTCGACCGCGAGGAGTTCTTCGGGATCCAGTCGGGCGGCGGAACCCGGATTTCGAGCGCCTACGAGCTCGTCGAGGAACTGCTGGAGGAGTACCCGTACAGCGAGTGGAACCGGTACGTGTTCGCCGCGGGCGACTCCGAGAACGCCGGTAGCGACACCACGAACAACGTGATCCCGCTGATGGAGTCGATCGACGCCAACCTCCACGCGTACGTCGAGACCCAGCCCGGCGACGGCGCGGCGAACGCCCGCCACGCCGACGAGGTCGAGTCCGCGTTCGGCGACGCCGACGACGTGGCCGTCGCGCGCGTCTCGGAACCGGACGACGTCACGGACGCCATCTACGAGATCCTCAGCACGGAGTCTGACGGCGGCGGGAGCGCTCCCGCCGGAACGACCGCGGCGCGGCGGACCGACGGAGGTGAACGCAGATGAGAGACGACCGGATCGAGGCGAAGCGTGAGGCCGACGCCCTCGACGAGCCGGCCGAGGAGGCCCGCGAGCTGGCCGAGCGGCTCGGGTTGGAGCCGTACCCGGTGCGGTACTGGGTGGTCGACCACGACCAGATGAACGAGCTGATCGCCTACGGCGGCTTCCAGCGCCGGTACCCGCACTGGCGGTGGGGGATGAACTACGAGCGGCAGCGCAAGAAGGACCGCCACGGGCTCGGGAAGGCGTTCGAGATCGTCAACAACGACGACCCGGCCCACGCGTTCCTCCAAGAGTCGAACGCGGCGGCCGACCAGAAGGCGGTGATCACCCACGTCGAGGCGCACGCGGACTTCTTCGCGAACAACGAGTGGTTCGGGCTGTACGCCGACCGCGGCGAGGGCGGCCCGAACGCCGCGGCGCGGTTGGAGCGCAACGCCGACCGGATCGCGGCGATCGCGAAGCGGGCCGACGTCGACCGCGACGAAGTCGAACGCCTGATCGACGCCGTGAGCGCGCTGGAGGACACGATCGACCAGCACAGCCCGGTCGACGCCGCGCGGTCCGTCGAGGAGCCGGGGATCGCGGACGACGTGAGCGGCGACGGCGACGACGCGCTCGACGCGATAGAGGCCCGGATCGACGACCTCGACCTCTCCGAGGAGGTGCGCCGGGACGTGTTCGACGACGAGTGGCTCGAAGCGCGCGGGGAGGGCGTCGAGCCGGAGGAGCCCCGCCCGGACGTGCTCGCGTTCCTGCGCGACCACGGGAGGCGGTACGACCCGGATAGCGGGAAGGCGGTCGACCGCGAGCCGTGGGAGACGACCGTCGTCGACGCGATCCGCGAGGAGGCGTACTACTTCGCCGGGCAGAAGCAGACGAAGGTGATGAACGAGGGGTGGGCGACGTACTGGGAGTCGCTGATGATGGGCGGCGAGGGGTTCGCCGGCGAGGACGAGTTCCTCACGTACGCCGACCACATGTCCCGAGTGCTCGGCTCGCCCGGCCTCAACCCGTATAAGCTCGGCTTCGAGCTGTGGACGCACGTGGAGCTGCGCGCCGCGCGCCGAGAGGTGATCGACAAGCTGCTCCGGGTCGACGGGGTGACGCCGGAGAACTTCCACTCGCGGATCGACCTCGACGAGGTCGCGACCCTGCTCGAACCCCACCCGGCGGTCGCGGGCGCCGGCCCGGCGACGCTGGACGAACTCGCCGACCTCGCCGCCGACGGCGATCCGCGCGTCGACGCCGAGGCGGTCGACCGGGCGCTGTCCGCTCGGCGCGAAGACGGCGACGGCGCGTCGGCCGACGGCGAGGAGATTGACGTGGAGCGGTACCCGTGGAAGCTCCTCACGCGCGAGGGGCTCGCGGAGCGCCACTACGTCCTCTCGCGGCCGGAACACCGGGGCGCGCTCCGGAACGTCTCTCGGGAGACGCTCGAAGAGCAGGCGCGGTACCTGTTCGACGTGGACCGGTACGCGACGGTCGCCGAGGCGATCGCCGACGTCGACCGCGCGGCCGGCTGGGAGCGGATGTTCGAGGTCCGCGAGAGCCACAACGACGTGACGTTCATCGACGCGTTCCTCACCGACGAGTTCGTGCGCGAGGGGAACTACTTCACCTACGAGTACAGCCGAGCCGCCGAGGAACACCGCGTCGCCAGCGTCGACGCCGACGACGTTCGGAAGAAGCTGCTCCTCCGATTCACCAACTTCGGGAAGCCGACGATCGTCGTGTTGGACGGGAACTTCCGCAACCGGGGGGAGCTACTCATCGGCCACCGGTACAACGGCGTCGCGCTCGACGAGGAGCGCGCCAAAGCGACGCTGAAGCGCGTGTTCGAGCTGTGGGGTCGCCCGGTGAACCTGGCGACGATCCGCGTCGAGTACGACGACGGGGCCGTCCGGCGCGCCAAGCGACGCGGCGAGGAGCCGGAGGGAACCGAGGTCGGCGTGCGCTTCCAGTACGACGGCGGCGAGGTGACGGAACACGACCTCGACGAGTCGATCCGGGAACGGATCACCGCGGACGAGGTCGACTACGACACGAAGCCGGACGACTGGCTGGCGTGATCCGGGCGGGCGGCCCCCTCGGCCGGCGCCGGCGGGCCGACGCTCAGGCGAGGTCGCCGACCAGTTCCGCCACCGCCGCGACCTCCTCCTCGTTGATCCCGTGGCCCATGCCCTCGTAGATCCGTTCGTCCACGTCGGCCCCGAGCGCCTCCAACACCGCGGTCGTCTCGTGGACCCGCTCCTCGGGGATGTGCGGGTCGACGTCGCTACAGCCGACGAACGCAGGGGTGCTGGCGAGGGGGCCTGTCGCGTCGTCGCCCGCTCCGCTCCCGCGGTCACCGGTCGCGAGGTAGTCGTCGACCTCGACCGCCTCGCCGATCAGCCCGCCGCTGAACACTGCGAGTCCGCCGTAGCGGCCGGGATCGCGGGCGACGAACTCGCTCGCGAGACAGGCACCCTGCGAGAAGCCGGCGACGAGGACGCGGTCGCGATCGATCTCGGCGTCTGTCGCGCGGTCGACGGCCGCGTCGACCGCCCGAAGGCCCGAGGTCCGCCCCGGCTCGTTGTCCGCGACCGGCGCGAGGAACGAGTTCGGATACCAGGTGTTCCCGGCGGCCGCCGGCGAGAGGATCGCCACGTCGCGGTCGCCGGCGAGCCGTTCGCCCAAGTCGACGACGCTGCGGGCGGTCGCGCCGCGACCGTGGACGAGTACGAGCGCCGCGCCCGCGTCGTCGAGCGGCGTTCCGGCCGTGACCAGCGGCTCGTCGCCGTGCGGGTCGTCGCCCGCG
This sequence comes from Halorubrum ezzemoulense DSM 17463, assembly GCF_002114285.1. Classification (GTDB taxonomy): domain Archaea; phylum Halobacteriota; class Halobacteria; order Halobacteriales; family Haloferacaceae; genus Halorubrum; species Halorubrum ezzemoulense. The sequence goes on from NZ_NEDJ01000092.1 coordinate 6,019, forward strand.
TGCGGGCCCTGAGCGCCGTCCGCCATCTCAGACCCCCACGCCGGCGTCGGCGTCGGGCAGGTCGTGTTTGTTTACCGGCAGGCCGAGCTCCTCCAGCGCGCCCTCCATGTGGCGGTCCTGCGCGAAGTCGGCGCCGTCCTCCTCGCGGAGCCGCTGCGCGGTCGCGAGCACCTCGCCCTTGCGGTCGTCGGGTATCTCGTATTTGTCGGCGGACAGCTCGATGACGAGCCCGTTGTTGTCTTGGGTGTAAATCGAGTGGAAGATGCCGCGGTCGAAGACGTTGTACCCCTTCCCTGCCTCTTCGAGCGCCGCCATGATATCCTCGTACTCGTCGGGCTCGACGGTGAAACACAGGTGGTGAACGGCGCCCGTGTTGCCGCGCTGGCCGCGCGCGGACGCCCGCTCGTCGCTCACGAACACCGTGAGGATCCGCCCGTCGCCGGTGTCGAAGAAGAGGTGCGTCTGCGAGGGGTCGTCGAGGTTCGGCTGTCGCAACACGAGCGGCATCCCGAGCAGGTCGCGGTAGAACGCGAGCGTGTCCTCCTCGTTGCTGCCCCAGACCGTGACGTGGTCGGTACCGCTGGTGTGGAACGGTGCGTCAGGGAGCTTCGACGTGACCGGAGCCGCGCTCTCGTCGCTCATACCGATCGGAAGGCGACCGAGTCGTATAAACCCGAAAGGGACGGGACCGTGACCGGCTGACACCGGTGTTATCGGTCAGAATTGCGTCCGATGCCGTCAGCCGCCGTACTCCGCGCGAAACCGATCGACGAGCCACCGAGTGGCGCGTTTTCGGTCCCCGTCGGGCACGTAGACGAACGGGATCGGGGTGTCGAAGGCGCGCTCGCCGTACAGCCCCCAGTCGCCGGCCGACCGCGTCGTCCCGCCGTACGCGATCGGAATGTCGGCCAGCTCGGAGGGCTCGTACTCGGGGACGTACGAGCGTTCGATCCACACGTCGTGAGGCGGGACGTCCAGTTCCGCCGCGAGTTCGTGTTCGAGGCGCTCGTCGCCCGAGACGAGCCACTCGCCGAACGCCTCGCGGTCGACCTCGATCCGGTCGGCGTAGGCGATCCGATGTTTCCAGCAGGTCGTCGGGAACTGCCGCGTCCGATACCGGTCGTACAGCGTCGCGAACGTGGTGTCCGGGCGGTCGCGCGCGAGCCGGCGCAGTCGCTCCGCGACGGTGTTGTCGTCGATCTCGCCGTCGAGGATCCCGTCTATCGTCACCGGCGGATCGCCGGTCAGCTCGGCCGCTCGCTCGGTGAGATCGCGGAGCAACGCGTTCGCGTACACCGACTTGTGGTGCTGGGTCACCCACATGTACAGCGCGATCCGGCCCTCCAAGTAGTTCCCGAGCGTCGAGAGCGCCTTCTCGGAGAGCGCGAGCCCCTCGTCGGGGTGCGCCGTGTAGGCGTCGACCATGCGATCGGTGTCGAAGTTCAACACGTTCGCGCCCGTCATCCAGTTGTCTCGGGAGATGTAGTCGAGACGGTCGACGTCGACCGGCGAGTGAAGGAGCTGGGCTCCGAGGCCGTGCTGCCACGGTCCGCCCCGCTCGTACACCAGACTGTACCCCAAGACGTACGCGCACACCTCCTCCGGGTCGACCGACAGGGATCGGAGCGCGTCGCCGAAGCGGTCGAGTATCAGGAGACAGCTCATGAGTTCGTGCGGACTCGCCCCGAGAAGTGGCGTGTCATCGAGCCCCGCCTCGCGAAGCGACGCGACGAAGCCCCGCTCCGCGAGCCGGTCTCGGAGTGCCGTCGCGTCGAGATGCCGCTCGCAGACGTGCGAGAACGGCGGATGGCCGACATCGTGGAGCAGACACGCACACTCCAGCGTCGACTGAATCTCGTCGAGCGTGTCCGAGGACGTGTTCCGGGTGAAATACGGCTCCTCACGGAGGTTTTCGAAGACGCGGCGGCCGAGGTGGTAGACGCCGAGGCTGTGTTCGAACCGCGTGTGGTTGGCGGCCGGATAGACGAGGTGGGTCGCCGAGAGCTGCTTGACGTACCGCAGCCGCTGAAACGCCGACGTGTCGATCACGCGATCGACGACCGCGTCGTCGAGTTCGATGTACCCGTGAACGGGGTCTTTGATCTGTGTCGTCATGTGTACAGCGACGCCGTCATCGCCTCCAGACCGCCGGTGCGACGCCGAGCGTCCGGACGGCGAACGGGTAGGCGAAAGCGATAGCGAGCACGAGCACCAACGACGCGACGACACCGAGCCCGCCGGTGATCCGGTCGGCGACCGCCAGCGCAGCGAACATGGCGACGAACATCACCGCCCAGTGGGGGGCCAGCTGTCGCACCTTCTCTCCTGTCGAACTCATGCCCGCCGTAGCGGTGCCGTCCGGTAGTGGCTGTCGGTCGAAACGCAGCATCGAAGCGAAACGAACGCCCCGACTCGGCCGGCTGTCAGTACCGCGACGGGATGAACGCCAGCCCAGCGAGCATGATGGAGGACAGCACCGAGAGGACGAGCACGCGCGAGAGGCCGCTGTTGTACTGGTTGAACTGGTCTATCTCGGAGACCTGCGCCTCGTACGCCTCGATGTCCGACGACATCCGAAGCGTCGAGGCGTCGGGGAAGTGCGCAACGTAGTCCGTGCCGCCGATCGTTACCACCGAGTGCTGGGAGAACTCCACGGTCTCCGTCTCGGTCGTCTCCCACACGAGTACGGCACCGTCAGCGGTCACACCGTCGACCGTAACCATCTGTCCGTCGTACCCGAGGGTCTCGCCCACCTCGTACGAGCGCTGCTCGGGCGCCGGGAAGTACTCGTCGACGGGCACCAGCGTCCGTTCGCCGGAGTCGTCCGTCACGGCGACGTACTCGCCGTCGTCGAGCGTGACCGTCTCGTTCTCGGCCGCGTCGTCGGCGCCGAGGATCGCCTGCCGGTCGAGCACCTCGACGAGCGTGAACTCGGTCGCGTTCTCCCCCGTGACCTCGACGCGCCACTCGCGGTCACCGACCGTAACCGTCGAACCGTTCGCCCACGTCTCGGAGGTCTCCGCGGTGAACTCCCGCTCGAGCGTTCCGGTGATGACGGTCGTCGCCGCACCACCGTGCCCGCCTCCGCCCTCTTCCGTCTCGGAGATGTCGGCCACAACGTACGACTCACCACCGACTTCGACCGAGTCACCCTGCGAGGCGTCGACCTCCGGATTCTCGAGCGTGATCTCTGGACTATCGGCCGTCGCGGTCAGCGCGCCCGCCACGCCCGCGACGGCGAGGAACAGCGCGACAAACACGGCCACAGCGCGTCGTTGCATAGTTGACGCATGGGTCACCCGGTGTTTAACGGTTACTAAGCGGGTCAGTTCACGGGACCGACCTCGCGACGTACCGAGACCGAATCAAGAAGCCAAGGGCCGGATTTGAACCGGCGTTGGGCGGCTCTGCAGGCCGCTGCGTCTGACCAGACTCTGCCACCTTGGCGCTGTCCGAACGTACCGCTGTGGAGCGTTTAAGCCTAGCGGTCGCGCGTCAACGCCCTCGCTGCTCGCTATAAATAAAAAAAAAGCCCACGGACATACGTCCGTGGGCTGGGTGGGAGTATTCTCCCGGATGAGTGGGCAGGCGGCGACCCGTGGTTCCCAGAGGATCGCTCACTCCAGTACTTCACGGTACGCTGGTGGGCTTAACTTCCGTGTTCGGAATGGGTACGGGTGTGTCC
>NZ_NEDJ01000093.1 GCF_002114285.1 Halorubrum ezzemoulense DSM 17463
CGGGGCTCGGCCGGGCCGGCGCGGGGCGCGGCGCTGGGGGCGGCGTGGGGCGGGCTTAGGGGGCCGGGCGGGCCGGGGGGGCGGCGGCCGACGGCGGTACCGCCCCCGGCTCGGCGGGGAGCGGCGACGACTGACCCCGGTCCGTCGTCCCTCCCGCCCGGGAGCGGCCCCGACGACACGCTTATTCCTCCCGGCGGGAACCTCCACGCATGCCTCGCTCACGTCGGCGGGACGGCGTCGACCGCTCCGACGACGACCCGTTCCGGCCGAATGAGTCCGTCGAACGCCACCGCCCTCGGGCCGCCAAGACGCTCCCGGCGGCGACGCTCGCACGGTGGCTGCTCCCGGCGCGGCTTCACCGCTGGGCCGTCTCCGTCAGCGTCGACACGCCGGCGACCGTGTACGAAGCGGGCGAGCCGATCCCGGTGGCGATCGAGCTCCGGAACCCGCTTCCGGTCCCGGTAACCGTTCGGACGCGGTCCCCGGTCCCGTGGACGTGGCACGTCGACGGGCACCGCGACGCGTCACAGGTGTCCGAACCGCTCCCGGAGTCGGAAGCGCGGTTCACGCTCGACCGCGGGGAGCGGCGACGGTTCACCCGGCGGTGGCAGCAGAGCTTCCAGGTCTCGGAGACGGAGTGGCGGCCCGCCGACCGCGGGGAACACACGATCGGCGCCGGGCTCGCCGTGGACGACCCCGCCGGAAAAGGCGTCTACGACGAGACGACCGTCCGGATCGAGTGACCCGCGTCTGGGGCGCCGCAGGGCCTCACTCGTCGTCGCTCGGGATGTCGATCTCTTCCTGATGGTAACGCTCGGTCGCGAGCTCCGCGACCGCCCGGAGCGCCTCGGTGAGATCGTCCGATTCGTCGAGCGCGTATCGGTCGGGGTCGCGCCCCTCGGTCCGATCGATCTCCAGGATTCCGAACCGTTCGAGTCCGTCGAGCGCCTCGTGGACGACAGTCCGGTCGACGCCCGCGCCCTCGGCGATCCGACCGCCCGGCAGCGGCCCGGACGCGTAAAATAGCGCCGCGACAACCCGCGCCCGCACTCGGTTCGTGAACAGGAGCGCGAGCCCGTTCTCCGCCACGAGCCGCGTGTACTCGTCGGTCGATTGCTCGTCCATACCCGCCGTTCACGAGCGAGCGGCATGACGGCTTCGGAACGGGCGAGTCCGCGGCGGCGCCCGCCGACCCCGCGTCACTCCTCGAACTCGGCGTAGTGACGCACAAGCCCGCACTCCGGACACATCACGGTCGTCAGCTCCTTGCGCTCGTTCATACCGAGCTTCCCGAGGAGCCCTGACCGTTTCTCGCCGGTCCTGACGTGCGCGTTCCACGCGTCGCCCATGCTGAACTCGACCTCCTCCATCGTGACGCCGCAGTCCGGACAGCGGTGGTCCATGGGGGTCGACTCGTGCGGCGACCTGAAAACGGTTCGTCCGCTCGGCGGCCGAGCGACGCTGTTCCCCGGGCGCCGAGCCACCCGGGTCGAGTGATCAGCCTCTTTCGACGCCGGGGCGATCGGGCCGTAGGGATGACTCGCCGGGCCGACCTCGATCGCTTCTACGACCTGCTCGACGACCTCGCGCGCCGGGTCGGCGGACCGCGGAAGCTCAAGGAGTGTACCGGGTACATGGACTGGCCCGACCGGGGCGTCTACTTCTTCCTCGCCCCGGGCGAAACGCGCGCTTCGACCGACCAGTCGCGCGTCACCCGCGTGGGGACGCACGCGGTGTCCGCGGGGAGCAGCACGACCCTCTGGGACAGACTGAAACAGCACTACGGCACGGGTAGCGGAAGCTCAAACCATCCTCACGGCGGCGCTCACCGCGCGTCCGTATATCGCAAGCGCGTCGGTGAAGCGATCATCGAGAAGTACGGCCTCCGCGAGGACTACCCCGACTGGGACGAGCGGTGGCCGGGCGTCGACCGCGGGCGAGCAGCGGTCCGCGATGAGGAGTACGCCCTCGAACGGCGCGTGAGCGCGTTCGTCCGCGAACAGCCGTTCCTCTGGGTGCCCCTCGACGACGAACCCAGCGCGGATAGCGACCGGCGCGTTCTCGAACGGAACTCTATCGCCCTCCTGAGCAACTTCGATCGGGAGCCGGTCGATCCCCGGCGGACCGACTGGATCGGGCGACACAGCCGGAGCCGTGCGATCCGCGAGTCGGGACTCTGGAACGTGGATCACGCCGACGAACAGTACGACGGCGGCTTCCTCGGACTATTCGCGGACGCCGTCGACGACGCGACGCCGCCGTAGTCGGTCGTCAGGCTACTCCCGTCGTCATCGCGGCGCCGCACTCTCGGCGGCTGTGAGCGTGGTTCACTCGCGGTCGTCTCCAGTCGAACTGTACGGACGGAAAGGCTGGCCTCGGCACTCATAGGGCTCGTCGTCGCCGGGTGCCGAGGCCGGCTCGGAGCGGTGATTCGTCATCGGCCGCTCGTCGGTAGTCGCGCCGTCGAATAAAAGGATCCGGCCGCGCCGTCAGTGCGACGACCCGGCGTACTCGTTCCAGCGGTCGGTCCCGTTCGCGATCCGCCGGGTGTCCGACGGGTCGAACGTCCCCGCCGCCTGCGCGACAGCCTCCGCGGCGGTCGGAAGGTCGTCCGGAGCGTCGGTTGCGGCCGAGTCAGCGGATGGACCCGATCGGTCGGTGGGCTGTTCGGTCGGCGTCGCCTCGCGCGTGCTCGGACCGCCGGGACCGGTCGTCGTCCCCGCCGTCGAGCGTGCGTCAGTCGTGTACTACGGGTGGCACGTCACAGGCAACGTGCGTATCCTTCATAATTGTTTATGTTGGTATGAGGATCGCCGCGGGGAGTGGTCGCGGCCGTCGGCGACTCAGCGATCGGCGATCAGTCTCGCCGAGCCGACGGTACGGTGATCGTCTCCTACCGGGCCGACGGTACGGTGATCGTCTCCTACCAGGCCGACCACGCGGCGAGCGTCTCGTCGCGGGCGTAGATCCGCTTGAGGTCCTTCGCGTAGGCGAGGTCGCCGGGGTGGTCGAGTTTCTCGTGGCGGTACTCGGGCGCGTCCTCACGGATGTGGAGCCCCTCGACGGTGAACTCCTCCTCGCCGAACTCCACCGTCTCGTCGACGGTGAACTCGTAGTCGCCGGGGACGTTCACGCGCAGCGACCGGGTCTGGTCCGCGTCCCCGTCTTTCGGGTGGAGCGTGACTGGGACCGCGACGTTGTCGACCGCGCGGGTCCACAGCGTCTCCACGTCCGTGATGTCCGCTTCCTCGACGCGGTTCTCGGGGCCGAGTTCGATCCCCGTGATCCGCACCTGCATCAGCGCGTCGTCGGTGTCGACGACGAACTCCTCGCCGGTGCCCACGTCGCCTTCGGCGGGCACGTCCATCGTCGTGGTGAACGAGTCGCCGTCCTGCGAGACGACGACCGTCACGGCGACGGTCTCGTCCTCGGGGATCTCGGTCTTGTGGGTGTGGTCGCACTCGGTACAGCGCACGGTGGCCTGCCCGCCCGGGCTGAGGACCTCGTGGACGGTCGGCTCGGCGGGCGAACACGACGGGCAGGGGAGCCCGACGCGCGCGCCGGCTTCGGTGTCAGTCATTGGGCGCTCGTACCCGCCGCGCCCGTAAATATCCGCCCCTGTGGGGGCGGTGTGGGTCGCGCTCGCGTGGCGCGCGGCGTCGCGCGGTAAGGAAACTGGTTTACCGGAGTCCGCGGAACGGTCGCCCATGATCGTACCCGGGTCCAGCTCGCAGCAGCTCGCGGCGGCGCTCGCCGCGGAGACGGGCCGGGCGCTCGCGACCCCGACCTACGACCGGTTCCCGGACGGGGAGGGGCTCGCCGCGGTGCCCGACTTCGACGCCGACGAGGCAGTGATCGTCGCCGCGACCGACTCCGACGAGGCGTGGGTCGAACTGCTTCAGCTCCAGGACGCCGTCCGCGAGGCCGGCGCGACGGACGTGACCACCGTTGTCCCCTATATGGGGTACGCCCGCCAGGACGACTCCTTCGGCGACGGAGAACCCGTCTCCGCCCGCGCGATGGCGAAGGCGATCTCGACCGGGACCGACCGCGTCCGCCTCGTCAACCCCCACGAGTCGACCGTCGCCGACTTCTTCGACGTCCCTGTCGAGGCGGTCGACGCGGCCGGCGTCCTCGCCGACCCGCTCCCCGCCGACCTCGACGACCCGCTCTTCCTCGCGCCCGACGAGGGCGCCACCGACGTGGCCGCGGCCGTCCGCGACGCGTACGGTGCCGGCGAGACGGACTACTTCGAGAAGCACCGCGACCGCGAGACCGGTGCCGTCGCGGTGTCGCCCTCCGACGCGAGCGTCGCCGACCGCGACGTGGTCGTCGTCGACGACATCATCGCGACCGGGTCGACGATGAGCGAGTCGGTCGCCGTCCTCACCGACCGCGGTGCGGCGCGGGTGCTGACCGCCTGCGTCCACCCGGTGCTCGCCGCCAACGCGGTGACGAAGCTCCGCGCCGCCGGAGTCGACCGGATCCTCGGCAGCGACACGGTCGAGCGCGGCTGTAGCGTCGTCAGCGTCGCGCCGGCGCTGGCCGACGCGCTGGACTGACGCCGCGTAACGGTCACTCGTCGTCGATTTCTCGGATCTCCTCGGCCGGGTTGCCGCCGACCACCGTCCGCGCCGGCACGTCGTCGACGACGACGGCTCCCGCGGCGACGACCGCGCCGTCCCCGATCTCGACCCCGGGCGTGATCACCGCCCGTCCCCCGATCCAGGCGTCGTCGCCGACGGTCACGGGGTCGCCGAACTCGCGGCCCGCGGCGCGCTCCGCGGGGTCGATCGGGTGCGTCGCGGTGTACACGTGGACCCCCGGCCCGAGCAGGCAGTTCTTGCCGAACGCGACCGGCGCGACGTCTAGGACGACGCAGCCGTAGTTCGCGAAGAAGCCGTCGCCGACCCCGACGTTGTAGCCGTAGTCGCAGCGGAACGGCGGCACGACGGTCGCGTCGCCCTCGACGGCTCCGAACAGCTCGGAGAGCAGGCGGTCGCGGCGGTCGGCCTCCGTCGGCGCGGTGGCGTTGTACCGGCGACAGCGGTCCCGCGCGCGCTTACGATCGGCGACCAGCTCGGGAGCCGAGGGGTCGTACGCCTCGCCGGCCAACATCCGTTCCTTCTCGCGTCCCATACGGCCTCCGGCGCAGCCACCGACAAAGGGCTGTCCGTCTCCGCGGAGTCGAGCGCGGCCGGCGTTCGGCGACCCTCCGGGTGGAGTTCAGACGATCTTCATCATCCGCGTCTCGAACCTCCCGACGCGGACGCGGACCCACCCCGCCAGTTCCTCGTCGAGGGCGGGATCGTCGGTGTCGACGCGGAGCGCGCGCACGTCGTCGAGCTTCGCGCGCGAGGCGACGATCCGGAGGTCGCAGCGCCGGATCACGGCCGGCGATACCTGCGGGTTGCCGCGGCCGAAGACGAACCCCTGCCCGCCGATCGGCGAGACGACGATCACGTTCTCCTCGCCGAGCGCGCCGAGGATCTCCGCCTCCGTGGCGTCCCGCACCACCACCTCGCCGTCGCGCCAGACGTCGACGCCGATCGGGGAGGGCTCGAAGCCGAGCTCGTCCTTGATCGCGCCGACGGTCGACCGCGGGCCGAGGACGAACGCGACGCCCTCGCCGTCGCGCTCGCGGATGTCGGCCGCGACCCCCTCCGCCAGCGACTCGACGGTCCCGCTCGCCGTCTGCTTGGAGGACTGGAGGTCGTCGGCGACCGGCACGTGCGCGACACCCCGCAGCTCCGGGTGGACCTCGCCCTCGCGGTAGGCGTCCTCGTCGATGTCCATCACCTCGCGGCGCTCGGTCCGCGAGAACGAGGCGGCGACCTCGGCGGCGTCCTCCGGCGACACCGCGAACACCGACGAGTACACCTTCACGCCGGCGGGGACGCCGAGCATCGGCACGTCGGTCCCCTCCAGCGCCGCCGCGACGTCCGCCGCGGTGCCGTCGCCGCCGACGAACAGGACGAGGTCGACGGGGGCGGTCGCGTCGCCCCGAGCCCCGGTCCCTCCGCCTCCGTCGATCCCCGCGAACGCCCGGACGACCGCCGCGGTGTGCGCCGCGGTCGTCGCCGTCGACGCCGGCGGCTCGCCGTCGAACGGGTCGACGACGCGGGCCGGGTCGAAGCCCGCCCCGCGGACGACCGACTCGCCCATTGGGTCCGCGGCTACGGAGACGGCGGCGTCGGGTTCCACCGCGGCCAGTCGCTCCAGCATCCGCCGCGCCCGGTCCGGCGCCCGCGGCTCCGCGCCGCGCTCGACCGCCTCGGTCACCTTCCCGTCGGTCCCCTTCAGTCCGACGCGGCCGCCCATCCCGGCGACCGGGTTCACCGCGATCCCCACGTGCATGACAAATAGTTCGCCGCGCCGGCCCCTTAAGCGAGACGCGTCCGGGTCGGAGCGCGCGGGCGCCCGGAACCGTCGGTCGGACCGGCACATAAAGGCCCTCAACACCGGGACACGGCACTCAACACGTGTCCGCTCGTAGTTGTCACCGCCGGTGGAACGAGCCCGCCATCGGTAACCTGCTCGTCTCATCGGGACTGGATCCCTCCCGCGGTAGCTGCCACACGCCCACGTCTCCCGGTCCCGTTTTCGTACCCCTGCCGCGGTGCTCGTCCGTCGGTCTGCCCCCTCTCATCCGAGAATCAATACTTAAGACGCCCCCAGAACAACGCCGAGATATGATCCTCGAAGCCGCCGTGACGGAGCCGCTGCCGATCAGCGCGACCGCGGGCGCGATCCTGCTCGCGAGCCTCGCCCTCGTCGTCGTGTGGATCGCGTACCTCTACCGGTAGCCCCGCCTCGGCCGCCGACCGTCTGCCCTCCCTACACGCTCAGGCGGACCGCTCCTCGACCGCGTCGGTCCGCTCGCGGATCCACGCCGCCGCGCGCTCGGCCTCCGCCTCGCTCTCGGCCGTGATCTTCACGGTCACGACCTCGCCCGGATACGAGCCGACCCGCACGTCGAACCGCTCGCGCAGCGACGCGAACCGGTCGAGCAGCTCGCTCTCCGGCTCGTCGACGTCGACCGTGAGCACGTGGGTCGGCGTCCCCGCGAACTCGTCTTCGACCAGATCGAACATCGCTTTCATCTCGTCCGGGACTCCCGGAAGGACGTAGACGGACTCGACGACGGCGCCCGGCGCCACCCCGGCCTCGTTCGGCAGCGGTCGGCAGTCGGCCGGGAGGTGCGTCGTCTCGGCGGCGAGGTCGTCGCCGCTGTACCCGCGGTCGGCGAGCCACGCGGTCGCCTCCGCGTTCGCTTCGAGGCCGCGCCCGAACGCGGCCGCGACCGCCTCCATCGTCACGTCGTCGTGCGTCGGCCCGAGCCCGCCGGTGACGATCACCGCGTCGTACTCGGCGTGGTACTCGTTGACGACGCGCGCGATCTCGGCGACCTCGTCCGGGACGACGGTCACCCGCCGGACCGCGACCCCCCGGGCGTCGAGGCGGTCGCAGAGCCAGGTGGCGTTCGTGTTCTCGGTGTCGCCGACGAGGAGCTCGTCCCCGACGGTGACGACGGCGGCGTTCATACCAGTCTCAAGCGGCGCGTGGTAGAAAAGGACCGCGGCGCGGGCTGACGCCCCGACGACGGCAGCCGGTCGCGCCCGCTAGAGCAGGCCGTCATCGTCGTCGTCGTCCTCGTAGACGCCCAGTCCGAGGTCGCGGCGACGCTGGCGGAGCGCCTCCAGCTGTCGCCGGAAGTAGAGCGTCCCGGCGACCGCGGCGACCGCGCCGATGACGAGGATAACGCCGAACACCACGAGGTCGCCCTCGCGGTACGACTGGACGACGACCGAGCCGCTCGTCACCTCCTCCCAGACGATCCGGTCGCGGTCGCCGACCGTCTCGACCGCGTGATCGCGCGGCGACACGTGGCCGACGATCGGCACCTCCGTGCTGAACTGCGGCGGCAGCGTCACCGCGTACGACCCCTCGACGTACGCGCGCATGCTGAACCGTCGCGGGGACCCGGCACCGGCGAAGGCCGCTTTCCCGCCGCTCATGTCGTCGGCGAAGCGGATCCAGGTCTCGTCGGTCGTGCGCTCGATCTCGCCGCCGCGGGCGCGGAACTCGCTGCCCGTGATCACTTCCCCGTCGGGGTACCGGTAGCGGAACGCCTCGAACTCCAGCGGCTGGTCGCCGGCGTACGGCGTCTGCCGGTACAGCCGGATCTCCTCCCGGTCGTCGACCGCGTACACGACAGTGTACCTGGCGTCCGTGGTGAGGTTGAACGCGGCGTCGCGGTCCGTGTCGAAGTCGTACCCGTGCGGCGGCTCGGCGTCGAGCGTCTCGTTCGTCACCTCGCCGCCGCCGGTCGCGTAGCCGAGACAGCCGGCGCTGACCGCGAGGAGAGCGATCGCCGCCACCGCGAGCGCGAAGCGTCTGTTCACGTGTGATCAGGTTAGACGACGCAGCGCATCTCGGCCGGGAGGTACGAGCCGATGGCGGCGAGCAGTCCCGGCGGGTCGGTCCCTTCCGCGCAGACGATGCTCTGTTCGAGGAGTCCCAACCGCTCGACGGTGACGATGTCCTGCGCGTGGCCCGCGCGGTTCACCGTCGCCCGCGTCTCGCCGCGGGTCGCCGAGTTGACGTTCACCCGGCCGTCGCCGCGCTGCCAGTCGTACAGCCGGTCGCGCTCGGCGTCGGCGAGCCGGCTCTGGTCCGCGTCTGGGTCGCCCGGATCGCCGCCGTAGACGAACCGCACCGGGAGGTGCTGGACGAGCCCGAACCGCTCGACGACCTGCTCCGGCGAGCCGACGCCGAGCCCCAGCTCGTCGGCGGGGACGAACACGTCGACGCCGGCGTCGAGGGTGATACCCACGTCGTCCCACGATTCGAGGGTTCCGACGTACGTCTCGCCCGCTTCGAGGCCGCCGTCGTGGGCGACGACCTCGCCCCACGTCTCCCCGAGGACGTTGCGCGCGACCGGGGCGTCCTCCCCGGTCACATCCACTTGGACGAACTCGTCGTCCCGAACGCCCACCTGCCAGTCGACGTCGAGTTCGCCGACGTCGTTGGCGACGAGCGAGTCCATGCCGTCGAGCGCGCGGTCGCGGGCGTCGCCCTCGACGTAGCACTTGGTTGCGAGGACGACCATCAGGCGGTCACGTCCGCGTTGAGCTCGTCGCGCAGCTCCTCGATGCGCCGGTCCATCGCCTCGCGGAGCCGGTCGTTCTCCATCGCCTCCAGCGGTGAGCCGCACTCGGGGCACTCGAAGCCGAAGTCCATCGCCTCGCCGAACTCGAAGCGGATCGAACACACCTCACAGAGGTAGAACTCGTGGGTGCGCTCGTACTCCTCGCGCTCCTCTAGGGCCTCGAGCAGTCGGTACATCTCTTCTTGGAGGTTCTCCGGGATGTTGTCGTAGTGGAACGTCCACAGGTACGTGAGCCAGCCGGAGTCCTCGTCGCGGACGCGGCGGTACGTCGCCAGGTCGTTCTCGTACAGGATGAACAGCGCGCGCCGCACGTCGTTGAGCTCCAAGCCGAGCTCCTCGGCCAGCTCCTCGTCGGTGACCTCGCCGTCGGGCGGCGCGGCCGCGACCGGCATCCCCGTCGGCCCCACCAGCTCGTGGAGGTACTTCTGGATGACGGGGTCGTTCAGTAGATCCTCAAAAGCCATTACGGGAAACTGGTGGTGGAATCCGGTTAAAACCTCCGAAA
>NZ_NEDJ01000094.1 GCF_002114285.1 Halorubrum ezzemoulense DSM 17463
GCGTCCCAGAGGGCGTCGGCAGCGTCCGTCTCACCTAGGTCTTCGAATAGCATCGACCATGATAACACGGTCGCTAGCGGGTTTGCGACGCCCTTTCCAACGATGTCTGGTGCGCTTCCGTGGACGGGCTCAAACATCGAGGGATACTCGTCTCCGGGATGAATATTCCCCGACGGCGCGAGCCCCATGCTCCCAGTAATTTGGGCGCCGATGTCGGTCAGGATGTCGCCGAAGAGGTTCGAAGCGACGAGTATATCGAACTCGTGTGGTCGACGGATCAGATCCATCGACGCGGCGTCAACCAGTAGGCGCTCGAGGGTCACTGCGGGATACTCTTCGCTGACCTCCGCTACGATGTCATCCCAGAACACCATGCTGTGGGCCTGTGCGTTGGACTTGGTTATATTAGTCAGGTGGTTCTCACGGCTGGACGCAGCCTCGAACGCCGCCCGGACGATTCGCTCGGTCCCGCGGCGAGTGAATAGCGCCGACTGGATCGCAGTCTCATGAGCCAGCCCACGGTGTTCCCGACCGCCCAAGTCAGCATACTCCCCCTCCGTGTTCTCACGGTAGACCACGAAGTCGATGTCCCCGCTCTCGTAGCCGCGGAGAGGGCTTTCGATTCCTTCGAACAGGACGTTTGGACGCTTGCAAACGTACTAATCGAATCCCTTGCGGATAGGTAATAGGAGGCCGTGTAGCGTCACGTGGTCGGGGACGTCTGGATGACCGACGGCTCCTAAGAAAATCGAGTCGGCGTCAGTAAGGCGGTCAAGCCCGTCGTCTGGCATCATTTCACCGTGGTCGAGGTAGTACTCAGTACCCCAGTCGAGGCGGTTGGTCTCGAATTTGAAACCATACTCGTCGGCAACTGTCCGGATGAGTGGCATAGCGGCGTCGACCACTTCGGTGCCGATACCGTCACCGGGGATCAGTTCAATGTCGTACGTCGTGGGCGTTGTATCTGCTGTCATTGGATCGAAGATTCGGTTTCGTCGCGGGGGAGATGGTTACTCGACACTGTACTCTTGGGGGATTCATATTGACCTTTTCGCCGATGTCTCCACGATAATCGTCGGAACCGATGGATGTCTTCCGAACGAGCGTAGATGCCTCGGCGATTAATCATTGAACGATTTCGATGCGTTCGACGGTACGTTCCAAACAGAGTCGGCAGTTGACTGCCGAGGGCTCTGAACAACCACGTCGTCATCGGTCAGTCACCCATAGGATCATAGTCACACCGGTTGCAGCGCCGAATGCGGCTGTGAGGACGGTGAAGGCCACCTGAAAGTTTGTAACCTCAGAGAGGTAGCCGACCACGGCGGGGCCGATGGCGCCCGCACCGACCAGCAGTGTTCGGACGACACCGAGCGTTCCTTTTGCGACATCTTGGGGAAGCACTTCCATCAGGTAAGCACCACGTACCGGTCGATATCCGTGGGCCCCAAGACCGAGAAGAACTATCGAGGTGCCAAGAGCGATCGCCCCCACTCGCCCTGAGAGTGCGACGAGGCCAACGAGGCCGACCGTCGCTGCCACGAGCGTGACCATTAGGATGGGGAGAACGCCGATTCGGTCGCTCGCTTCTCCGGTGGCTAGTTGAACCAGACTGACAGCGAAGAGGACGCTGAAAAGCAAGTTTGCGGTCGTGGAAGTGAGTTCCGCAGTGGCGGTGAGATACAGTGGGAGAAAAGCAACGAGAGCGTTGTACGTGAACGAGAACAGAATCGTCACGGCAACGAACGCTGAGAACCGTGGTTGACGGAATAGATCGAGGTACTCGTGGAACGGCGGAGTGCTATCGCGCCCACCGGACGCAGTCGAACGGTCGGGCAGGTGACGTGGCACACGGACGGCGAACGCGGCGGCGACGCCCACCACGGCTAGTCCTCCCACGAGAAACAGCGTTCGCCACGGAGCACCGAACACGCCGGGAAGCGCCGTCGCCGCGACGATCGCTGCGGGCGCCGCAACCCCGGCGAGGCTGCCGACCGTGTCGAACACGCCCAGCGACCGCCCGGTCTCCGACGGATAGATACGCGAGAGGAGCTCTATCGCTACGGTCTTATACGTCCCAGAGCCTGCTCCAACCAGTAGCATCGCAACCACCAGCAGCGGGAACGGACCGTCGACTACCAGCAGGAGCGCGCCGGAGCCCGTCACCACCCCGCCGGCGATAATGACGGCCACCGACCCGTACCGATCAGCGACAAGACCCGAGGGTAACTGCATCGCGGCGTACACCAGCATGAGACCGGAGAACGCAGCTCCGAGAGCCGTTCTCGAGACACCGTAGATCACCTCGAACCTGCCGAACAGCGGTGGGAATGCGTAGCGTATGAATTTCCCCAGGAACCATACCAGTGCCGTCAGTGCCAGCGCGTCGTAGCGGCGGAGATCCGGAAGCGAAACCGGCCACCTGGCAGTAAGGTCCTCGCTCGTCATCGTGTGTGCAGTCCTTGGTTGAAACTGATCGTTCCTGCTCGTCGCGGATCGTCAAGCGCGCTTGGCCGTCGATAGCCTGCTGTAATCTTCATATATCTATCCTGTGTGAGTTCGAACGAGCGCATCTACGGCGACGGGGCCCTCGGCCGTGACGACGACGGGATTGAGATCCAATTCGGATACAGCGTCGGTTTCCGCTGCCAAGTCGCCGACGTGCACGAGAAAATCGACAAATGACCCGATCCCAGGGGCAGGACCTTCGCGGCGGTTTCGGAGGAGCGCCGCGAGAGTAGTATCCTCGACGGCGGCCCGTGCGTCGGCACATGAGAACGGGGGCACGAGCGTGGCTGCATCGTCAAATGCCTCAACGAGAACTCCGCCGGGACCGACTGAAACAAGCGAACCGAATACATCATCTGGGGTGACTCCAGCGATCGCTTCAACACCATCGTCGACCATTGGCTGGACCAGCACGCCCTCTATCTCGTCCACGTCGACGGCAGTCAATGCGGCGTCCATCACCTCTTCGTAAGCTCTTCGCGCTGCGTCTGACGAATCGATGTTGAGCCGCACCGCACCAGCGTCCGTCCGATGGGGAAGTGCAGGCGAATCGACCTTCAATACGGCTGGGAATCCGACCTTACCGGCCGCGGCAGCCGCCTCGTCCGCATTAGTCGCCAAATGCGTCTCGACGACAGGAATGCCGTAAGCGTCGAGCAGCGATTCCGACTCCGCCCAGGTGAGCACCCGTCCGTCTGGGAGGTCTGCAATGGGTCCGTCCGTGTCAGCGACGAGTGTCTCGCGCGGAGACTGGTCTGCCAGACGGTCGCGCGTGGCGACAAAATCGATCGTCGACGCTACGGCATCCATGCATCGGCTCGGGTCCTCGTAGACAGGAATTGATTTCCGCAGGCGGGCGTAGGGCGGGGTTTCAGTGGGGTCTTCGGGTTCTTTTCGCCCAGTCCAGAGTACGTAAACCGGGTCGTCGGCCTCAGCGGCGATCCGTTCCAGATCCGCGGCGATGGTCTCCGCGCGCTTGTCGACTCCTGGGAGTCCGATTGCGAACACGTAGGCATCAAAGGAATCGTCGTCAAGGACTGAACTTGCTATCTCTGGGAGAGCGTGGGCACCATATCCTCGGATATCAGCTGGATTGTTGAACCCGCCATATGTCAGCAACTCCTCGATGTCAAGTAGCGTCCGCTCAGTCTCACCTTCGATGTCAGGGAGGGAAAGATCTCGCTCGGCGGCTAGATCAGCCAGCAAGCTCGCCAGACCGCCGCTGGTCGAAGCGACGCAGATACTGTCACCGTCGGGCTCGCCGTAAGTGGTGTGCGCGCTCGCCCGCGAGAGCAAGTCTGGGATGTCCGGGACACGTTCGATGCCCGTCTGATCGAAGGCAGCTTCCCAAGCGTCGTCGTCACCAGTGAGCGATCCGGTGTGGGAGAGCGTCGCCGCCTCGGACAGCTCCGAGGATCCGATCTTCACCGCGAGGACCGGCGTGCCGCTCCGGACGGCCGCTTCTGCGACTCGTAAGAACCGTTCGGGCTCTTCCACCCCCTCGATATAGGTGCAGATAACATCGACCTCGTCTTGATCGGCAAGATAGGCAACGTAATCTGCGGTTGTCAGGTCGACTTCGTTTCCGGTAGAGACGATGTGGCTGAAGTGGATGTCGTTATCGGCCGCTCGTTCGAAGAAAGTCGTGAATGCAAGTGCACCTGACTGACTGACTAGACCGATACCGCCAGGTCGAGGGTTCCGCGAGCAGGTCGAGGTGAGTGTGGCACCCTCGCTAGCCATCACACCGATACAGTTCGGTCCAACGACGCGAATGCCGGCCTCTTCGGCGGTCGCGGCCAACTCCGATTCTAATTCGGTGCCAGTCTCGTCGGCCTCGGAGAATCCCGCCGTCAGAACCAGTGCAACGGGGATATCACGCTCGCCCGCGGATTTGACGACATCAACGACGTACTCTCGGGGGACACTAACGACAACCAGATCCACCGCTTCGGGGACATCTGATATGTCATCGTAACACTGCCGCCCCCAAACCTTGTCACGTCCTGGGTTGACGGGATAGAGTGTTCCGTCGAAGCCGTACTCTAGAAGGTTCTCCGCAAGGTTACCCGAGTAGAACGAGTCGGGACTTGCCCCGACAACTGCAACTGATCCTGGGTCGAACAATGGATCCAAATCAGGGCCAGATACTGATTCGCAGGGGAGTTCGTTATTGTCGAGTTGATCATCCATAGACGTTGGAGCGTACCCCGGCATCGGATAATACCATACCCCCGAACCGAGGCAATGAGCTTCATTATTTATATGGGGGTGGGTATATTGTCATCAGCGAGTTACAGGCTCGCCGAAATATTGATAATCTAACATTGAGTGATGGGATCAACCAATATCAGATGGTTTGGTGAGAAACCCTTGAGGAAGATGCGTTGCAACGGTAGCCCCTTACCCCGTATGTATTGAGAACCTATTTGCTATTCATTGAGCGAAAGTGCCTGAACGCTGAACCGGCCGAACACCTTTGCCCAATCTCTCGAATAAGAAGACATGGACGAGAAACAAGATCGCAAACAGTCTGCGGCGATGTCGTTCGGCGAACAGGCCGAGGCATACCTCGAGAGTCGCGTCCACCGTACGGGTAATGATCTTGATCAGCTCGTCGAGTGGGTCGGAACAGCTGACCGGGCACTAGATGTGGCTACGGGCGCTGGCCACACCGCAGGCGCGCTACTTGAGGCAGACACGGACAGTGTCGTGGCGACTGACATCGCGCCGGAGATGATCACGACGACGAAACGAGAGTTTCCGGACGTAGCTGGTGTCGTCTGCGACGCTGAGCAACTCCCGTTCGCTTCCGGATCCTTCGACGCCGTGACGTGTCGTATTGCGGCCCATCATTTCCCTGACCCGGAGGCGTTCTTAGGGGAGGTAGCTCGGGTCCTCGAACCTGGCGGAACCTTCGCCTTCGAGGACAACGTTGCGCCAGACTCCGACACGCTCGACGAGTTCCTCAACAAGATAGAGACGATCCGCGACCCGACGCATGTCCGCTCACACCGCGCCAGTGACTGGTTTTCTTGGCTCACGAACGTAGGATTTACGATCGATGATTCACGCGTAGTCACGAAGACTCTCAATTTCGACGAGTGGGTTGAAAACGTCGACACGTCAGTTGAGCGGCAGGAGCGACTGCGAGCGGCGTTCGACGACCGCCCATCCGATGCGACTGAAACCTTCGAAATCGTAGAATCTGACGGCGACGTGGTGTCATTCGCGAATCTCAAATTGTTGGTCCAAGCAACTCTTTAACATCCCCCCACGCTGATATCGGAGGGTCCCCACGGCACCGCACCTCTTGGTTAGGATGTTCACTCATTTTCAACCAGGCTGTCGATCCGAGAACAATTGTCTGAATCTGACGATTCAGCCGGATGAAAACACGCAGCACCGTGATCACCATCAGTCCATACGTCGAGTTCCGGATCCTCACTATGACAGCGATCGGTCCCTTTTGGACAACGCGATGTGAACCGACAGCCTTCCGTCATATCGATGGGGTTGGCAGGCTTTCCTTCAAGCGTCACGCGATCACGACTGCCACGCGGGTCTGTCTCTGGGACTGCTGCGAGGAGGGCCTCGGTGTAGGGATGTTTCGTGTCTGAGATGATCTGCTCGGTACTGCCACGTTCAACAAACCGCCCACGGTACATAATCGCCAGACGGTCGGCAACCTGGGTGAGGCTTGCAAGGTCGTGTGAAATGTACAGGACTCCAATCTCTTCAGTATTAGCCAGTCCTCGTAGCAGATTCAACACCTCTGCTTGGAGAGACACGTCTAGCATTGAAGCAGGTTCGTCACAGATGAGGAAATCGGGATCAATGACGAGGGCCCGAGCGATGGAGACCCGCTGGCGTTGGCCACCGGAGAGCTCATTCGGGTACATATCCAAGTACTGGTCTGCGGGCGCCATTCCGACTTTTTCCAGTACCTCTTGGACAGTTTCGTCGCGCTCCTCAAGCCGGTAATTGTGGATCGTTAGCGGTTCCTTGACTAATTGCCCGACAGTCATCCGCGGATTCAGAGAGTCGTACGGGTTCTGGAAAATGATCTGTAGATCCTTCCGGAACGCCTGTAGGTCATCTTCTTGGAAGAACTCATGCGAACGCCCGTCAAACGTGAACCCTCCACTGGTTGGATCCTCTAAGAGTGCGAGCGTCTGGCCGAGAGTCGATTTTCCGCAGCCGGACTCGCCGACGATGCCGTAGATCTCGCCACGGGACACCGAAAACGAGACGCCGTCTACTGCATGGACATGCGACCCGTCGTTTTTCAACACCTTGGTGAAGATCTCTCCGCGCTTTTCGTACCACTTGCGGAGGCTGTTCGAAATCCCCGTCACAGTCGGTGAGATTCCACCGACTGGAAGTCCCCCAAATAATGACTCCGAATGTTCATACCACTTACACAGGTCGTCGACATCAAGAAGGACTTCACCCGAGTTGGACCGGGATCCCTCCGTAGAACCACCCCACGTCGTGGTGTCCTCAGCATCTCGGCGCATCCGAGCCGCTTGATCAGCGTGGTGGCACGCAACGGCGTGGTTCCGATACGGGAGTGTTTCTACCTCCGGCTCGGACGTCGCACACTCCTCGGTCGCGAACGGACAACGCGGTTCGAAGACACACCCGGTCGGCTTTGCGTCGAGAGTCGGAGGCTCCCCCGGCACCGATACGAGGTTCTCTCTATTGTCATCAAGCGACGGGTACGCGTTTTTTAGCCCCATCGTGTACGGATGTGTCGGATTAAGCAGGACGTTGTCGGTGCGGCCCTGCTCCATCACTTTCCCACCGTACAATACTGACATCTCGTCGCATGTCTCAGCGATCACACTGAGATCATGCGTGATGAGCAACAGCGAGCTGTCGGTCTCCTCTTGGATTTGGAGTATATTGTCGATGATCTTGTCTTGGACGATGACATCAAGCCCTGTAGTCGGCTCATCGGCGATGATCAGTTTCGGGTCAAGTGCGAGCGCCATTGCGATGACGACGCGCTGGCGCATCCCACCTGAGAACTGGTGTGGGTAGTCGTCGATCCGGTCTGGGTTGAGCCCGACCGTCTCGAACAGCTCGCGGGTGCGGCGGTTGGCGGTGCGCTCGGAGACATCTCGGTGTGTCTGAATTGCCTGCCTGATCTGTGCCCCGACAGACATCACGGGATCAAGCGCGTCGATAGCCGTCTGCGGGATGAAGGCGATCTCTTCCCAGAGCAGGTCCTGACGTTCGGAGGGCGTTAACGACAGCAGGTCCCGCCCATCAAACCTGACATTGCCCGACTCAACGACTCCGTGATCAGGTAAGAGCCCAAGGATTGCTTTCACAGCCGTCGACTTTCCTGACGCTGACTCGCCAGAAAGCGCGTAGTTGACGCCATCATCGATGCTGAACGAGACGTCATTCACGCTGTGGAGCGGGCCATCACTCGTCTCGTACCGCACCACAAGGTTCTCGACCTCGAGGAGCGTCATCCGTTCGTCCAACCGCGCAATACCCAACGACCGGTCTCACTCTGGTCGCGGAGATCGATGCCCGTTGGAAGAATGTCTCTACAGGTTGTTTGCCCCATTCTATCATGATTTATCCAGTACTATGTTAAGAACCCTCGGGTTACGTTCCCGAAAAAGTGGATAATGTTCATTGTGTTGATTCTACCAAGGTTGATTATCTCATATAGATATGTACCTGCTGTGTCCGATACTGAGCCACTTGAGCGACTCTGTGTCCACGAGAGTATCGACGAGAAAGTTCCGATCGAGTCGTTTGCCGACGCACTCCACGACCTTCGCGTTCCCGTAGAGATCGTCGGCGACGACGCCAGTTTCGACGAAACTGACGTGGTCGCATCGTATCGGCCACGCGACGGATTCCTCGATGCAGGTTGGGTCCACTGTATCCGGGCTGGCTATGACGAGTTTGACACCCAAGCATACGAGGACGCTGGCACGCCGCTGACGAATAGTACAGGTATTCACGGCACGACTGTTGGTGAATTAGTTATCGGATATATGATAATTTTTGCACGACGGCACCATGTCTATCGAGACAAACAATCCGACAACCAATGGTATGAACCGGCTTACGATCGACCGTTCACCGTTGAGGGAGAGTCGGCGTGCGTCGTCGGACTCGGAACGATCGGACGAGGCGTCGCGACTCGTGCGAGTGCTCTTGGGATGGATGTCGTCGGGGTCCGCCGATCGAACGAGTCAGTTCCGGGAGTTTCGACCGTCTATTCTCCGGATAACCTTCAGAAGGCGATCGAGGATACCCGATTCGTTATTCTCGCGGTTCCCGATACTCCGGAGACGGAAGACCTAATCTCTACTACGGAATTCCAGTGTATGCGCTCCGACGCCTATCTTATTAACGTCGCCCGTGGGTCTGTTGTGGACGAAAACGCGCTAATTACAGCTCTCGAAGACAACATCATTGCCGGTGCTGGACTCGATGTTTTCCGGACCGAACCGCTTCCAGAGTCTTCCCCACTGTGGGATTTTGAGGAGGTAATCATCTCCCCTCACCAAGGATCGACCACAAACCAGTATCATCGCGATCTCGCTGAGTTGGTCAAGGAGATGTTTCATCAGTATCAGTCTGGAGAGCCTCTTCGGAACCGCGTCGTGTGATCACATTAATTTTGCTCTGTTGAATCTATGGTCATCAACCACTAGTGGTGACTGATTTTCACGCGCGGACTTCGAAAACAATGGATTCACCTATGGAAACGCTGCTACCCGGGCAAACCACGTCTAGCGACAAAATGATTACGCCGTCTAGGGATCTGTTGTTTTCACAGCCGGTAGGCGGTCGGAACGTGTCTGCGGTGCGGTCGCTGTCT
>NZ_NEDJ01000095.1 GCF_002114285.1 Halorubrum ezzemoulense DSM 17463
ATCTTAATATGAAACTAATGTACCTCGATGTGTGGTCAATTCGAACGGCTCACACAGTGGTCGGCGTAGATTTCTTCAAACAACCGGTGCGGCCACAGTCGGCCTTGCTTCCGCTGGATGTCTAGGAGCAACATCAGGGGGTTCAGACGGCGCTGATGGCTCGGACGGCTCGTCCAGTTCCACGAATAGTGCGAGCTCCGAAAGCAGCGGTGAGACGACTATCACTTGGTGGCACGCGATGGGGGGAAACCTCGGCGAAACGGTCGACGCGCTCGCGGCCGATTTCAATGAGCAGTCCTCCGGTGTGACGGTCGAAACAAGCTACAAGGGAAGCTATGACGAGACGCTGAACGCGGTCACCTCAGCGATCGGCGCAGGCGAAGCGCCGGAGCTGGCACAGATCGTCGACCTCGGGAGTCGCCTCGCGATCGACAGCGGTGCGTTCGTCCCGATGGAGGAGGCGCTTCCGAGCGACCGGATCGACTGGTCAGACTTTCAGGACCCAGTCATCGACTACTACTCGTTCGACGACACTGTGTATTCGATGCCGTTCAACTCCTCGAACCCGATCTTCTACTACAACAAGGACATGTTCGAGGAGGCCGGGCTCAATCCCGAATCGCCGCCATCGACGTTAGCCGAGATCCGTGAGGTGAGCGAGACGATCGTCGATCAGGGGATCGCGGAGCAGGGAATCACCTTCGCTAACGTCTCATGGTTCCCTGAGCAGTGGTTCGCGGAAGCGAACGTCCCGCTTGTGAACGAAGAGAACGGTCGTGCGGGGGACCCGACTGAGATCAACCTGGATACCGACACGGCTGACCGGGTGTTTGGCTGGTGGGCCGACATGCATGCCGACGGCCTGTACAACCATGCCGGCGTCGGCAACTGGGGCGCGGCACAACAGGCGTTCCTCAACGGACAGACGGCGATGTGGATCTCGTCCACGGCCGGCGTTGCTTCGGCGACGGCGGGAGCCGAAGAGAACGGATTCGAACTCGGGACGGGGTACTACCCGACGGTCGGCGACACACGCACCGGCGTCGTAATCGGGGGCGCATCGCTGTGGATGACCCGCGGTCTGTCCGAAGAAAAACGGCAGGGACTCACCGACTTCCTCCTCTGGCTGGCCGAGCCAGAGCAGCAGGCGTTCTGGCACCAGAACACCGGCTACTTCCCGATCAGTGACAGCGCCGTCGAGTACCTCGAAGAAGACGGCTGGTTCGACGAGAACCCCAACTTCCAGACCGCGTTCGACCAGCTTCAGGAGACGGAACAGACCGTCGCGACACAGGGCTGGCAAGCCGGACCCGCCTCGGAAGTCCGAACGATAATTCAGGACGGTTACGTCAGCATGATCAACTCTGACGTCACCGTCGAGTCGAAACTCGAGGAGATGAAGACGGAGGCCGACGACGTTCTCCAGAGCTACATCCAGAGCAAAGGCAACTGAAATGGGCGTACACGAGAACACGTACGATAGTTCGCTGGGGGCGTACCTCCTGCTACTACCGACACTGGCGGCGATCATCGCGTTCCTGTACTACCCGTCGCTACAGACGCTCCGGTTCAGCTTCTTCCAGACGTTTCTGTTCGGTCAGAACACCCGGTTCGTCGGACTGACGAACTTCACCGACCTGTTGGGGTCGCAGGTGTACCTCACGAGCGTCGGACTAACAATGGCGTTCGCGGTGATCGTCGTTATCGGATCGCTCGCTGTCGGCCTCCTGGTCGCGTTCCTGTTGTACGAGGTCAGCGACGGAAAGGCCGCGTACCTGATCGCCGCGATTTGGCCGTACGCACTACCGACAGCCGTCGCAGGAACGGTCCTGCTGTTCCTCGCGCACCCGAGCGTTGGTATCTACACGCACTACCTTGAGGCATGGTTCGGCATCGAACTGGACTGGTTCACCGTCGGGTGGCAGGGGTTCGCCGTCGTCACGGTGGCGGCGATCTGGAAACAGGTCGGGTACAACGTGATATTCATGCTCGCCGCATTGAACAACGTGCCTGAGTCGCTCAACGAGGCGTGTCGGCTCGACGGAATCGAAACGTGGCGTCGACTGGTGCGCGTGTACCTTCCGCTCATGTCGCCCACGTTGGTGTTCTTGGTCGTGATCAACACGATCTACGCGTTTTTCGGCAGCTTCGCCCTGATCGACCTAATGACGCAGGGGGGACCGACGAACGCCACCAACCTGATGATATATCAGTTGTACCGTGACGCCTTCCAGTTCAACAACCTCGGTCTCGCATCCGCGCAGTCCGTGATCCTGTTCGTGCTCGTGGCGGGACTCACGTTCGTCCAACTGCGCGTCTCAGACCGCTACGCACACTACTAATGTCACTCGACACTAACGACATCGCGACTGACGTTCGAGAGCGCGGACCGCTGTCGGCGATAGCCGACACACAGGTACTCCCGGCGCAGTGGCGCGTCCATCTCGGCCTCATCACTTCCGTCTTAGTGATGGCCTCGCCGCTCCTGCTCGCGTTCGTAATGAGTACCCAGACCGTTCCCGAAGTGTACGATATCACCGACATCAGTGTTGGCACCGACGGGCTGGCAAACTACGCCGAGGTGTTCACCAGGTACGGAATGGCATCGTACATGTTCAACTCCTTAGTGATGTCTATCGTTGTCACCGTCGCGAAGATCGCCGTGAGCCTCCTCGCCGCGGTCGCGCTCGTTTTCTACGACTTCCGGTTCAAGAACGCGATCTTCTTTCTGATCCTGTTCACGCTGATGTTCCCCGTTCCGGTACGAATCGTCCCCCTATACGAGATGATGGCCGCACTGGGGTGGACGAACACGCTGTTGGCGCTTACCGGCCCGTACGTCGCGAGCGCGACCGCTGTGTTCCTCCTCCGCCAGCACTTCATGTCGATCCCCGATTCGCTCGTCGAGTCGGCCAAAGTCGACGGCGTCGGTCCGCTCCGCTTCCTCTGGAAAGTGCTGATCCCGATGTCTCGGGGGATGATAAGCGGTCTCAGCGTGATCACGTTCATCTACGCGTGGAACCAGTACCTGTGGCCGCTGATCGTCGTCTCTGATCAGAGCAAACAGGTCGTACAGGTCGGCATGAAATACCTCCAGTCGGTTGGCAACGCCGGCCAGACTGACTGGGGGCTCATCATGGCGGGCGCCGTGTTGACGCGGTTGCCGCCGCTGCTGGCGCTCATCGTCTTCCGAGGCCCGCTGCTGGAAACCTTCGGACTATCAGAATGACCGGAATCACAACGACAGACCTGGTGAAGCGCTTCGAAGATGTCACCGCCGTTGGCGGTGTCGACCTCAACGTCAAAGACGGTGAGTTCCTCGTCTTGGTCGGTCCGTCGGGGTGCGGGAAGTCGACTACGCTCCGACTGCTCGCGGGCCTCGAGTCTCCGACGAAAGGTTCCATCGAGATCGCCGACGAGGTCGTGACGACCGTATCGCCCGCCGCGCGCGACGTCGCAATGGTGTTCCAGAACTACGCGCTGTACCCGCATATGACCGCTCGAGAAAACATGACGTTCGGTCTCGGAACGGCCACCGAGTTCACCGACGACGAGGTGGCAGAGCGGGTCGCAGACGCGGCCGAGATCCTCGACATCGAAGACCTCCTTGACAGGACTCCGTCAGCGCTTTCCGGGGGCGAACAACAGCGCGTGGCCATCGGGCGGGCGCTCGTTCGCGATCCGGAGGTGTTCCTAATGGACGAGCCGCTCAGCAACCTCGACGCGAAACTCCGCGTCCAGATGCGTGCTGAACTCGCCGAACTCCACGAGCAGCTTCGCACGACGACGCTGTACGTCACACACGACCAGGTCGAAGCGATGACACTCGGCGATCGGGTCGCGGTCATGTACGACGGCGAGATTCAGCAGGTCGCACCGCCACAGCGGCTGTACGATGCGCCGGCGACTCGGTTTGTCGCCGAGTTCATCGGTAGTCCGGGTATGAACACCGTCGAGGGAGTGCTCGAACGGCGTGGAGATTCCGTCCACGTGACGTGGGGCGAGAACAGCGTTCCGTTGCCGAGTCCGGTCTCCGACTCTGTGACATCTCACGCGGGAGACCGTGTGGTTCTGGGGGTCCGGCCCGAGGACCTGTCACAAGAGATGAACGGCCCGCTCAGCATGGATGTCACCGTCACCGAACCGCTCGGCGATTCGCTGTTGACCCGGGGCACAGTCGGTGACACCGAGATGGAAGTGAGCCTTCCGCCGCGGTCGGCGGTCGAAGTCGGTGACGTGCTGTCGTTGACCGCCGATCCCGAACGGCTCCACTTGTTTGACCCCGAGGCCGGGGGCGCGTTCTATCACTCCGCCGAGAACGTCGCCTCGGAGTCGACCGACCAGCCCGCGCACGAGGCCCAGTGGAACACGACATGAGTCGGGTCGAAACGCAGTACAACGCGATCGTCTTCGACAACGACGGCGTCCTCACCTATCCGACGGACGAGTCGGTCCTGACGGAAGCGTCGCAGCGGGCGTTCGCGGCGTTCGATGTCGACCCGACACCGAGCGACGTCCGGTCGCTCGTCGACGATCTCTCGGTGGAAACGGTGCGCAGGCTTGCCAAGCGGTACGAAGTTGACGCTGACGCGTTCTGGCGTCGTCACGAGACGGAACGCACAGCCCGCCAGTTGGCGGCGATCCGAGACGGTGAGAAGCCGCTCTACGACGATGTCGAGACGCTCGCCGATCTCGCGGTCCCGACGGCGATCGTGAGCAACAACCAGCACGCGACAATCGAACACATCGTCGCGGAGTTCGGTCTGGAGGCGATGTTCGAAGCGTACTACGGTCGAGAGCCGTCGCTTCGCGGACTGGAACGTCGCAAGCCGGACCCGTCGTATCTTGAGGCGGCGCTCGACGAGTTGGGCGTCGAATCGGCGTTGTACGTCGGTGACAGCCGTGTCGACGTGGCGGCGGCTCGCGCGGCTGGCGTCGACGCCGCGTTCGTGAACCGACCGCATCGCCGCGGGTATCGTCTCGATATCCGGCCGACGTATCGCCTCGATAGCCTCGCCGAGCTCGCGAGCCTTCCCACGAAGTAATTCACGGTCCGCTACCCAAATCAATATGAATCCACGAATCGGTTTCGTCACCGCAGTCGCATCGGAACTGGAACCGCAGTTGCGCTTCGCCGGGGACGGCGAGTTCGACTACGTCGAGATACTCATGGACGGGCCTCACAGCCGCGAGCGTCTCACGTCGAATCGCGGGACGATTCGGCAGATACTGGACAATCACGGCCTCGGCCTACTCGTTCACCTTCCGTTCCCGACAGACATCGGATCGCCTTACGAGTCCGTCCGCAGCGGTGCCGTCGAAACGCAGTCGGCCTGTATCGATGCCGCGGCCGAACTGGGGGCAGAAAAGGCCGTTCTCCACCCAGAGTCCTCCGCATGGTCAGTCGCGTGGGACGACGCGGAGCTCCGCGAGTACATCAACGAATCAGTCAGCAAACTGAACGCGTACGGTAACTCACGTCACGTCGAAATCTGTGCCGAGAACATATTCGGAAGCCCGTACACTATCGAACACATCGACGGATTGCTCGCCGCGACGGACACCTCGCTGACGCTCGATACGGGCCACGCTCGGGTAACCGGTCACGACCCGACGGAGACAGCCGCGTTCGTCGCTGACCACGCCGACCGCATCTCGCACGTTCACCTGAACGACACCCGTCGGCCGGCGGACGAACACCTCCCGTTCGGTGCCGGGAACCTCGACTTCGGGCCTATCTTCGAGGCGTTCCCCACCGACTGGCACGGGACGCTCTCGCTGGAAGTCGGGACGCAGTCACTCGACTACCTCCGTGAGTCGCGCTCTCAGTTGGAGCGGTATCTCTAGACATCATTGAGAATATCTCATCGGTTGAAGTTTTTAATAGAGCCTGAATCCTACACGCACACGCGGTTCAGGGTTGAGGCCTCGCGTTAAGTTTGACGTGGATTGTGGTAGACGGCGAAGGCTTCGAGCCAGTTTTGAGCGGTCTCTAACGCGCATTGCTGAAACTATTCGCAAACGATGATGTTCGTCGTTCTATCCCAGCCATATCAATCAACTTCTGACTGTGCTCCGAGACTGTTTCAGCGGTGTTCACAACATCGGGGCCAGTTGTCTGTTGTTCAATCAGCTCTGTACTCCACTTCACAACGCTCATCGTATTCTTTATGTTATAGAGGCTAGAAGGTGAATACACCCGCTTTCAGGCGGGTGATGAAGCCGACATAGTGGGAAGCAATCCACTAGCCGAACGTCTGTACCGAGTTTCACAGACAGAGATTTAACTGACAGGCCGCTCTATGGAGAGCTAGGAATCGGTCGGAACGGAGCGGATTCCGAACCGTCCTTCGGAGGCGGCCTGTCCGCCCGCGTAACGAGGTCGTTCGAAAATCTTCGATTTTCGTGATCACGAGAGACTTCGTCTCTCGGACGACAGTATCTGAAAGGGCAGTCGGTGAACGCCATATCCTCGAAGGGTGTGTCTGTGCCGACTGCTCAAAACAAACCAGACGATACCCCCAAGTCCGTTGACGCTTGCCGGCGTCCCCGTGGCAAAAACAACACTGGGACGCAGTACACGGCCGAGGATAGGGGTAACGGCCAGTTGGCATGGCCAGCAGTCCACCAGTCCGACACTGTGGGACTACCTATGCCCGAAAGGTCTGGTAGTCAACTGATTGGACTGTGACCTGAAACTCCCACCGCTCGGGATTCCTCCGCGTTTACGCGGAGGTGGATGTCAAGACGGAGCACCCGGTCAGGAACCTGAAGTTGCTGCTCACGTTGTCTAACCTCGCTAAGATCATGAACCGACCCCACTACACCGGTAACCGCTCCATCGTCGTCCCACAACGGCGAAAGAACAGCCCGAACGAAGCGCTGTCGTTCACCCGTAGCGGCCTCAGTTTCGAGTTCCAAAACAACTGATTCTCTATCCAGCGCTTGTTTTATTGCGGGTTCAATCTTCTCAGCAGTACTTTTTTCTGCTCTGTTGAATAGCGGTGTTGACCGAGGAGGTCAAAATTTGAGTCGGTTTGTTAACGGTTGACGCTAGTGGTCTCAAGATCGGCATCGTCTCACCATGGCTCAGAGGTCGCTATTCAACAGAGCAGTATTCAGCAATTCTATAACTTACCTTCCCGCATGGGACATCCGATCTGACCAGTCGAGTCCCACTATTTCGTGGGACGGCGTCACACAAATACAGCTTTATGTTTTGAGTAGTACTCAGCTTTGAACGTTACCGTCGGCTGTTGAGTGAACGAAAAGGTGGTCGATCTCTTGCATAAGCTCATCGACGCCACGATCATCGTTGTCTCGAACCCACGAGAGCAGGTTGTAAACGGCTTCCTTCAGGGAATGTTCGAGGTTCGCTCGAAGCGATGACGCTTTCGAGCGAACCGTCCCCAAGGCGCTCGAATCGGGATCAAGACGAACGAGACTGTAGGCAGCCATCAGAAGGTGCCAGTGCCGACTGGCACCTTCGTCAGTCTGCATCTCGCAGTCTCCCAAGCCGAGATCCTGCTTTGAGTCCTCGAAGAACGTCTCGATGCGCCACCGCATCCCGTAGGAGCGGATCACGTGTTCGGTCGGTGCGTCGATCTTGTTCGTGGCGAGGTATTTGACCGGGTTCTCTTCGTCTTCGTCAGTTTCTTTCTCGGCGATGACCAGCTTCACGTCTCCCAGTTGGGAGACGGGAAGCTTCTTCGTCCAGATGTGGTAGGTCTCGTCCTCAACGTTACGCTCGACGGTGTCGATGCGCTCTGCCAGCGCATCGACGCTGATCTCTTCGCCGCCGTAGGTTACCTGTCGGTTGCTCCGGAGCGGGCCGATCCAGTCCTTGCCGTAGGATTCGATGTGTTGGACGAGGGCAGAATCGTGAGCGAACCACGAGTCGAAGAGGTAGGTGTCCGCCGGGACACCTACCTCGTCTCCGAGTTCGGTGACGATCTCACGGGCGAGATCGTACTTGGTGTCGTGGTTTTGGTCATCTTCGTCCTGTTTTTCGTAGAGGCGGAAAGTGAGTGGGTAGGCAGTTTTGTCGTCAGCGTAGAAGGCGTAGATGAGGTCTTGGCCCCAGACAGTGTCACCTTCGGCGTGATCATAGAAGTGTCCGACGCCGGGGACTTCGTCCCCGGCTTTCTCGGTGATCGTGTCGTCGAGGATGATGTACCCATCCTTCGACCAACGTGTTTCGCCGTGTTTTTGAAGTTCTTCGAGACGTTCGTGGTTAAATTGCTGTTCGTCCCAGTCGTACTCGGTGAGGAACTTGTTGAGAGCGCGTTTGTCTCCAGCTGGAAGGACCTCGCGTGCGATGCCTGCCACGGTCTTGTTGCTGGCCGCAACAAGACCTGTGGCGTAGGTTTTCGCGTGCTGACGTTGTGCGGGTGACAGCGACTCGAACTCGTCGAATACACGCGTGCACGACAATAAGTCCGTAATCGGCATCATCCGTGTTCGCTACCGCCTACGTCACGATCCTACTTCAACGTTCAAAGCTGAGGAGTAGTATTTGGAATAGTGCCTTTGTTGACTCCTGTATGGTGTTCACTGGACAGGTGTATTCCATTCCAGATGACTCGGGTTGTCGTAATTACATCCAGCGGATAACGGGGGTGACACAGGTCAATGTAGCGGCGTGAGCTCCTCGGCTCTGTCGGGGCAATTAGTACAGTTGGTCTGGCTGGGTGTAGCTCCGTAATCGGCTCGGGTGACCCAGCGGAACGGGCACACACTGTGAGCGTGTATTTAGGTGATCGTGAACTCACTCGTGAGGTCACCGTCACGGTCACCAGTGAAGGCGGGTCTACGCTGTTCAAAAGCGAATACACTCTCTCAAATAGTAATGAAGCTGATGAGGACGCTACATTCCCCGCATCGGATGAGCCCGATACCGTCGTCGTGACAGTTGATGGGACTCGGTTTGAACGTGACTGGCCAGGGTTTGAACACCCGGATCTCCCGTGTGATGACCCAAACCACGCAGGGATCGAAATTTGGATCGAGGAAAGCGATGGCGGATCGCCGGCGATCCGATTAGAAGTGAACTGTCAGTCCGTAACGATGGACGGACAACCTGCCTGAGAGTCCCCGCCCGCGTCAGTCGTGATGTTTCGAATGAAGCCGCCTTGGCGAGTTCCCGGCATAGAGCGTGTAATCAGCACAAGAATTCGTTATTATTCCAAATGGGGCCCTGACTCATTCGAGAGAACGTGTCTACATCATGGGTGAGTAGCTTGGGACATTACTGATGAATCAGCCGGTTCAATTAACCGTATGACAAGTTTTTATAAGACAAAGATATATTAT
>NZ_NEDJ01000096.1 GCF_002114285.1 Halorubrum ezzemoulense DSM 17463
GTCTCGCGCCACGCGTCGGCGCGCGGGTCGTCCCACAGGTCGAGTTCGGCGGCGAGCCGGAGCAGCCACGCCCAGCCGTACGGCTCCTCGAAGCCGGGGTTCTCGTCGAGGTAGGCGACCTCGCTCGCGACGCTCTCGGGAGCCAGTCGCTCGTCGATCCCGGCAGCGATATCGGCCTCGTCCGGGTGGTGCGGAACGAGCCGCAGCGCGCGGACGAGCGCCCAGTGGCTGTGGACCGCCGAGTGCCAGTCGAAACAGCCGTAGAAGACGGGGTGGTCCTCCGACGGGGGCGGCGGCGCCTCCGGCCCCTCGACGGCACCCCGATAGTGGGGGTACTCGGTCTCGACACCGTCGAGCGGGTGGGCGGCGAGCGCGGTCGCGACCGCGTCGTCGAGCGCGTCCGCCCGCCCGGATCGGAGCGCGTCCGGCGACAGCTCCTCGAAGGCGTTCATGCCGGTCGGTCGGCGGGGCGCCTGTTCAATCGGTCGGTCGGGTGCGGACCGGTCGCACGCGGCTCGGGAGCGCGAGGAAACGACTCGCGCCGCGGCGCTCCGACGGCCCGGTCACGCGGGGTTTTTCCGCGTCAGGTCGCTGCCGCAGATCGGACACCGCTCCTTGTTCTCGTCGAAGGTGCGGTTGCAGCCGACGCACTGGAAGCGCCACTCGCGCTCCTCGGTGATCCCATCGCGCTCGATGGGCTCGACCGGGAGGTCGAGCCGCTCGGCGACGTTCTGCATCGCGTAGTCGTCGGTGACGAGCGTCCCGTGAAGCTCCAGCGCGGTCGCGATGAGCCGGATGTCGGTGTCGGACAGCTCAGCGGCGTCGCCCGACCCCTTCGCGGCCCGGCGGACTCGGTCGACCGCCTCGGGCGCCGGGACGTGAACGGTCATCCCGGAGCCCTCCATCGCGTCGAACCGGAGCGCGACCTCGCCTGTCAGTTCGTCGTGGACCGCCGGGATGGAGACCACGTCCTCGTCGGTCGTGTACTCGTGGATGAACGCGGACGAGTCGAGGACCTGCATCAGCGGGCGACGACGATGTAGTCTTTCACCGCCTGTACGTTCGCGACCGGGACCCGGAGCCGCCCCATCTCGTCGACGTCGAAGTCGACGCGCTCGCTCCTGAGCTGCTCGTGCGGGCTGACGAGCAGGTGGTTCAGCTCGCCGGACTCGAGGTTCATCGTGATGTTGTACAGGTCCCCGAGCTCCGTGCCGTCGGCGCTCATCACCGCCTTCCCGGAGAGGTTCTCCGCGAGGATGTCGACCATACCCGCACGGTCCCGGGCGACGGTCTTAAACGCCACGGGCCGTCCGACGGGCGACCGACGCGGACGGGCTCGGCGCCGGGCGCTCGGTGACTGGGCACCGGTTTCGCCGCCGCGGATCACCGCGGCGTTTTGAAAGGCTTAACTGACGGCCGGAACGAATGGTGGCTATAACCTTCTCGGGGCGATCACATATGACCGACCACACACACGCGGACACCCTGCGAACCCCCATCGTCGCCGTGCTGGGTCACGTCGACCACGGCAAGACGAGCCTGCTCGACACGATCCGCGGCTCCGCCGTCAGCGAGGGCGAGGCCGGCGCGATCACCCAACACATCGGGGCGACGGACATCCCGCTCGACACCATCTCCGGCATGGCGGGCGAGCTGATCGACCCGTCCGACTTCGACCTCCCCGGCCTGCTGTTCATCGACACGCCGGGCCACCACTCCTTCTCGACGCTGCGCGCCCGCGGCGGCGCGCTCGCCGACATCGCGGTGCTCGTCGTCGACGTCAACGACGGCTTCCAGCCGCAGACGGAGGAGGCGATAGACATCCTCCGGCGGACGGGGACGCCGTTCGTCGTCGCGGCCAACAAGGCCGACACGACGCCGGGGTGGAACCCGCAGGACGGCGAACCGATCCAGAAGAGCATGGAGGCGCAGTCGGAGCGCGCGAAGTCCATGCTCGACGAGAACCTCTACGAGATTATCGGCCAGCTGTCCGACGCCGGCTTCTCCGCCGACCTCTACTGGCGCGTCCAGGACTTCCAGAAGAACATCGGCGTCGTCCCGCTCTCGGCGCTCACCGGCGAGGGCGTCCCGGACCTCCTGACGGTCCTCATGGGTCTCTCCCAGCGGTTCATGAAAGAGGAGATGGCGATCGACGTCACGGGGCCCGGCGAGGGGACGGTCCTCGAAGTGAAAGACGAGCGGGGGTTCGGCGCGACCGTCGACACCGTCGTCTACGACGGCGTGATCCGGAACGGCGACACCATCGTGGTCGGCGGACAGAACGAGCCGATCGTCACCGAGATCCGCGCGCTGCTCCGTCCGCGGCCGCTCGCGGAGATCCGCACCGAAAAGGAGTTCGAGAAGGTCGGCGAGATCGGCGCCGCGGCCGGCGTGAAGATCGCCGCGCCCGACCTCGACCAGGCGATGGCGGGCGCGCCGGTCCGGGTCGTCCGCGACCGCACCGCCGATCAGGTCATCGAGGAAGGGAAGGCCGAACTCGCCGAGATAGAGGTCGAGACCGCCGACAACGGTGTCGTCGTCAAGGCGGACACGCTCGGCTCGCTGGAGGCGATGGCGAACGCCCTCCGCGAGGCGGAGGTCCCGATCCTGCGCGCCGAGGTCGGCGACATCGCGCCGCGCGACATCGCGGTCGCCGAGACGGCGAACCAGGACGAACACAAGGCGATCCTCGGGTTCAACGTCGACCTCCTCAAGAACGCGGAGTCGGACTTAGAGAACGCGGACGTGAAGCTGTTCAAAAACGAGGTCATCTACCAGCTGGTCGAAGACTACGAGCGCTACGTCGAGGAGAAGCAGCGCGCGCAACAGGAGACGGTGCTGGACAAAGTGGTCCGTCCGGCCCGCTTCCGCATCCTCCCCGACCACACGTTCCGGCAGAACGACCCCGCGGTCGTCGGCGTCGAGATCATCTCCGGCACGCTCCAGAACAACCGCAACGTCGGCTACTTCGAGGGCAACGAGTTCGAGCGCGTCGGCGACCTCTCCGGGATCCAGAAACAGGGCGACGACGTCGACGAGGCTCGCGCCGGCGAGCGCGTCAGCATCGCTATCGACGGCCCGACCGTCGGCCGCGGCATCGAGGAGGGCGACACCCTCTGGACCGAGGTGCCAGAGAAGCACGCGAAGATCCTCGAACAGGAATTAAAAGAGGAGATCACCGCAGACGAGCGCGAGGCCCTCCAAGGCTACTTGGAGACGCGCCGGAAGCGCGACCCCTTCTGGGGGAAGTGACTCCGACAAGACTCTTGTAATCGGCGTCGCCACGTCTGCCTATGGTCTCCCGAGAGAACGCGGTCATCCTCCTGTTCATGGCGGCCGGCTTGGCGCTGGCGTACGGCGGTCGCGTCGCGACGGGCCTGAGCGACACCGTCCTGATCGGCGTGCTGATACTGGTCGGCGTCGTGGCGCCGCAGGCGGTGATTGGCTACCTCGACGCCGAGAACTCGGGGTGACGCGGCCCCGTCCCCTCCGAGCGCACCCGTCGATCGCGTGTCGCCGTTATGTGCGTCGAGCCCGTAACGGGGGTATGGAGACGACCGTGATCGAACACGACGGCGCGATGCTCGCGCGGCTGGAGGGCGACGACCGGGTGTTCGAGGTGCGCTTCGACGCGCTCGAACCGACCGACGTGACGCTGCGGTTCCGCCGCGGCGGCGAGCGCGTCGGGAGCGTCTACAACGACGACGGCACGAAGCGAACGATGGCGCGCCTCACGACCGCTCGCGAGGGGACCGACTTCATCGGCGTCGAGGTGCCGAAGGAGTTCGTCGCCGAGGTCCTGGACACGGCGCTTGAAACGGGCCGCGTCACCGACGAGACCGCAGCCGAGGGGTATCGACTCCGGGTGCTCTGAGCCGACGCGCCGCGCCCCCGGAGTCAGGCGTACAACAGGATGATCACCGCGACGAACGCCAACTCGCCGCCGACGAGCAGCGCGGCCAACAGCCAGGCCTTGTAGGTCCACAGCCACTCGCGGGCGTCCGCGAACCGGCTCCCGCCGTCCGCCTCCGAAGCGGCGCGGTACGCGGCGTCGACCCGCCAGCCCGTCTCCGAGTCGTACGTCGCTGGCACGCGGGTGCCGACGAGCTCGTCGACGTCGAGCGGCGAAACGCCCGCGGCGTCCAGAAATCCGAGGAATTCCTCGGACTCCTGAAGCGATCCGTCGCGGGGCGCGTCGAACCGCTCGGTGTGCGTGGCGTCGCCGTGCGGCGGACGCATCTCGACGACCACTCGGTCGCCGACCGAGCGTACCCGAGTGACGATCAGCGCGTTCTCCTCGTCGTTGAGGTACGCCTCGCGGAGCCGGCGCTTCACCTCCTCGTCGACGCCGGCGTCGTCGAGGTCGTCGGGGAGGGTCTCGGAGTCGGGGAACGCGTCGGCGTCCGCGTTGTCAGCGCCTTCGCGGTCGGCGGTCGTCGAGACGCTCTCGTCACCGCCGGATCGGTCCGCCATCGACCCGGGATTGGCGACGCGCTCTGATAAGGTCACGGCCGCTCCCCGAACGCGATACGTGACTGTCGTCGCTACGAGCGACCCCCTGACCGAGCATAGCGAAGCCCCGGCCGCTCGGCGATGCGCGGTCACCGACCCGAGCACGACCGCCGAAGCCCCGGCCGCGCGCCTCACGCCTCCCCAGCCTCGTCGCTGGCGCCGGCGGCGCCAGCGACTCCCTCGCGCGTGCGGCTCGGCCGCGAGGCGGCCTCGCAGGCACGCGCCACCGCACCTCGACTGTCAGCCGCTCACTGGAGCCGGTAGCGTAAGATCGCGGCGATACCGCCGAGGTTGGCGAGCTGCTCGCCCGGCGCGAACTCCGAAGAGAAGACGACCACGTCGCCGCCCTGCTGCTCGACCGACTCGATCACCGCGTTCACGTCGATCTCCCAGTCGCCGTCCCCCTGCCGCTCCGTGCGGAGGCGCTCGTCGACGACGAGCAGCGTCTCGACCGCGCCGAACTCGGCGGCCTCGGCGGTGTCGTCCGGGCCGTACGTCGCCTTCTCGCCCGTCGCGATGTTCTCGGTCAGCTCGTCGATGAGGCTCGCCTCCTTCGAGATGCGGGTCTCCTTCTGGACCTCGTCGACCGCGCCGCGCTTGAGCACCTCGTGGACGCCGCGGTCGCCGGCCGCGGAGGTGTCGACGGTGGTGATCCGGTCGGAGAGGTCGCGGAACTCCTCGTCGACGTAGTCGCGGGCGTCGTTCTTCGTGAAGCCGGGCCCGGCCAAGATTACGGCGTCGGCGTCGAGGTGCGCGAGCGCCTCGCCGAGTTCCGCGAACAGCTCCTCGCGGGGGCGAGAGAACTCGCCTTTGCCGGTCGGCTTCGTGAACGAGGCGTACTCCTCCGTGCCGTACTGCTGGACCGTGTGGACGTACGCCGCGCCCTCTGCCACGGTCGCGATGGCCACGTCGGGGTTCTCCGCGGCCTCGGTGGCCTCCTCCAACCGCTCCGTCTGGTCGGGCTTGAAGTGCTTCTCGACGGTTATCTCGTCGTGCTCCTCGACGTTGAGCGTGTGGTGGGCGTTGAGCTGGTCCTCCCGCGAGCAGCCGACGATGACGCCCGAGACGCGGAGGCGGTTGGCGAACCGCGCGAACTCCACGTCCTCCACCTGAAGGGTGACGAAGATGTGTTCGCGCTGCCCGCCGGTGTCCCGCATCTGGTCGTCGTTCCGCTGGATACGTCTGGTGGTGTCGCCCTCGACGAGGTCCCCGGGTTCGAGGACGTGCGCGAGGTGCCAGAGGTCGTCCACGTTCTCGGGGACCAGCGTGAGCCGTTCCCGGCCCTCTTCGCCGTACCCCCGCCCGGAGATGCGCATGTCCGAGCGTTCGCTCGGGACCGTATCAACTCTTGTCTTCCGCGTCGGAGAGCCGCGGCCCCCACACGAAGCCGCCGTCCGGGCCGGCGGCGTCGGGCTCGTCGGCGTCCGTCCCGTCCGGTTCGGCGGCGTCCGCGTTGACCTCCGCGGTCGCGTCGGCCGGGTCATCTCCGCCCTCGATCGGCACGGTTCGACCGGTCTGGACCGCGGCCGGCGGCTCGCTCCGCATCGGCCGCCCGCCGTCGCCGGACACGGCGGGAACCGACGGGGCGTCGCGTCCGCGGCCGACCTCGGCAGCCGCTGTGCCGCCCCGAGCCGCCACCTTGCCGCGAGTCTCCGTGCCGCCCCGAGCCGTCGCGTTGCCGCGAGTTATCGCGTCGCCGCGGGTCGCCACGTCACCACGAGCCGTCACATCACCGTGCGTCGCACCCGTTTCGCGGAGCGCTCGGCCACCGGCGTCCGTGGCGATGTGAGCCTCCGTAACGCCCGGCTCCGTCCGGCTGTCGGGGCCACCCGCCATGGCGGCGGCCGCGCCCCGCCCGTAGAGTCCGTGTGCGACGACGCGGACGAGGAAGGCGAGCGCGACGCCGACGACCAGCGGCGCCGTCGGCGCCGCGACGGCGTACCCGACGGCGAGCGCCCCGGCGGCGAGCGTCCACCCGGTGGCGTACGGGCCCGTCGCGGCGATGTCGGCCACCGTCTGCGGACTCAACCCGTCCCTGAGCCGCCCGGAGGCGGCGAACGCGGCGAGCGCCGCCGGGCGGACGTACGCGAACGCGAGGAGGTACGCCCCGACGAGGGCGGCGACGACGCCGACGGCCGCGACCGCGACGACCGCCGGCCCGCCCGGCCCGAGCGCCGACTCGACCGCCGTCGCTGTCGCCGCCGGGTCGACCGGCCCCTCGATGAGGGCCGTGACGACGCCTCCGGCGACCGCGAGCCCCCCCGCGAGCGGCGCGAGCAGCGCCGCGGACAGCAGCACCGACTTGACGCCGTCTCTGACCAACTCCCCCCACGCGACCAGCGAGGGCGTGCCCGTCGCCTCACCGGTCTGGATCGCGCTTCGAGTCACCCGGACGAAGTACCCCCGCGCGACGAGCCACGGCGCGAGCGCGACCGGCGCCGCCGCGGCGACCGCCGGGCTGACGAAGAGGACGCCGACGAGCCACGCCGGCGTCAGCACCCACGCCAGCAGGGTCACGGCGCCGCCGACGAGGACAACGCCCGCGGTGTCGTCGGTTCGGGTCAGCGCCGTCGCGGCCGCGGTGAGCATGTGACTACACACAGGAGCGGGAGCAGCATAAATGGTCTCCGGCCCGAGCGTTTATACCACTCCACGGGTTACACCAAGTTGGCCGCGCGGGACAATCGTGTGCCTCTGACAACCTATCTGCGGCCGCCACTCGGCGGTCGTCCCCCGCCCGCGGCTTTCGTCTGACCGTACCATCCCAGCGGCGGCGCCGCCGGCGTGTGCCGGTACCGATTTATCCCGTCCCGCCGACGGATAGGGTATGACCGGCGACGAGCGGACGGCCGACGTGGAGCCGGCGCTCCGCAGCTACGGCGTCAGCGTCGAATCGATCGACGGGGGCGACCTGCTGGAGCTGACGTACATGACCGCCTTCCCCGGCCGCGAGGTCCACCGCGGCGAGATCGGGCGCGCGCTCAACGCGCTCATCGACCGCGCGGAGGCCGACGAGTGGGACCCCGTCCGCGTCGAGGGCACGGTCGTGCGGTCTCCCGGCGATGTCCTCGGGACGTGGCACGCCGAGGCGGAGTGGTTCGAGGCGCTCGCGCGCTACGAGATCTCCGAGACGGAGTTCTCGGCCCGTGTGCTCGACACGCTGAACGAGACCGAGGCGGAGGGCGAACCCCCGGGCGCGTCCGGCGGACCGGACGCGTCCGAGGCGGATCCGGAGGGCGACCGGTGACCCGCCGACATCCCGTCAACCGAGCGCAGCGCCGCCTCGCGCGCCCGGCCCGAGAGCGGTTCGCCACCCGGGCGGTCGCGTTCGACGCCGACGGAGCGACCTGTCGCGGGACGCCGTACCTGCCCGGCGGCGACGCCGACGACCCGCCGATCGTCGTGATGGCGCCCGGGCTCGGCGCGGAGCGCACCTTCGGTTACCCGGCCGTCGCGGAGCGGTTCGCCGACGCGGGCTACGCCGCCCTCCTCGTCGATCACCCGGAGTTCGGCGAGTCGGACGGCGACTCGCAGACGGTCGACCTCGCCCGCCAGCGCGCGGCGTACGAGGCCGCGATCGACCGCGCGGGCCGCCTCGACGACGCGGGCGACGACCTCGTGTTGTGGGGCGCGTCGCTGTCGGCCGCGCACGTCCTGACGCTCGCCGCGGAGCGCCGGGACGTCGACGCGGTCGTGGGCCTCGTCCCGATGCTCGACGGGCGCGCGATCGCCCGCCGACGCGGCGGGCGGTACCTGCTCCGCTCCGGCATCGCAGGGCTCCGCGACCTCGTCGGGCACCGGGTCGGTCGCGGTCGCACCGTCCCCATCGTCGGCGGGACGGACGAGCGCGCGGCGATCACGGAGCCGGGGACGAAGCGGAAGTACCTGGACCTCGTCGACCGCGAGTCGGCGTGGCGCAACGAGACCCCCGCCCGGTCGCTGCTCGGGCTCGTCGGCTACCGCCCCGTGACGCGACTCGACGAGGTCGACGCGCCGACGCTGCTGCTCGCGGGGACCGACGACAACATCGTTGACGCCGAGTCGGTCGCGGACGCCGGCGAGCGGCTCTCGCGCGGGACCGTCGTCGCCATGCCCGCCGACCACTTCTCGGTGCTCGGCGACGACTTCGAGGGCGCGATCGGGCACCAGCTCTCCTTCCTGCGCGACGCGCTGGAGTAGGTCGCCGCGGGAGAGGCGAACTCGGGCGTCGTCGCCCGCGCGACCGCTTAAGTGAGTCCGCGGCGCATCCCCGCCCATGACAGCCATCGCGATGCTGAGCGTCGCCCCGGTGGTCGAGGAGAGCATGGCCGAGGAGGTGGCGGCCGCCGTCGCCGCGCTCGACGACTTCGACGTGAGCTACGAGACGAACCCGATGGGGACCGTGATCGAGGCCGACGACGCCGAGACGCTGTTCGCGGCCGCGGCGGCGGCCCACGACGCGGTCGACGGCGACCGCGTCTCGACGGTCCTGAAGATCGACGACAAGCGGGCGAGCGACGGGACCGCGGACGAGAAGGTCGAGGCCGTCGAGGAACAGCTCGGTCGCTGGCTGCCATACACCTCTGAC
>NZ_NEDJ01000097.1 GCF_002114285.1 Halorubrum ezzemoulense DSM 17463
CGTTGAGAGCGAAGCGGAATTCAAAGACCTCGTTCAGGAAACTTTTGAGAAAATAACGAAACGCGTCAGCTTCGCAAAGAAGTGGTGTGAACAGTTCCTTGACTTTCGAATGTTATCTTAATCATTAAAGGAGACCCAGCTGCTCATGACGATTCCCGGTGTAAGCTACTACACGGCGCTGACGATCTACGCGGAGTTAGGTGGGATCGACCGGTTTGACGGTGACAAGGAGGTCGTCAGTTACGTCGGATTGAACCCGGTGATCCGCGAGTCAGGCGACTCGCGGATCGAAGGGGCATTTCGAAACGTGGATCAGGGCGTGTACGATGGCTGCTCGTCCAAGCAGCAAACACCGCAGTTCATACGAGTAACGACGAGTATCTGAGTCGGTTTTACGATCGGTTAGCAAGCCGGAAGAACTCACAGAAAGCGATCGTGGCAGCAGCTCGGAAGATGCTGGTATCGATCTACCACATGCTTGATCGGGGAGAAGCGTACGATCCACCGGGTGTAACCGCATAGACGAGGGAGCTGAGGGCCGCCGGTCCGGCGGCCCTCAGTGGCCGGCCGAGGCCCTCCGTGAGCGTCAGCTATCGCCAGACAGCGACCGCACCGCAGACACGTTCCGACCGCCTGCCGGTTGTGAGAACAGCAGATCCCCGGACGGCGTAATTATTTTGTCGTTAGACGTGGTTTGCCCGGGTAGCAGCGTTTCCATAGGTGAAGTCCTTAAGAGCTGATAGAATCGGCGTGCGAGATACAGAGAATACACCTGTCACAGACCGGTTGCGCTCAGTTATATTCCCACGCAGCGTTCAAGGCCATATGGTCACGTGGCAGCAACGCTCGGTGACGTGGTGGCAGGATATGGGTGCCGGGGTCGTCACGGCGGCGGCGGCACTCGCCGCCTCCCTCCTTTATTTGCTCGTGGCGATGGTTGTCCCGTTACGGCTGTCGCCAGACGCGCAGTACTGGGT
This sequence comes from Halorubrum ezzemoulense DSM 17463, assembly GCF_002114285.1. Taxonomy (GTDB): domain Archaea; phylum Halobacteriota; class Halobacteria; order Halobacteriales; family Haloferacaceae; genus Halorubrum; species Halorubrum ezzemoulense. The sequence continues at coordinate 978 of NZ_NEDJ01000097.1, forward strand.
CGGACACGCGCCACAGTTCGCGTTTGTCGCGGGATTTGTGCTGGGCACAATCGTCTGGCGACGGGTCATCTCTCGGGTATCTACTCCGGAAAAGGGAGCGTTCGTGGGTAGCGCGATGGCCCTCGGAATCTGGCACTCGTCCCAATACTGGCAGGAGTGTACGTACTACTGTTTCCACTCCTCCTCAGTATCGTTACCGGGCAGGGGTTACACTACGCAATACAGCTCTATCCGGAACCGCTGTGGACTGCTGTCGATGTTACTCGAACCGTCGCTACTGCGTGGAGTCCGCTGGTTGGTGCCCTGCTCGTTCCCCTCGGAGCGGTCGCAGGGTGGGCCTCCCAGCGTCGCCGTCGGCTCAGTGGGCACTAACTGTCTCGGCTCGTGAACGGGCCGGTGTCCGCGGGCACGTTAGCCACCCACCCAACCGACTCACGCTCTGGGTTCAGCACGGCTCCGAGAATATATCACCAAATGAGGAATTCAAAAGAGCCTTTCCATAGAGTTGTAGCCAATTATTTGATTCCCACTAGTGATTTCCACTCAAGCATGACCGGAATCGTGATCCTCCCCGCTGGTCGCGACGACGCGTTTGAGGACTACAAACAGTTCATCCGAGATGGGCACCCAATTGCGGATATTGAGTCCTACCTCAGTGACGACGACCTCGAACTGTTTCGGACGACATCTGACAACGATCTCGTCCACGTCTGGGGTACTTCAGTAGACGGGACGTGGCGGAACGTCGAGCGAAACGACATCGCGCTCGTCTACCACGATGGCGCGTTCGTTGCGAGGGGACAAGTCCTCCAACTCCGACATGACCCCGACCTTGCGGAGTATCTCTGGAGAGAGAACGTTGAACACGGTCGCTGGAACGAGGAAAGCCCCTGGGAGTACATGACCTTCCTCACCGATGTTGAGGAAGTCGACGTCGACATTGAGGAATTCAACGAGCTCGTTGGCTATGACGAGACCTACCGCCCGCAGGGATTTACACGAGTCGCAGACAAGCGCCTCAACCGACTCTCTGGCGAGGAATCAGTCGAAACTGCCATTGCCGACCTCACCGATGCCGGCGAGCGTGTTCACCCGGTTGACGACGAAGACGACGGACCCACTCCCGACCTCGCCGATCAACTCCGGGCGGCCAGCACAGATGGGAACGCTCACGAGGAGTTCGAGAAACTCGTTGCGAAGGCCTTCTCTCGGCTGGGCTGTGCCGCCGACTGGATCGAAGGAGGGGGTGATACCGACGTAGAGATCCGATCTCCCGAACACGTCGTTGTCGAAGTGAAGGCCCGAGGGAACGGGCGAGTCAACTCGCTAGAAGTCACCAACGTAGACAAACACCGACGCCAGCGTGGAGCCGATCACGCCATCGTGGTCGCCCCAGGCTTCGCCCCGAAAGTGATCGATAATGCCGAGACGACCGAGCTGACAACAATCGCCGTCGACGACCTCGTCGAGCTTCTCGATCGCCGGGAGGAGTATGCTGTTCCACCCGAGGAGATACTGGCTCTCTTGACACGCTCAGGGGCCTTCCAAGACGACAGACTCGACCTCCTCGATGAGTACATCCAAGACCGCATCGATGCTGGAGAGACCTTGCTTGCGGTCATTCGAGCTCTCGAGCGTGCCGACGGAGCCGTGGAGACAGCGGAGGACGTCCGGTGGATCGTCGTGGGCATGGAGGACTCGGACGATATCCCAACCACCGAAGAGGTTCGATCCGCCCTCCAACTTCTTGCGCACCCCAGCGTGGGAGCCGTCGAGCAGGATGAAGAAGGATATCGGGTGACGACTGACTACGAGAACGGGATCCAATTGGTTCGATCCCTCGGAGATGTCGTCCAACCACCGGGGAGGGAGGAGTAGATCACCGGCCTCTGCGACGGCACCTCGCTTGTCTCTGTCCTCACCCTCCGGCGCTTCGAGTGTTTCGAGCTGTACGCCGACAGCGATCGACGCTGAAATCCCAGCCGATCTCACACACACACCACGTCTTCAAGTGTCTCCGATGACCAGACAGCCGTTCTAATTGTCGGCCTTACACACCACCCGTTCAAGTGTTCAACTATAACCACCGACGCGATTGCGTACAATCTGCTGTCGGTCCTGTCTAGGCCAGTTCGTCGTCAGGACAGTGCGTCCAACAAAGGAGACACCAGTCGGGACCACCCACACTCCACTATTTCAAGTGTTCAAGTAGACAGTGACGGGTGCTACGTACGATTCCAGCTGATCGAGTCTCTATCACGTCTTCTCTTGTTCTACTATACTCACAAAAGATGGTTTGCGGATGTGGTACGCAGACATTTGTGATAAATGTTATCGTCACACAGGGTCTCGAATATCCATCCGAAACTGACCCCCCTATCGTTCCACTTGGAACACTCGAAACGGTGGAGTGTCTGTGTAGGTCAGTCGAAACAGTTGAAGCTCCGGTTTTATATGGTATCTGTGTATAAAACCGATATGGACAATCTCGGTCACCTCACGCCCGAGGATGAAATCTTCCTCGATGAAGACGTTCTCCGGGACGATTACGATCCGTCCCGCATTCTCGAACGCGATGAGGTGTTGAATCGCTACCTCCAGATGTTCTCCGAAGTGATCCGTGGAAAGCGGCCGCGTAACGTGTTCGTCTACGGACCGACCGGTGTCGGGAAGACTGTTGGCACCCATCTCGTACTCGATCGTGTTCGCGAGGACGCCGATGGCGTCGACGATGTCGACGTGACGGCCGTCCAAATGGAATGTCGTGACCTCAATACGAGCTATCAGGTCGCTGTGAATCTCGTGAACGTCCTCCGGGAGTCGACGCCCCGATCGAGTATCTCGACGACAGGCTACCCCGAGGGAGACGTGTACGACATGCTGTTCGACGAGTTACGTAAGGCCGACACCACGCACGTTCTGATCGCACTAGACGAAATTGACAATATCGGAACGAGTGATAACGTCCTGTACAAGCTCGGGCGGTGTAACAATCGCAATTCTGCGAAATTTGTCGATCCTGACGATACGAAAGTCGGACTCATCGGAATCACGAACGACTCGACGTTCCGCGACTCGCTGGATCCACGAGTAAAATCGACGCTCTGTGAACACGAGATTCATTTCCCACCGTATGATGCGAACGAACTGCGAACGATCCTCAAAGATCGTGCCGCCGACGCGTTTCATGATGGTGTGCTGACTGACGATGTGGTTCCGATAACGGCCGCGTTCGCCGCGAAGCGCTCTGGATATGCCCGGACAGCACTCGATCTGTTGTATACCGCTGGCGACCTGGCGCGCACCAGCGATGACGATATCGTTACTGAACAGCACGTCCGGCAGGCCGAAGAGGAGATCCAGCAGGGCGCGATTGTGAGCGAAATAGCATCATTATCACCCCAAGGCAAACTCGTTGCGTACACTCTGCTTGCACTCGATAACGAAGGCGAACTACCCGCGAAGATGGACGCCTTCTACGCGTGGTACGAACACGCCGCACGGCTCGCAGAGACTGATACGGTCACCGCCCGGACTGTCCGCGATCTGTTGAATGACCTCGTGATCAACGGCGTCGCGAAGATGGAAGAGATCAACCGCGGCCAGCGCGGTGGTCGCCATTACCGCTACTCGCTCGCGGCACGCCCTGAAATGATCGTTGATGGTCTCACCGAGGATGATACAATAACCGAACTGGATGAACAACGCGACGGCAAACTCTTCCGGTGAGACGAATTAAGGCCATCGTGGCTCAGTTTTGGTGACTAAGAGCCGTCGAAAGCCCTCGAGAACATAGTTACTCTTCCTCGTACGCGAGGTTCATCAGCCATTGGGAGAAGGCGTCTGACTGCGGGTCGACCTCTTCTTCACCGATGAATGGCGAGAGCATATCACCCGCCATCAGTAGTGAAAAGTCAAGATCAGATACTGTTGGTTCGAGATAGTAGGTCCGTTGACCTTCGTACACCGTTTCCTCACGCTGGATCAGCTCGGCACTCTCAAGCGCTTCGACTATGCGGCTTCCTTTTCGCGAAGAGACATCCAGCTCTTTCCAAAAGTCGCTCTGGTGAATCCCACCCGTCTCGCGGATCAGTTCAAGACCCGCATGTTCGTCCTCCGAGAGGTAGGCTTCACTCTGTGACGCACTCATATTCCAACAGCTAACGTGTATCCATTATAATCGTTCTTTCTGTCGCTAACACTGGTTATGAGATTGGCCGTGATTGTTGTGTTAATTCTCTCACCGGGTCCCACAACAGACCCGCAACGGACGTTTTTCGGGTTAATCCACGCAGCGGGGTCGATCCCTTATGTATCAAACTGGGGGTAAAACGCGATCAAATGCTACATAAGGTCATAGTCCTGCGACAATCAACGGTTCTGGAGCCCTTGCGTCGTAGTTGACCTTGACCGTGGCCTGTTCGTTCTTTTCGTCACGTCGTCAAACCGACTCACCGGTCGGCATTCGAGCGCGTGTGATACGACTGTCCAGACTTGAATTCGGTCAGTTCCTCGATCCGCGACTCGAGCTCTTCGACTTCGTCACGAAGCTGGTCGGCATCGTCAGCATCGCTCGCCGCAAGTTGGTCTTTCAGCCCTTGGAGCCGCGTCTCCTTGCGATCTTCGTCCACCTCGGCTTTCCGAACGTACTCGGTTTCTTCAATCTCGTAGACGTCGCTTTCAGCGACATCAGTCACCTCGAGGGCGTCGTCAACCTTCCCGCGATCAACGCTCACCACCCGATCACGGTTGATCCCGGCTGATTCGAGCGTGTCCAGCACCTCCTCGTCGGCTTTGAGCGAGCGGTTCGTCCGAGCAGTCCGCTGGACCGAGCCGTACGATCCCGAGACGGGTCGGTCGTGATGGAGTCGGTCTAAGAGCGTGTCGGCGATCTCCTTGCGGAGGTCGTTTGCGTTCCGTTGAACGTCCGAGAGCAAGGTATACAGGTCGATGAGCGTCCCTGTCTCCACCCCTTCGAGCGCTGTAACCTCGTGACGTTCCAGCGCGTCGACGAGCAGGAGCGCATCCGCGTAGACGTCGAGATCGGGTTCTGTCCGTTGGTCTGGAGCAGGGTCAGAGGACGGGTCCTCGTCCAGTAACAATGAGGTGGTTGGCGCTTCGGTCTCGATAATTACACCTCGGTCGTCGTTCACCTCGAATCGTGGATGGAGACTCAATACCGTCGGGTATGGATCCGCATCGGGTGGGAGTCGATCAACGTCGAACCCATCGGTAGAGTCGGTGACACGCCGATATAGTGTCTCAAACTGGTCTTTTTGAAGCGGTCGCGACTCACCGCTCTCCGAGAATCTGATGATGACACGGTGTTCCTGGACGCCAGTTATCTGAAACCGGTCATTCGAGAGTGGTGTCCGGAGCGTCGCTCCTTCCGGAAGGTCATCTAACCGCTCAAGGAGATTGTGCCAGCTGACCCGAAACGACATATTCGTACTCAGACCGTTGGACGCTAAATGCTTGAGGCTGCTTACAGACCTCACAGCTGTATCCGAGTACGTGGGTGGTGATTGGATAAATTCGGGGGAGAGCTCCTACATGGGACCCAGTACAATTGCCAGTTACCCGCTTTAGAGGTGTGTAAACCGCCTGAATGCGGGTACCGCGACGAAATAACAGTAATTGTATGTATGTCTGACGCTCGGCGTGAGTATTAAGACGGAGGCCGGCGCAATATCGCAGTATGTACGGCTAGGCGATGTTTAGAAAGGGGGGAAGTTCCCCTGTTGGCAGCAGGGGCCGCTTGGGAAGGGACAGGATGGCACCTGTCCGAGGAAGCTTTCCTATTCCTCATTTCTTCCGAAGTGGTCTTAATGGTTGCGGTGGTGAGAGTCATCTCCGGCTTTCGCCGTTAGCACTACCTGCTGCCTCTGAGACGGCCGATTATCCGATTTCGGCCGTAGCGTCGAGCACGTGCGCGGAGAGCGCACTATGCAGGACCACCCGGCTCATGGAGGTGTGCCAGCGGCGTGAATCGCTTCGCTGTCGTTGGCTGTTCCAACTGTAGCCAACACTGGGTCATCGAGGATGCCGTCAGTAGTGGCGCTGCTAACGCTCGTGAGTGCCCCCAGTGTGGGAGTCAGCATTCAGATGGCCAGTTGCGACGTCGAGCAAGAGCCGACACGTGGGAGAATGCTGTTGAGCAACGGGCGGCGCTTCTCGCGAACACTCGTGACGCCGGCGCTGAGTTCGACGAGGTTGGCCACTACGCCGATCTTGAAGAGGAATGGGGCCGCGACCTTGTCGGCCAACCACTCGGCGTACAGGTGCTTACAGGTGCCTTCTCAGACGATCAGCACCTCGACACAGCGAATCGAGAGACACCCGACAAAACCGATCACAGCTCTCGTCAGCTTGGAGATCTCCGCTGTGATGAGGACGCGGGTCTCTGGGTGGTTCAGCAGTACCCGGCTGCGTCGTCTGGGACAGTACACCTCGACAAAGAGAGCCGACCGGGTGAACTCTGGCGGCGTCTTGTTGGGGTCCTCGAAACCGATATTGCGCTCGCCGTGCGCGAACTCGTCGGTGGTGTCGCTGATGGGGCCGCCTGGCAGACGCTTGAATCGATTATCGACGATCAGCTCGGGACAGTTGACCGAGAGGCGCTTCCAGACGCAGAGAGCCTTAACGGGTCGATCGTTGCGTCGACGCTGTTGAGCTTGTGTAAAGACGTCGAGTCCGAGCAGCATCAACAGGCGCTCGAACTGCTCAAGAGCTTTGGGAGTTCAGAGTTCGGCCCGCTTGGCATCGGGTTTCCTGGTGAGCTTGCGGATGTTCGCCGCGTTGTGAAGCCGTTGCTCGCAGCCGCAGCCCATACGCCGACACTCACCGTGCGGATCGATGAGTCATTCCGAGAGATCGGCCACGCTGACCAACGCCGGCAGATGGTCCAGCTGCTCAGTTGGCTTGGCCACGGTGTGGACGTCCGGATTGTGTTTGAGTCGTCTATCTGGATGCGGCGCTTCGCTTGGAGTTATGATCCGGAGATCGATGTCGACGAACTGGATGGGAACGTCTCGGACGTGGCAGCGTTCGATGTGAGTTCACAATGCGATACAGGCCAGCGCGCTCACGGAACTGTCGACGACCACGTCGCGGCTGCGTGTGAGGCGCTTGAGACAGACGGTGAGGTTGTCGCAACCCTCGAGCGTATCGGCGCGGAAGCCGGCCAGACAGCCGGCTACGAGGCGCTCTATGAGGCTGCGCCGTACGATGACCCCGACCAGTCTCGGAACAACGTCGCGTACCACCTGCGCCAGCTTCGCGAACACGAACTCGTGACGGACCGCATCGCGACCAGCGACGGGAGCAAAGTCGCAATTCGCCCGGCTGGCGTGCGTTTCCTCGAAGAAATCGGCCGATCTGGAACGCAACAAAAACCCCTTCAGAATTTTGTGAGTCGGACCGGAAAATCTACCGACAATGTGGAGTCTAGACCCGCGCACACACGTGAGGGGGGGGCCGGCTGGAGCCGCGACCGCCTCCCGGCACTCCACACTATCCAACCGCTTCCTCGCTCTACGTATCAGGCCGCCGTTGCGGCGACCCCCGAGAATGGCGTCGCAACCGTCGATGCGGCGGTCTCCGAGTGGGACGATCGAGCAGCTCCTCGGCGCTACATGGACTGGGACAATGATCGGCTTGCTGTGGCCGCCGAAGTCGACAATCCGATGCAGTGGGCAGTCTGTACTGCTCGGTCGTTGGGTGACGGGTTTGTCTGGGACAATCTGCTCACTGCCGAGCGACTCGACGAGAATGGTGACTTCCGCCGGCTTCTACAAGAGGCACCCGATATCCTCCAGAATAGTGCGTGCCTTGGATGGATTGCTGAAGAAGACGAACTCGTCGACGATGTCGATGAGTTTGGCGACCGCATACAAGCTGTTCTCGAGGAGATTTGCGAGATGACGCGGGACATGACTCACGGCGAGTACCGCGAGTACAACTCTCGAACGGCGTTTCGGACGA
>NZ_NEDJ01000098.1 GCF_002114285.1 Halorubrum ezzemoulense DSM 17463
CAACCGCACCGCACACCTCCCCAGCCTCGTCAGCCGCCGTCGCTTCGCTCCGGCAACTGACTCCAGCGAGGGACCGAAGGTCCCTCTGGTAGCCGGCGCGTAGCGCCGGCGACCTCGCGCGTGCTGGCTTCGCGGCCTCCCGGCGGCTCGCAGGCACGCGCCACCGCGACGGTCGTTTACAACCGATACCGCGGCGGTCACCTATTTACCCGCCCGCGCCCACGACCCGGCAATGACCGCTTCACGCGCGCCGGCCGAGCCGGCGGTCCGGGAGTTCGAAGCGACGGTCGACCGCGTCGACGGCCGCGAGGTCGTCCTCGACGAGACGTACTTCTACGCCGAGTCCGGCGGCCAGCCCGCCGATCGGGGGACGCTCGACGGCCACCTCGTCGACGACGTGACCGAACGGGGCGGAGACGTGGTCCACGCCCTCGACTCCGACGCCGACCCCGACCTCGCGCCCGGCGACGAGGTCACGGGCTTGGTCGACGACGCGTTCCGGACCTACTGCGCCCGCGCACACACCGCCTCCCACGTGCTGTACGGGGCCGCGCGCCGGATCGCCGAGGACCTCGGCTACGCCGGCTTCGACATCTCCGAGACGAAGGTCCGCGTCGACCTGACGACCGCCGAGCCGTTAGACGACGGCGACCTGATCGAGTTAGAGCGGCTCGCGAACCGCGCCGTCTGGGACTCGCTGCCCGTCTCGTGGGCGACCCACTCGGCCGAGGCGGCCCGAGATGTCGACGGGATCGCGTTCAACACGAAAACGGAGGAGGGTGCGATGAGCGGCGGCGCGGTCCGGGTCGTCACCGTCGGCGACGCGGACGACCCCTGGGACGTCGCCGCCTGCGGCGGGACCCACGTCGAGAACACCGCTGAGATCGGGCCGATCGCGGTGCTGGACCGGTCGAACCCCGGCGAGGGCGTCACCCGCGTCGAGTTCGCCGTCGGCCCGACCGCCATCGACGAGCTCGGCGCGGTCCACGCCGCCGCGCTCGACGCCGCGACGACGCTGGACGCGCGCGTCGGCGACCTCCCCGACGCGGTCGACCGCCTCCGCGAGGAGGCCGACCGGCTGGAGGCGGACCTCCGCGAGGCGCGCGGGGACCTGCTCGCCGCCCGCCTGCGCGACCTCCCGACGACCGAGGTCGACGGCGCGTGGTGGGCGGTCGGGACCGTCGACGACGCCGACCCGAACGAACTCCGGGAGCCGGCGACCGCGCTCGTCGGCGGCGACGCCGACGCGGACGACGGCCCCGACGCCCTCGCCGCGATCGGTGCGGGTGACGACCCGTTCGTCGTGGTCGCGGCCGCGGAGGATACGGCCGTCGACGCGGGCGACATCGTCGGCGCGATAACCGCCGAGTTCGGCGGCGGCGGGGGCGGCGGCCCGACGTTCGCGCAGGGCGGCGGCCTCGACGCCGACCCCGCGGCCGTCGCGGCGTGGTTCCGGAAGCGATGACGGGCAAGCTGGGTCCCGACGCGCTCGCCGCGGCGCTCGCGGCGACCGGCACGCCAGACGCCGCGGTGGCGCAGGGGCCGGCCTACGGGGAGGACGCGGCCGCGATCGACCTCGGCGACGCCGCCGAGACGCTCGTCGTCGCGGCCGACCCGCTGTCGCTCGCGGCCGAGTCGGTCGGGACGCTCGCGGTCCACGTCGCCTGTAACGACGTCGCCGCGAGCGGGGCCGACCCGCGGTGGCTCACGCACACGCTCTTTTTACCCGACGGCGATTCCGACCGCCTCCGGACCGTCGTCGACCAGGTCGACGCGACGGCGCGCGAGCTCGGGTGCGCGGTCGTCGGGGGCCACACCGAGGTGCTCGACGCGCTCGACCGCCCGCTCTGCTCGATGACGGCGATGGGGACGACGGACCGCTTCGTGTCGAGCGGCGGGGCTGAGCCGGGCGACCGCCTCCTCCTCACAAAGGGGGCGGCGATCGAGGCGACGGCGATCCTCGCGACCGACTTCCGCGAGGAGTGCCGCGCGGCCGGCGTCCCGGCCGCGACGCTCGACGCCGCCGCCGGCTTCCTCGACGAGGTGAGCGTCGTCCCCGACGCGGCCGCGGTCCGGGACGCCCCGACCGCGCTCCACGACCCGACAGAGGGGGGCGTCGCGACCGCCCTCGTCGAGATGGCCGCGGCGAGCGATTCGGTCTTCGCCGTCGAGCGCGACGCGGTCCCCGTCCGCCCCGAGACGCGCGCCTGCTGCGACGCGCTCGGCGTCGACCCGCTCGCGACGTTCGGCTCCGGCGCGCTGCTGGCCGCGGTCCCGCCGGACCGGGTCGACGACGCGCTCGACGCCCTCGACGCGGTCGGGATCGGCGGCGCGGAGATCGGCTCGGTCGAGGGGGCTGCGGGCGACGCCGCGGACTCGGGCGACGCCGCGGACCCGGCTCGCTCCGCGGGAACCGTCCGAATCGACGGCGAGCCGCTCGCCGAGCCGCCCCGCGACGAGCTGTACCCGCTGTGGGAGGCGCGCGAGGCGGAGGAGTAGGCGCGTCACCGGCGCCGGTGCCGAAGCCGTCCGGGACGCCGGGTCGGGCGGTCCCGCCGATCGCTCACCTTTTTCGGTGAGGGACCGAAGTCGGTGACATGACCGGAGCACGCGTCGGCTCGGCGCTCACCGACGAACAGCAGGCGGTCCGCGACCTCGTCGAGGAGTTCGCGGCCGAGGAGGTCCGACCGACGGCGGCCGAAGCCGACGAGACGGAGACGTTCCCGGAGGACGTGTGGGACGGGCTCGCGGAACTCGGCCTGACGGGGCTGACGGTCCCGGAAGCGTACGGCGGGTTCGGCGCGGGGAAGACGACGTACGCGGTCGCCAACGAGGCGCTGGCGCACGGGTCCCTCGCGGTCGCGACGGCCCTGTCGGTCCACTGCCTCGCCACCTCCTGTATCGCCGAGTTCGGCAGCGAGACCCAGCGCGAGACGTGGCTCCCCGAGATGGCGGAGACGGGCCGCCCGGTGGGTATGTTCTGTCTCTCCGAGCCGCACGCGGGCTCGAATCCCGCGGAGATGTCGACGACCGCGACGTACGACCCCGAGACCGACGAGTACGCGCTCAACGGCGAGAAGCAGTGGATCACGAACGGGAAGCGCGGCGGCGTGGCCGTCGTCTTCGCGAAGGTCGACGACGAGGCGCACGACCCCGACGACGACGCGATCACGCAGTTCCTCGTCCCCGCCGACACCGAGGGGTTCGAGGTCGGCAAGAAGGAGGAGAAGCTGGGCCTCCGGGCCTCGGACACGACCGGGATCACCTTCGACGACTGCCGCGTCCCCGCCGCGAACCGTCTCACCGAGCCGGGAAAGGGGCTCTCCGCCGCGTTCCGGACGCTCACCGAGGGCCGGATCGGCATCGCGGCGCAGGCGGTCGGCGTCGCGCAGGCGGCGCTCGATGAGGCGAAATCCTACGCCGAGGAGCGCGAGCAGTTCGACCGACCGATAAGTGACATCCAGACGATCCGGCACAAGCTCGCGGAGATGTCGACCGACGTGTCGGCGGCGCGGCTGCTCGTCCGCGAGGCGTGCCGGCAGGCGGAGGCGGGCGAGGACTATCGCGTCGCCGCATCGAAGGCGAAGTACCGCGCCAGCGAGGCCGCGATGTCGGTGACGAACGAGGCGATCCAGATCCACGGCGGCTACGGCTATACGACCGAGTTCGACGTCGAGCGCCTCTACCGCGACGCGAAGATCACGGAGATATACGAGGGGACGACCGAGGTCCAGAAGACGATCATCGCCCGCGGGGTGTTCGGCGAGTGACCGACGGTGACGGGTCTCAGTTCGCCGCCTACGACGCGGTCGTCTACGACCTCGACGGGACGCTCGTCGAGCTCGCGGTCGACTGGGACGCGGTCGCCGACGCGGTTCTCGATGTGTACGCCGAGCGCGCCCTCATCCCCCCGACTGAGGAGCTGTGGGACCTCCTCGGCGCGGCCGACGAGTACGGGATCCGGGCTGAGGTCGAGGAGGCGATCGCGCTCCACGAGCGCCCCGGCGCCCGCGAGTCGACCCGGCTCCCGCTCGGGGACCGACTCGCGGCCGCGACCGCGGACGACGAGTCCGCGAACCCACACCCCCCGGCTGGCGTCTGTTCGCTCAACTGCGAGGACGCGTGCCGCATCGCGGTCGAGACGCACGGCCTCGGCGACGCGCTCGTCTCGGGTGCGATCGTCGGCCGCGACACCGTCGGAAGCCACAAGCCCGACCCGGCGTCGCTGCTCGCGGCGATCAACCGCCTCGGGGAGGCCCCGGAGGACACCCTGTTCGTCGGCGACTCGCAGAGCGACGCGGTCACCGCCGAGCGCGGCGGCGTCGACTTCGCGTGGGTCTCGGAGCTGCTCGCCGAGTAGCGACTCGCACCGCGCCGCCCGCGGGTCAGTCGATCTTCTCCTCCTCGTCAGTCTGTTCGTCGGTCGGCTCGGTAGACTCCGGCTCGGCGTCTCCGGCGTCAGCGTCGGCGTCTCGTTCCGCGCTCGCGTCAGCGTCGGCGTCTCGTTCCGCGCTCGCGTCGGCGTCGCCGCCAGAGCCGCCGTCGCCGGCCTCGGCGCGCCGCGCGTACAGCGCGACGGCGACCGCGGTGACGAACCAGATGGGCGCGCCGACCCGGACCGCGAACGCGGCGCGCGCGCCCCACGTCTCCAGCGTCACGAGCGTCGACAGCAGCGCCGCGGCGGGCGAGCCGACGAGGATGGTGACGACGAACGTCGTCTGCATCACCCACGCGTAGTCCACCCCCTCGTACTCGGCCCGCTCGACTGGTTGCACGCGACCGACTCGGCGGCCGAGCGGCAAATCGGTGGCGGTCGGCGGCGGTACCGGGGTCGCGCCGCCGCCCGGCCGCGCCGCCCCGCCTTTCCGGTTCCCGACGATTTTACGGCGTCGCGCGGGTGACTCCGAGGTATGACCACGACGCGGGGACTGCGGGAGGGCGACGATCCGATCACGATGTTGACCGCATACGACGCCCCGACGGCGGCGATCGTCGACGAGGCGGGGATCGATGTCGTCCTCGTCGGCGACAGCATGGGCAACGCCGCCCTTGGCTACGACTCCACGCTCCCCGTCACGCTCGACGAGGTGGCGAGCCGGACCGCGGCGGTCGCGCGCGCGCCCGGGGACGCGCTGGTCGTCGCCGACATGCCGTTCCTCTCGTTCGGCGTCGACGAGGCCGAGTCCGTCCGCAACGCGGGCCGACTCCTAAAACAGGCGAACGCGGACGCCGTGAAGATCGAGAGCGGCCCCCACACCGTCGACACGACCCGTCGCATGACCGAGGTCGGGATCCCGGTGATGGCGCACCTCGGCCTGACCCCGCAGCACGTGAACCGGCTCGGCGGCTACACCCGACAGGGGACCGAGCAGGACGCCGCCGAGGAGATCATCGACCTCGCGGGCGCCCACGCCGACGCCGGGGCGTTCGCGCTCGTGCTGGAGCACGTGCCGGCGAACCTCGCGGGCGCGGTGACCGAGGCGCTGGATATCCCGACGATCGGCATCGGCGCGGGCCCCGACTGCGACGGACAGGTGCTCGTGATCAACGACGCGGTCGGGCTCGGGGAGTGGTCGCCGCCGTTCGCGAAGCAGTTCGGCGACGTGCGCGGCGAGATGGTCGACGCCGTCGAGGCGTACCGGGATGCCGTGACGAGCGGCGAGTTCCCGGCCGAGGAGCACTCGCACGTCGAGGAGGCGCTAGAGGACCTGTACTGAGGCCGCTCGATCGTCCGGGGTCAGACCGGGAAGAACCCCAGCACCGTCGGCAGTTCGTTCGGGTCTACCTGCGTCACGGTGACGTAGAGGACAGTGAAGATCACGGCGTTGTGGAGGCCGTGGAGCAGCGCGGGGACGACGAGGTTCTCGGTGTACTCGTACACCGCGCCGAACACGAGGCTCGGCACGAACAGGATCGAGATCGTCGTCAGGCGCGCGGAGAGCCCGCCGGTCAGCGCCATCACGTGGATGGTCGCGAAGATGGCGGCCGCCAGCGCGATCGACGGGGCGGCCGGCAGCGACTCGCGGAGGCGCCCCTGGACGACTCCCCGGTAGAGGATCTCCTCGCAGGGCCCGATGACGAGGAACGACGCGGCGACGAACAGCGGGATGATCGCCGGATTCCCCATCGCCAGCTCCGCGCTCTGGTTCGCCGCGGTCTCCGTCCCGAGCAGCTGGACGATCGTCGAGACCACGAGGATCAGGATCAAGATCACGACCCAGCTGCCGAGGACGATCCCGATCTCCTTGAGGCTCGGCACCCGGACGCCGAGGTACGAGACGATCCCCTCGCGGTCGAAGCCGCGCCACGCGAGGTAGCCGACCGCGAGCCCGCCGAACGCGACGTACTGGCCGAACACCAGCGTGAGGACCACGCTCGCGACGAGCGAGAGCCCCCCGGTCAGCGAGTCGATCGCGAAGACGGCGACCCCGCCCGCGAGCGCGATGACCGGGCCGAGGACGCCGAGGAGGAGGGCCGTCGCGACCGCGACGCCCGGGGAGCCGGCGCCCCCGCCCGACCCGTCCGCGTCGCCGACGGCGTCCGGCCCGACGTCGTCGAACTCGTCCGAGACGCCGCCGTCCGTGGCCCGGTCGCCGCTGGAGGGATCTGTCATTGCCCCGTGTAGGGGCCGCCCGGCAAAATGGTTGTCCGTGTCGGAATCGACGACGGCGCGGTATCGTTCCGAGACGGCGACGGTGCGATATCGCGCGGAGACGGCGGCGCCACGACGCCGTGCCGAAACGGCGACGGCGCCAAAGGCGGGCCCCGACCGCCTACTGGTGGAGCAGCTCGTACCACAGCACCGCGGTGACGGCCCGCCCGTCGCGCAGCTCGTCGTCGACGACCGCGGCGAGCAGGTCGTCGTACGGCACCGTCTCGACCGCGATCGACTCGTTGTGGTCCAGCTCCCGCTCGGCGGTCGGCTCGCAGCCGGTCGCCAGCACGTGGTGGTGGACCGCGTTCGCCATCCCGTTCGTGGGCTCGACGGTTGTCAGCCGCTCGAACGCGTCCGCCTCGTACCCCGTCTCCTCGGCGAGTTCGCGGGCCGCGGCGCGCTCGACCGCGGCGGTCGTCGGCTCTCGGCCCGCGGGGCCGCCGTCCCCCGCCGCCCCGTCTTCCGGCTCCATCGTCCCGGCGGGAATCCCGCGGTTCACCCGGCCGACGGCCTGTCGCCACTCGTCGATGACGACGACGTCGCCGTCGGGCGTCAGCGGCAGCACGACGACCGCCGGCGGCTCGTCGACGTAGTGGAACCCGTCCGTCTCGCCGTCCGGGAAGCGCACCTCGTCCCGGCGCACGTCGAAGCCGGGGCAGGCGTAGTCGATGTCGCTGTCGAGCGTCTCCCACGCGAGGTCGGCGGAATCGCCCATGGATCGCGGTCGTCGCTCGGGGCGTAAATAGCCGGCCGTCGCGCGTTCGATCCGGTCGCACGCCCACGCCGGTCACGCGGCCCGGACGCGGTCGACCGCGAGACGGCCGACGGTCCCGGCGACCCACGCGAGTGTCCCCAGCGCGAGGGCCTCGACCCCGACGAAGACGAGCCCGTCGAGTCCGAGGAGCGCGGCGACGCGCTCCGCGAGGGGCCGCCCGGGCAGGCCCAGCAGGTAGTGGTCGGCGTTGCTCCCGAGCAGCGCTCCGTAGACGGAGAGCCACGCGAGCGCGACCCCGGCCCCTCGATAAGCGAGGCCCGCGGTCACGAGGACGCCGAGGGCCGCGGCGTCGAACGCGAGGAACACCACCCCGCCGGCGTGAGCGAAGAGCCCCAGCCCGTAGGCGGCGAAGGAGACGACAAAGAGCAGCGGCGGCACGAGGAGTCGGTACCGGCGCGGCGAGCCGTTCGAGTTCGAGCCGAGGAGGACGCGACGAGCGAGGGACATGTCCCCGGATCGTTTCGGCCGCCCCATGAATCCACGCGTCGGGCGCGGCTCACGACCAGTCGCCGAGCGACGCCTGTCCGTCCCCCGTCCGGCGCTCTGCCTCGTTCCCCGTCGCGTCGCCGTCCGCGGTCGGCTCCCCGTCTACCCAGTCGGTGAGCTTCCCGCCGTCGCCGTCGGTGCCGGCCGTTCGACCGACCGACCCGCGGGGGCGGTCGGCCGCGCCGTCGCTCCCGTCTCCCGGCCCGTCCCCCGGTTCGAATCCGCCGAGCGTCGCCTGATCCGTCTCGGCGAAGTCGAGCTTGGAGACGCGCACGCCCAGCTTGCGGACGCGGGTCTCGTCGAACTCGCCGAGCAGGTCGAGCGCCACCTCCTCGACGAGGTCGGGGTCGTCCACGGGACCGGGCAGGCTCCGGGCGCGGGTGTTGACGTCGAACGGCGGCTCGACCGCCTTGATCCCGATTGTGCGGTAGAGGCAGCCGCGCTCGCGGGCGCGGCGGGCAACGTCCGCGGCGAGCGCGGAGACGGTCTCGCGCTTCGTCGGCTCGTCGGCGGTCGTCGGGAGCGCCGACTCCCGCGAGAGGCTCTTGGGGAGGCCGGTCGGCGTCACCTCCCGGTCGTCGTCGCCCGCGGCGCGTCGGGAGAGCTCCGGCCCGCGCTCGCCCAGCTCCGCGGCGAGCCGGTCGCGGTCGGCCGCGGCGAGGTCGCCCGCGGTCTCGATGCCCAGCTCCGCCAGCGTCCCCTCGGTCACCGGGCCGACCCCGTGAACGTCGGCGGTCGGCAGCGGCGCGAGGAACTCCGCGACCGACCCCGGCGGCACGACGACCAGCCCGTCCGGCTTGTCGGCGTCGCTGGCGACCTTCGCGGCCGACATGTTCGGCGCGACGCCGACGCTCGCCGGCACCCCGGCCTCCCGCTCGATCCGGTCTTTCACGTGGCGGGCGTATCCCTCGGCGAGCGTCCGCGCCTCCGCGGGGCCGGCGGCCCCGCTCGGCCGCGCGCCGGTCGCACCGTCGCGCGCCTCCCCGCCCCCCCC
>NZ_NEDJ01000099.1 GCF_002114285.1 Halorubrum ezzemoulense DSM 17463
CGTCTTCGGCCTCACGTAGCAGTTCATCGATTTCTTCCTCAGTCAAGTGATGCTCAATCTCTTTTCGACGTGAGCGCTCCATTACTCTTCTATCAAGCTTAACTAACAAAAGTTTTCATACTCATTACAGAGCGCATCGACACGGTTGAACGCGACGTCGAAGACGAGACCTACCACATCTGGACAAAGAAGCTTCCCGTCTCCCAACTGGGAGACGTGAAGCTGGTGCTCGCTGAGAAAGAAACTGACGAAGAAGACGAAGAGAACCCGGTCAAGTACCTCGTCACGAACAAGATCGACGCACCGACCGAGCACATTATTCGCTCCTACGGGATGCGGTGGCGCATCGAAACGTTCTTCGAGGACTCGAAGCAGGATCTCGGCTTGGGAGACTGCGAGATGCAGACCGACGAAGGTGCCAGTCGGCACTGGCACCTTCTGATGGCTGCCTACAGTCTCGTCCGTCTTGATCCCGAATCGAGCGCCTTGGGGACGGTTCGCTCGAAAGCGTCATCGCTTCGAGCGAACCTCGAACACTCGCTGAAAGAAGCCGTTTACAACCTTCTCTCGTGGGTTCGAGACAACGATGATCGTAGCGTCGACGACCTGATGGAAGAGATTGATCACCTCTTCGTTCACTCAACAGCCGACGCTAACGTTCAAAGCTGAGAGCGTCATAGAACGCGTGGCTCTGATTGGCCTACCTGCCAAGGACGCACTATCATGGGAGGCCGCCCGGATGCCGGGCCGCGGCATCCGGGCTGTAGCGCCCATGACTCGACTTCTTTCGCGCATGGACCAGTCAACAGAACGTGCTCTATGGCACGGAGTCCTTATCGGTCTCTTGCGCCCCATATCTTGGTTCACGTTCTCTAGGGATAGCAGCGTTTCCATCGAGTCAACAGGGCAGTACAGTCACAACAACTGATAAGTCCATACCAAGCAGTGATAGTGTCGTATGAGAGATGGTCAGCGGATGGAGGAGGCAACAAAACGGATTACTGCGGTAATGGATCGGGTTAGCGAGGCAGTCATCACCGACAGGGAGTTTCTCGAAACCGTTTCGACTGGCCTGTTGGCTCGTGGCCACGTTCTACTGGAAGATGTTCCGGGGACGGGGAAGACGCTCACCGCCGTTGCACTAGCCGATGCACTCGATCTGGAGTTTACTCGCATCCAGTTTACACCTGACCTGCTGCCAAGCGACATTACCGGCTCACAGATTTATAACGAGGAGCACGGTGAGTTCCAGTTCCAGCGCGGACCCGTTTTTGCCAATATCGTGCTGGCCGATGAGATCAACCGTGCACCCCCGAAAACCCAGTCGGCGCTCTTGGAGGCAATGGATGAGGGACAGGTTACTGTCGGTGGGACAACATATGACCTCCCAGAACCGTTTTTTGTTCTTGCCACTCAGAACCCCATCGAACAAGAGGGCACTTTCCGCCTGCCAGAGGCACAACGGGACCGATTTATCGTTAAGACCTCGATTGGCTACCCCGACCGCGGCGGCGAGATCGATCTCATTAGCCGTCGAGCGAGTCGGGACACCCAGATGCCGACTGTCAATCCGGTTGTCGACGCCTCGCAGGTGACCACTCTCCGCCAGCTGCCCGAACAGGTGAGTATCGAGGAGTCGGTCAAAGAGTATCTTGTCGACCTCGCCCGAGCGAGTCGAGATGATCCGCGAGTCGACGTGGGCGTCTCGCCACGTGGTATCCAGCGGTTTTTCGAAGCCTCTCGGGCCCACGCGCTGATCGATGGTCGTGACTACGTGACGCCCGATGATATCAAGGCTATCGCCCGTCCGGTGATGACCCACCGGCTGGTGTTGACCTCTGAGGCCGGAATTAAGGATATCAACGCCGAGGCAATCGTCACCGACCTTCTCGACAGCGTCGAGGTACCGGGCGCAGCGACGACTGCCGACTGACGCCTCTACTCACCCTCGAATTGCGACGACCAGCAGCAGGACACCCACAGTCGACGCGAGGACGCCGACAAGCGTCCCGTCGCTAACGATCAGTCGACTGAGGGCATTCGTGTACAGCCCCCACGCCAATCCGACGCCGACGACCGCGAGACCGAGTGCCGAGAACATGTGGATAGCTTCCAGTTGGATTGATGAGGAGGGACCCAGTTCAGCCTGCGTCGTGACGCTACGCTCGCCCGTGTTCCAGATGAAGATTGAGACGGCAACAGCGGCGAAGACCACAAGCACATCGGTACCGCCGATCCCAGCAGCGATCGTACCGATCCCGAGCCCCGCGCTGGCGATGGCGCTGCCCGCGGTCCGCCGGGGGATGTATTTCATTCCGCCTGCGGTTACAATCATGGCGAGCACGCCGGTCAACAGCGCCACGGCGACGGTGACACCCGCAAGAACAACCCCCGCCGGCGTCAGCGCGGTGACTACTTCATCGACCGGAACTGGTGTCTCAGGGATCTGGCTGACGGTCTGTGGCACCAATGGTGAGCCGACGATGGCGACCGCTACCGCACTCCCCCCGGCCAGCATGGACGGAATAAGGCGGCCGACAGTGTCGGTTACCCGACCGGCGACAAACTGCAACCCGCTTAGCAATACCACCCCAAGCGTTACGAGACCGATACCAGAAACGAGGCCGCGGCGGAGGCTGGGGGCTGCGAGAAGCTCAAAAACCACCGGGAAGCGAGCGAGAAGCGCCCGGGGATCTGACACCCCAAACGCAAGCAGTATCGATACAAAGGTTAGCCCGAGCACCGGCACAAAAGCCGTGTTAAGCACGGAATGAGTTCGCGAGAGTAGTTGACCGACGGACTCCTGATTCGTCTGTGGTGTCAACTCCATGACGGGGGCCACCACAATTAGTAGTTTGAGCGCCGCGATCTGGAGGGTCACGAGAAGCCAGAAACTGACGAGGACGAATACGGATTCAGAGGGCCGATACAGAAACGTGGTGAGGGTCGAACCATCGATCCCGGGGATGGAGACGGGAACCGCAGTCAAAGCATCGAACTGGAGGACTAGCAGGCCAGCGAGTGGCACACCGATCCCAATCAGCGCCCGCACGGCCGTCCCCCAAAGTTTGGCAACTGCGCCTTCCCCGACGCCTGTATCAAGCGTGGCGATGACGCCGAAGGCAGCTATTCCGACAGCGACTGTTACGCCAAGCTGACCGATCAGCGGCCGAACAAACGGATCGCCCGCAATTGTCAGCGGTACCAGCTCACGAAGCGGGAGGCCGACGGCAACCAACCCGACAAGGCTCGGCACGGGCAATAGCAGCGTCGCAACTGCAGTCCCGAGCGGTGTCTCTGTATTACGGACCAGAACAATGGTTCCCAACAGCCCCCCGGCGACCCCAGCAGCGAGGCCGGGCCGAGTTGTCCCGGTCGCGCTTGTGAGGAGCCAGCCACCGAGGGCCACGGTAGTGCCGATCAAAAGCGAGCCGAGGCGTGTTGTATTCGGCTTCGGCAGAATGGTTTGACCGGCCATCACTGCACCCCCGCATCCAAGCCCCGGGCAAGCGCGGCAGGTAGTTTCTCCGCTCGTTCCCAGTCAATAACCGTCGCCCCGAGAAACCGGAGCCGATCAAGCCGGACCGAACGCTGAAGCGCGACTATCCGGCCGCCGACGGTCTCGGGAGCGGTCTGTGGCGAGAGCACCGTCACCTCAGGACCGTCGCCTCGGAGTGACTCGACAAGGTCAACGATCGCCCCGTCGGTCGCAGAGGTACACAACATCACCTGCGCGCCGGGCGGCACGAGCGACTGGAGCCGCTGCCAGTCGATGCCGCCGTCAGCCACTGGGGGAGATGCGGCTTCTCCGTGCGGCTCAGTGCTGGTCGGCCCAACAGTGGTAGAGCTGTTGGAGTGATCTCTGTTATCAATCCTGTCGGTCGCGCCCGACGCCGCGGCGTTACACACCGCTGTCGCGTGGGTGGTGAAGGCGGTGCCCTCGTCGGCCGAGACCCACGCCGGAGGTTCGATATCGGTCTGTGGGTCGGCAATCCCGAGTGCACCCAGCGAGACGTGGTGACCCTCGTTGATCAGCACTTCGATGGCGATTGTCGCGGCGTAGGCACTCAGGGTCGCCCCTGTCGGATCAGTCGGGGAGGCTGCAGTGTGAGTCGACGGGCGGCTGTCGGTGAGGACGACGACGTGGGCGGCGTGCTGCTCGCGGTAGTCGATCGTCGCCAGTTTACCAGTCTTCGCATACTGTCGCCAGTTGATTCGTTTGACTGGGTCTTCGGGCCGGTACTCTCGAGTCGCGTAAAACTCGACGCCCGGTCCACCCGAGTCCGTCGCCAGCTGCCCGGTATAGGAGGTAGTCTGCTGGACTGGGATATCCTCGACTGCGACCCGACACTCGAAGTCGGTGACGCCTGTTGCGTCGATTTCCTCTCCGACCACTCGCGTGCCGTTGAGGTTACGCGCGCTGACGGTGACATCGTCGAAGGTGTAGGTTCCACGGTCGGCAGCGAGCGTGTAAGTCGTCGACAGCTTACTACCCCCTGCGATTGCACTGCCAGCGCGGGGCGACCCCTCGGTAACGCCAAGTTCCTCGGGGACGCCATCAACGAAACGGAGGTCGGGAATTGCCGTGTCTCCCGTGTTCCGGACCGTCAGAGTCACGTCAACGGGCTGGCCGGGCAATGGGGTCTCAGGGCTGATCTCTCGGTTAACTTCGATGTTACCTTTGACGACCGGCGAGCCGGACAGCGCCCCGTAGAGAGCGAATACCAGAGGGACGGCCGCGGCAAGCACCAGCGAGAGCGATCCAGTTGCGATTCCGGCGGCGACAAGGATGATCGCATAAGCCCGCATGATCCGGTAGCGGGTGTGTCTCACTGTCGGCCACCTCCGGAGTCAAAGAGAGCCCGTAACTGACCGAACCGCCCTCGCCGCCGTGCTGGTGGGTTATAAGCCGTTAACTCAGCTGCACAGGTATCTTCAACTGCGCGCAACGTCCGCCGCGTTCGGTAGTTGTAGGCGTGGTCAGGATACAACCACGCGTACACTCGGTATAAAAGTGGGAACTCAACTGAATTGGTCGCCGTCAGCGTCGCCGCAGCTACCTGATCGTTGGTCCACTCCCCGTTGTCGACGTACTGTTCGGCCTGCTCGCGGTCGTCAAATTTGCGACCGTATAGATCTACTAGGACCGTCCGGAGTGACTCCTCGATGGTCTCAGAGCCAGACCGCCCGTTCCGCACGGATTCGAACACGCTAGTGAGGCCCGCGCCCGTCACGTCGACCTCCCGATCCGGCTGCTCGGGCGACAGGTCTGACAATACCGCCGTCTGATCGTTCGTTCGCCACGCCCACGAGCCCAACAGCCCGATACAGGCGAGGACCGCACCGGCGGCGAGGATCGCAGTCCGTACCCCGACAGCTTCGGTTAGTCGATCCAACTGCATCATAATCTCTGGCGGCAGGAGTTCGGGGCGGTAGCCAACAACGGCGGCAAACCCGAGGACGACGGCGCTTACGATCAACAACAGCAGGGTCCGAAATAGATGCTCACGGTTCATTCGTCGTCCTCCTCCCGGAGCGTCGACAGCGCCTCGCGGGCGGATTCAAGCCGCGATTCATCAGGTGACCGGTGGCCGTACTCTACGGCGCGATATAGGTCGGTGATATACTCCACAGGTCGCCGCGGCAGCCCCTGTCTGATCGCGTACCGACTGATCTCGGCGGGGGTCCGTGTCGTGAGCTTTGGCGGCCGTACAAACTCGACGAACGACCCCCAAATCGCCCGAATCCGTCGGTGTTGTTCTGTATCGGGGGTTCTCGTCGTTGTTGCGTCGGCTGTAGTATCATCGCTACTGCGACGGAGCCCCCGGAGTCGGGAGCGAACCCACGTGATCGCCGCTAGTAACAACCCGTAGGGGTTCACCTGATGGAGGATATTGATAAGCGATCCCGTCAGGAGGCTCGGCAACGACGTGAGCTGTCGCCAGAGCCCCACGATAGCGGCCTCAAACGCGGCTGCCAACCGAATCACGAGATTGGTCAACCGGTGTGGAATAGAGATAAGAAGGGCAACAATAGCCGCGAGTCTGCGTGTCAGTAGCTGCCGAGTGATCCCGTACCGCCGGGCGATCATTATGAGGCCGACAAGGGTACCAACCAACGCGGCGACGACGACCCCGGCGTTCCGGTACAGCCCGTCTATCGACTGCTCGCCGGTGACGCCGTTGGCGCTGGCGGTGAGGACAACCGAATCGGCGATGGGGAACGACAAAGTAATTGTCCCATTGGCGTCAGTCTCGCCGACGACCTCGCCGTCAACACGGACCGGAGTGCCCGATATCGGCTGGCCGTTGCGGCTAACCGTCGCAGTCGCCGAGGTTCCCGGGAGTGCGATCAGGGACGGTGAGACCGAAATATTAGGGGCAAGGGGATCACGCTGTTTGTCCTCAGCGGTCTCTGAGTCGTTGCCTCCTTCTGGCGGGGTGACGGTGAGCGTCGATGAGACATCAACCGACCCGCGAGTCGCCCGGACCGAATAGTTACCCGGCTCGATGTTTGCGAGCGAGAGTTCGTAAACGCCATCGCTATCGGTCGACCCAACGGTCTCGCCGTCGAAGTCGATGTTCGCGTCAGCGACCGGCACGTCCTGAACGGCGACCACAAGTCGAGCGGTCCCACCCGTTGTCCGATTCCCGCCCACGGAAATCGTCGCGTTTGTCTCTGGGGCGTAGGTCACCGACGATTCGTTAGTCGCGTCGTCCACCTGATGAAAATCAGTACCGAGTGCGCCGATCGTCGGTCCCCCAAGCCGGGAGATTACCAGCGGCAGACTACTCGCCACGGTCGGTAGTGCCTCGACGAGGCGTGGACTCACAGTTGACGTCGCATCATCAAAATCGGTGGTGAGGAGAGTCGACGCCGAACCGTCGATATCGGCAACAGTAGTGGTCGAACCCGAATCGTCGGAGTACTTGGTCTCCGAGCCGCGAGGACGAGCGGTAATTGTGATCTCTTCGGCGTACGGTAGGGTCGCCGGTGTCTCGCCGCTCGCATCGGTCCAGCCGACGCGCTCATCGTTGACATAGACTGGGACGCCGACGACCGCGCTGTCGTTTTTCTCGACGTTCACCGCGACATCAGCGCCGACGACCGCCGAACGGTTTAGCGAGAGGTCGTACGGTGGCTGTGGCGAGTCAACCGGAAGGCTGCCGCCCGGCGTCGGATCGAACCGCACCCAGCCGACACCCTCGAAATAGACCTCGACCCACGCATGGGCCCGATCGCTTGTAACGAGAGATTCACCGTCGCCAACAGGGCTCCCCCCGGCAAAGCCGACTACGTACCGTGCTGGGATGTCCTGACTCCGGAGCATGGCTGCCATCGTCGTGGCGAAATGCTGGCAGTAGGCTTCGTCGACCTCAAACAGGAGTTGATCGGCGATCGGCTGGCTGGAGTCGATATCGGTCTGGAGCGAGTAGCCCTTATTCGATTCGAGCCAGTCGTGGACCGCCATCACGCGGTCGTACCGAGTTTGTTCGCCGCCGACGATTTCAGCCGTGCGCTCGCCGACCCGATCTGGCGTATCAGCTGGTAACTGCGTGTATGTTTGACGAATATTGTCTGGAGCCCGCCCGTCAGCCTGCCGAAGGGTGGTTGCATCGCGAGGGGGAGGTGAACTCGTGGCGGTGTAGGTGGCTCCCTTCGAAAGTGAGCGGTCGGTGCTGACGCCGCCGACAGTCGATGCACGGACAGTCGTTCCTGACTGGTTCGACAGGCTGACACTCTTTGGCTGCCACGCTGTCGGTAGCGACCGGGTGTCGGTCAACACGGTCACTTCGTATTCTATGATCTGACTGTCTACAGTCCGATCGTCGTTCGGCACACCCTCCGAGATGGGACGATCGTCGGCCGACTGTTCCCACCCGGTACCCGTATAGTCCGTGTATGCGGTCTGTCGCCAGTACGTGGTTTCCGACGAGTTAACGACAAACAGGGGCACCGGAGTGAGTGATCCATTAAACCCACTGCTAATACTAGTTTGCTCGGGGGCGGCGAGTGAACCGCCGACTGGCGATCCTGACGTCCCGCCCGGCATCTCGCCACCTCCACCAGCAGTCCCGAGTCCGCTTTCTTCCAGTTCATCACCGGGGAGTCCGAGTGCTCCGGGGCCATTTTCCTCGCCAAAGATATCAACGACGGGGAGGAATGCAGCCGAGAGCAGCAGCGCCACAATGGCAACGATTACTAGCATCCCTTCGCCAGTTTGTCTCCCCTCGCTCATCTACTTGTGAACAGCTACCAATCCATCATGTGTAAAGCTTGCTTACTTTGTGCTAGTACTGTGGCTCTGATGGGATGAAAGCCTGCTAAGTCCCCAGCGTGCGTGAAGAGGTACTGGGGTGGTCAAAGGCCGATGATTCAACAGCGTCATAGAACGCGTGGCTCTGATTGGCCTACCTGCCAAGGACGCACTGTCATGGGAGGCCGCCCGGATGCCGGTAATGATTAAGATAACATTCGAAAGTCAAGGAACTGTTCACACCACTTCTTTGCGAAGCTGACGCGTTTCGTTATTTTCTCAAAAGTTTCCTGAACGAGGTCTTTGAATTCCGCTTCGCTCTCAACG
>NZ_NEDJ01000009.1 GCF_002114285.1 Halorubrum ezzemoulense DSM 17463
TCGGCCGCTCACTCCGCTCGCGCCCTGCGGTGCTTGCGTCGCCTGCGCCCCCGCGCGACTGCCCCGGCGAGTCCCACCCGCGCGCGCCCGCGCCTCACGCCTCCCCAGCCTCGTCGCTCGCTTCGCTCGCGACTCCCTCGCGCGTGCTCCTCTCGGCCGCCGGAGGCGGCCACTCGGAGGCACGCGCCACGGCATTGTGTTGGGTTGTCGAGGGCCCGGCCGCGTCTCGGAGCCGAGGGTTCAACTTCGGGGCCGGCGAACCCCGTCGCATGTACGCGGTCGTCGGCTG
This sequence comes from Halorubrum ezzemoulense DSM 17463, assembly GCF_002114285.1. Taxonomy (GTDB): domain Archaea; phylum Halobacteriota; class Halobacteria; order Halobacteriales; family Haloferacaceae; genus Halorubrum; species Halorubrum ezzemoulense. Next base: position 290 of record NZ_NEDJ01000009.1, read on the forward strand.
CAACGAGTGCGCCAACATGTGGCTGGTCACGGACCCGGAGACGAGCGAGACGGCGAAGTGCTCGCGGTGCGGCAAGACCCACCGGACCGCCAAGCTCAAGCGCTTCTTCGAGTCCGAGGAGCGCGCGGCGGCCCGCCAGGCGCGGTCCGCGCTGCTCGCCAAGAAGCGCGGCGACAGCGCGGCGTTCGCCGAGGTGGACCACGTCGCCGACCTCGAGGCCGCCGTCGAGGACGCCGGCATCGGCGACCGCGAGTACCTCGAGTCGTCGGGCATCGACGCCGACGCCGTCGACGAGGCCGCCTCGCGCGCCGAGGGCGGCGGGGGCGGCTCCCGGAGCCGCACCGAGGTCGTCCGGGACGCGGTCGACGCCCTCGACGACCCGACAGAGGCGGCCGTCGTGGATCGCGCCGCGGCCGACGGCGTCCCCGCCGACGCGGCCCGCGAGATCCTGACCCGCCTCGCGCACCGCGGCGAACTCACCGAGTCGAACGGGCGGTATCGCCTCCTCTGAGCTCGGTTCCAAGCGCAGACGCCGACTGGACAAAGCACTTATATGACGCTCGTGAGGGGTCGCGTATGGACACCCGCACGGCCCTCCTGGCGGCGGCCGCCGCCCTCCTCGTCGCGAGCGCGGTCGGCGCCGTCGCCGTCCCCGGCGCGATCACCGACCCGCGGGAGACGAACGAGCCGCCCGGCCGGATCGACGTCGCCGGCGCGACCGTCGCGCCCGGCGAGGTGCGCGGCGAGACCGCCGAGCTCCGGCTCGGCACCGACCTCCGCCACCGCGGCTCGACAGTCGAGAACGTCACGGTCCGCCACCGCGCGATCGGCAGCGAGTCCGGCCTCCTCGTCGACGAGACCACGGTCGACGTGGGCGACGTCAACTTCGAGGGGGAGCAAACGGTCAACGGCACGGTCGACGTCGAGCGCGAGGGGGGCTACCGCATCGAGACGGTCGTCTTCGCGGACGGCCAGCGCCGCGAGGAACAGACCACTCGCGTCGGCGGCGTCGCGGCGCTCACGCCCGACTACGCGGACACGAGGGTCGGCTTCACCGACGGGACGGTCTGGCCGACGGTCGCCGTGAGCGTCACCGAGGCCGACAACGAGACGGCGACGCTGTCGGCGTCGATTTCCGTGACGAACCGCGGCGACGAGCCGAGCGACGACGTCGAACTCCGGCTCTACCTCCGGCAGGCGGAGTCGAACGTGATCGCCGGGGAGGCGACGGAGACCGTCGGCACCGTCCGCCCCGGTCGCACCGACACCGTGACGGCGACCGTCAAGGTGCCGAACGGCTACAACTACTACGTCGACGCCGCGCTGTTCGACGACGACGTGCTCGTCGACGAGACGCAGGGCGTCGCGAACCTGAACCCGCAGGAGACCCTCTCCGCGAACGAGACGGCCCGCGACGTGCAGTTCACCGTCGAGGACTTCGAGCGCGGCGAGGGGGGCGTCGGCGGCGACAGTGCCGGTGACGACGGAGCGACGCGAGACGGCGGCGCCAGCGGCGACGCGACGCCCGGTTTCGGCCCGCTCGTCGCGCTCGTCGCGCTCGTCGTCACGGCGCTGCTCGCACGGAGGCGACGATGACTGACGAACCGCCGCGTGCTGATGCGACCGACGAACCGCCACGTGACGGCCCGAGCGACGACCGCGCGACTGCCGACGGCGACCGCACCCGCGACCCACCACAGCCAATGACAGACGACACCGACGCGACCGACCGCACGGAAACGGGTCCCGACCGGACGGACCCGGAAGAGACCGACACGGACTACTGGACAGAGCCGGCCGGCTCCGGCGGCTTCGGCCGCCTTTCGACCGACGACCTCCGCGGGCTGCTCGACCGCGTCGGGCTGGCAGTGCTGTCGCTGCTCGCGGTCGTGGCTGGCTGGGGGTTCTACAGCCAGTCCGGCAACGCGATCCGCACGTGGTTCGATCCGGCCTACCAGTCCGTGGCGCTCGCGGTGTTCAACCTCGCGGTCCTGCTCGTCGCGCTCGCGGGCGTGGCCCACCAGCTCCGTCGGATCCGCTCGGCGGAGTCCGGCGGATCCGAGTAGACCGGCGCCGGAGACAGCCGGCGACGACGAGCCGGCCCGCTACTCATCGGGGATCTGCTCGGTGTCCGTCGGGATTTGTTCCACCTGCCCCGCGAGCGTCGCAGCGTCGCCGGCGACGGTGGAGGGCTCGACGCCGGCCTCGCCCGCGACCAGCCTGACGTGTGCGGCGAGCAGCGCGAGCGCGCGGAGTCCCGCCCCCTCCGGGTCGTCGTCGGTGCGCTGGGCGAACGTGGTGTCGACCTCGCCGTCGCGGACGACGCCGACGTGGACCGCGTCGATGTCGTCGCCGTCGAGCAGGTCGCGGGCGCGGGCCAGTTCTGCCTCGAAGTCGTCGCTCGCGGGGGCGTCCGCACCGCCGGCGGCCGCGGATCGGTCGTCGTCGCCGGCGGCCTTGGAGACGGACTCGTCGGAAGCGGGGTCGTCGCTCATGTCATTCCCTCGGACGAGCGAGGTGAAAAGCGCGGCGACGACTTACACGAGACATCCGAGGGACGAGCGGAGAAGAGGGCGGAGCCGCGACAGGGCGGGGTTACTCCTCGGGCTGGGATTACTCGTCGGGTCGGGGACGCGCGATGAACAGCGCCTCCTCGATGGTGAACGGGTCGTACGTCGACTGGTGGCAGACGCAGTACGAGCCGTCGGCGGCGTCGTAGCGGGCCGACTCCTCTAGCTCCTTGTAGCCCGGAATACAGCAGAAGTGGGTACAGACGTTGAGGTACGCCATGAACCCCTGATCGGTCGAGGCCTGGAGCCACTCGTCGTTCTGGGCCGCCTCCTCGATCTCCGGCGAGCGGATCACGATCGCGTTGAGGTTCGTATCGGAGTCCTCGGAGCGCCACGTGGTCATCGCCGGCTTGCCGACGCCGTCGCTGCCGATCCCGTTCCCCCACTCCTCGTAGTCGTCGAAGTCGTCGATGTGGATCCGGTCGCCGCCCGAGTAGGTGTTCGACTGCCAGTCGTACGGCGGGCCGCTCGCGGCGCGGAACAGGTTGTCGGACTCGAAGTTCGGCTGGACGTTCTCCTGCGACTCGACGCCGCAGTACTGGAACCACGCGCCGGAGTAGGTCGTCCCGCCGAGCTCCTCTTGTGCGACCTCGATCTCCTGTCCCTCCTGGGTGATGGTCGTCGTCTCGGGCCAAATGCCCTCAATGTACCCGTCGTCGTTGACCTGAACCGGGATCTGCGGGAGCCCGCGGGGCGCCGGACCGCCGGTCTGCGCGATGGTCTTCGCGATCGTCGACCCGCCGCCGACGCCGCCGGCGGTCGTCAGGGTGTTCACGGTCGCCGACCCCATCGCGCCGACCCCAGCGAGGGCCGCGCCGCCGACGACGCCTTTCACGAAGCGTCGCCGCCCGGACTCAGACGGATACTTATCGGACGCACTCATGCTCGCTACTGAGGTTGGATCGGTAAAAAGGGTGACGAACCCTCCACAGCGGCGAGAATCGGAGCCATTCCGGGTCGACGGCGACGCTTCGGAACCGGGCCGCGCTCGGGACCGACGAGTCGCCGCCGCCATCGCCTCCGGCCGGGGTCGGCAAGGAACGTTCGTGATCGAATTTACTCGGAACCGGGGCAAGCATTCGTCTAGCCCACGGATTTAACCGATCCCGACCGAACTGTCTGTGGTATGAAGTTGCATAATCGGGACGTGCGGACGGACGTTCGAGAACTCGGGGCGCTGGTGGGAGACGTCCTGGCCGCACAGGCGTCGACGGACGCGTACGAGACGGTCGAGACGCTGCGGAACGCGGCGATCGATTACCGGCGGGGAGACGCCGCGGACCGGGCCGCCCTCCACGAGGCGGTCGCCGACCTCTCGACGACACGCGAGGAGGTCGTCGCCCGCGCGTTCACGACGTACTTCGAGCTCATCAACCTCGCCGAGGAGCGCGAGCGCGTCCGCGCGGTCCGGAACGCCGACGACGGGACCGCCCTCCACGACTCCTTCGACGCGACGATAGCCGAGTTCGCCGAGGCCGGCGTCGACGCAGACGAACTGGAGGAGCTGCTCGCCGACGTGCTCATCGAGCCGACGTTCACCGCTCACCCCACGGAGGCCCGGCGGTCAACCGTGAAGTCCAAGCTCCGCTCGATCGCGAACCACCTCGGCGAGCTCGACGAGCGCAACCTCACCGACCGCGAGCGGCGCGCCGTCTGGCGCGACGTCACCGCCGAGGTAACCAGCCTGTGGGGCACCCGACAGGTCCGCCAGCGGGCCCCCGAGCCGGAAGACGAGGCGCGCAACGTCCAGTGGTACCTCGAGAACACGCTGTTCGACGTCGTCGGTGACGCCTACGAGGAGTTCGAGGAGACCATCTCGAAGGAGTACGACGACGTCGACTGCCCCAAGCTCTTCGAGTTCCGCTCGTGGGCGGGCTCCGACCGCGACGGCAACCCGTTCGTCACGCCCGAGGTGACCGACGAGACGCTCGAACGCCAGCGCGAGGTCGCCGTCGAGAAGTACCGAGACCGCTGTAAGCGGCTCTCCGCGGTGCTGAGCCAGGACGGCGACCGGTACGCCGACGGCGACGCGCTCGCGGAGTCGCTCGCGGCCGACGCCGAGCGGTTCCCGACCGTCGTCGAGGAGGCGCGCGAGCGGTACCCCGACGAGCCGTACCGGCAGAAGCTCCGGCTGATGCGCGAGCGCCTCGACCGCGTCAACGACGTCCGGCCGGGCGAGTACCCCGACGGCGACGCGTTCCTCGACGACCTCGACGTGATCGCCGAGTCGCTCCGCGAGGACGGACAGGAGTCGGTGCTGGAGTCGTTCGTCGAGCCGTTCCGCCGGCAGGTCGACACGTTCGGGCTCACGCTGGCGTCGCTCGACCTGCGCGACCACCGCGAGAACCACACCGAGGCCGTCGCCGAGGCGGTCGCGGCCGAGGGCGTCGACTACGCCGAGATGGACGAAGACGAGCGCGTCGACTTCCTCACCGAGGCGATCCTCCAAGAGGACCCGGTCGTCGACGTCGACGAACCCGGCGACGTCTCCGAGACGACGGAGCGCGTCCTCCGCCGGTTCGCGTCGTTCGCGGGCTGGCAGGACGAGTACGGCCAGCAGGCGATAGACACCTACTGTATCTCGATGACGGAGGAACCCAGCCACGTGCTGGAGGTGCTCTTCCTGGCCGACCAGGTCGGCGTCGTCTCCTTACCCGACCACTGCGCGGTCGACGTCGTCCCGCTGCTCGAGACCGAATCGGCGCTCAACGGGGCCGAACGCATCCTCGGTACCCTCTTCGAGAACGAGGCGTACGCGGCCGCGCTGAAGGCACGCGACGAGGTCCAAGAGGTCATGCTCGGCTACTCCGACTCCAACAAGGAGAACGGATTCCTCGCCGCGAACTGGGACCTCTACGAGAACCAGCGCCGGATCGCCCGGTTCTGCCGCGAGGAGGAGGTCACCCTCCGGCTGTTCCACGGCCGCGGCGGCTCCATCTCGCGCGGCGGCGGCCCGATGAACGAGGCGCTGACCGCGCTCCCGAACGAGACCGTCACCGGACAGGTGAAGTTCACCGAGCAGGGGGAGGCGATCGCCGAGAAGTACGCCAACCCGCGGATCGCCGAGCGCGAGCTCGAACAGATGCTGGACGCCCAGATCCGCGCCCGGAAGGAGGCGAACGAGGAGCCGGTCGAGAACGTCCCGGACCGCTGGGTGGAGGCGATGGAGGTCATGGCGCCCGCCGCCCGGGAGACGTACCGGGAACTGCTGAACAGCGACGGATTCGTCTCCTACTTCGAGCAGGCGACGCCGATCAGCGTCGTCGAGGACCTCAACCTCGGCTCCCGGCCCGCCTCCCGCTCCGGCGAGCGCAGCGTCGAGGACCTCCGCGCGATCCCGTGGGTGTTCTCGTGGACCCAGACGCGGCTCATCCTCCCCGGCTGGTACGCGATCGCCTCGGGGATCGACGCCTACCTCGACGAGGTCGGCGAGGAGGAGGGGATGGAGACGCTCCGCGAGATGTTCGACGAGTGGCCGTTCTTCCGGACCACGCTCGACAACGCCTCGCTGGCGCTCGCGCGCACTGAGCCGGAAATCGCCGCCGAGTACGCCGACCTCGCCGACGACGAGCTCCGCGAGCGCTTCTTCCCCGAACTCGTCGACGAGTACGAGCGCGGCCGCGAGCTAGTGTTGTCGATCAGCGGCCGCGACCAGCTGCTCCGCCGCGAGTGGCTCGAAGAGAGCCTCGACCGCCGGAACCCCTACGTCGACCCCCTGAACCTCCTCCAGGCGAACCTGCTCGGACGCACCCACCGCACCGACGAGGAGGAGCGCACCCTGCGGCTCACCGTCAACGGCATCGCCGCCGGGATGAAAAACACCGGATAACCCGGGGTCGGTCGCTACCAGACGATCTCGTCGCCGACCGCTACCGTTCCCGACTCCACGATGCGGGCGTCGAGCCCGCCGCGACCGTCGAGCGCGGTCACCGCGTCGGACTCCTCCGCGAGATCGGCCATGTAGCCGCAGGGCTCGCAGCGACCCGTCCCCTCGACGGTCGCTTCGCCGACCCGGAACCGCTCGCCGACGAGCTCCCCGAGGTCGACACCACGCGTCGTGACGTTGCGCCGGTGCGCGCCCGCCTCTAGGTCGACGCCGTGTTCGGCGGCCGCGGCCGCAAGCGTCTCGGCCTCAATCAGCGTGATGTCGCTCGGCTCCAACTCCGACTGCTCGTTGTAGATCCCGTCGCCGTCGAAGTAGCGGTCGCCGCGGAGCCCGCGGTCCGCGACCGCCTCGACCGCCTCCCGGGGCTCCGGGTCGCCGCCCGTCCCAGAGGCGACGTGAATTCGTTCGACCGTGCCGACGCGTGACTCCGTCATGCGCGACTCACGCCGGCACTCCGAGACGCGGGATCAAGAAGGTAGCGGGGGAGCGACCGAAGGAGAGCGTCCGAGGAGAAGAAGGCCGACGCGTATGTGTCGATTTACCCGATATCAGATTTTGTATAGCGGTGTTTGGTTTACGACGTGCGCAACGGGCGAACTCGCGAGACGAAGCAGCCGCTTGCGAGACGCGTGCGATGTGACCGAGAAAGCAGTCGCTACGGCGGTAAAGCGGCCAGAAACAGAGATATCGGTTTACGCGTAGCGTTCGAGTTCCGGACGGTCGAGGTCCTCGAAGACCTCGGTCGCGACCTCGGAGAGGAACGCCTCGCCCTCGTCGGAGAGGCGGCGACCCTCGCCGGAGGCGGTCGTGACGAGCCCGTCCTCTTCGAGCGCCTGGAGCGACGAACGGATGAGCTTACGCGAGCCCCCCTCGTGCTCGCCGGGGCGGACGATGTAGCGATTGGAGCCGCGCTTCTTCGAGCCGTACTCGGTCGCGAGCCGCTCGATGCCAATCGGCTCGTTCTGCGCGACCTTTCGCAGGAGGCTCGCGGATCGGACGTACCAGAAGTCGTCCTGCTCCGGCGGGAGCTCCTTGCCTGCGCCGCTTTTGGCGAACTCGACCCAGTCGGGCTCTTCGATCCGGTCCTCGAGGCGGGCGGCGACGGCCTCGATGAGGTCGTCGGCCGGCACGTCGTAGATGGTCACCATTGTGTGTCGATTCACGCCAGCGTCGTTTAAAAGCATCGTATCGCGAACGACCCGTGTGAGCCGTTTTCACGGGATTGCGGGCCGCTGCGGATGACTCACGGTTCGGTGAGCGTGCCGGTCAGCGGCGGTCGCGGCGCTACTCGGCGTACTCGTACTGGCGCTCGTTCATCCGCCCCCAGCCGGTGAAGACGAACTCCCCGTCGGGCTGGGTGAACTCCTCGACCTCGCGCCCGAGGTCGGCGTCGTACTCGTGGACGTCGTGGACGTCCTCGTACTCCTCCCACGTCAGGTCGTAGCGGGCGTCGAGCTGGTCGTCGATGTCGAGCCTCTCGATCTCGGCGCGCCACCCCTCTCGGATCGTCTCGGCGTGGATCTCGGCCTGCGCGCCCGAGCCGTAGGAAGCGACGAGCAGCGTGTCGCCGACGAACTCGCGGTCGCGGGTCAGGGCGTCTCGGAGGGCGCTCACGCGGGCAATGTGGACCGAACTGGTGTACCAGTTGCCGACCTCGCGAGAGAGGCCGAGCGTCGGCTCGACTGCCGTGTCGTACCACGTCTGGTACTGCTCGGTGGTCTTTAACTCGTCCATGTACCCGCGGATCGCCTCCTCGTAGGCCTCCCGGTCGTCGTACTCGCCTTCGCGGGGCTGGCGGCCGATCTCGTCGGCGAGCGCGTCCTCGTGTGCTGTATCGCGGATGACGTGACGGTAGGCGAGGAGCGCCGCCTTCCGGACCATGCCGGGGAACGGCGTATGGAACGGCGCGTACGCGAAGGCTTCCAGCTCGATGTCGTCCGTGACGGACTCGTAGTCTTCGAGGGCCTCGCGCATCCGGGAGAGGTACACCTGGACCGACCGCTTCCCGTCGACGCTGGGGAACTGCTGGTTCGGCTTGAGGAAGTCAGTCTCGTCCTTCGAGCCGTACCCCTGATCCGTCGAGAGCTCGACGATCGAAGGGTCCTCGTCGATCAGCATCGCGACGGCGCCGGCGCCCTGCGTCGCCTCGCCGGGGTCACCGCGAGCGTACAGCGCCGTGTCCGTGGTGATGACGAGCGCGGGGCGGTCGCGGTTCCGGCCGGCGCGAATCCAGTTGTACGCGTCGTCAATGGCCTGCGTTCCGGCGAGGCAGGCGAACTTGCGCTCGCCCTTGTTGGCGTGGGTGAAGTCGCCGTCGTACACCTGTTCGAGGCAGCCGGCGATATACGTCGACACGGGCTTCGAGTGGTCGAACGCCGACTCGGTGGCGACGTCGATCCGGCCGACGTCCTCGGGTTCGAGCCCTTTCCGGTCCATCAGCCCCTTCGCGGCGTTCGCGCCCATCGTGACGATGTCCTCGTACACGTCGGGGAACGAGGAGTTAGTGAGCCCGAGCCCCTTCGTGTACTTCTCGGGGTCGTCGCCCTTCTCCGGCGCGAACGTGCCCGGCAGGTCGAGTTTGAGCTTCCCGGTCCAGATCTCGATGCCGTCGATCCCGACTGCGGTCATACACGGACGTTCATGCGGCCGGCATATGGCTTTGTCGATGAGAAGTACGTTGATTGTGGAACACAGGCGGAGACTCTAGCGAGGAAGCGGGATGCGAGCGCGGCGATCGGCCTCAGTCCTCGTCACCGGCTTCAACGGTCGGATCGGGAGCGAACCACGCGCCGTCGGTCGTGACGGTTCCGCCGTCAGACGCGATCGCGATCGCGCCGTCGGATCCGAGCGCGGTCGCCTGGGCGCTGAACACGCCGTTCGTGAGGTCGATATCGTCCGCGGCGGACAGGTCGACGTCGCCGGGAGCCACGAGCGCCGTAGTGGTGACCGTAGCCCCGCGGGCGGCGATTCGGCCGCCCGAGTCGATATCGATGTCGCCGCCGGACAGACCGAGCCAGCCGGTGAACGAGGCGTCTATCCTCGCGCCAGCGATTGAGACATCCCCGTCCGCGTCAAGGTCGACCGACTCCGCCGACAGCAAGACCCCATCTCGAACCGTGATGCGGTCGGCCTCAGCAGAGAATTCCCCACGGATCTCTGCGTCGTCAAAGATGACGAGGTGGCCGTCGAACTCACCGCGATCCGCCAACTCCGCCGCAGAGAACGTCTCGTCGGCGGTCCCGTCCCCGTCACGGTCGACGTACGCGACGCCGTCGCTCTCGGGAGCAAGCACTTCGACGGTCGTCGTCGCCGTGTCGTTCTCGCTCGCGACCGCGAGTTCGACCGTTCCGACGTCCGTCGGGTCGGGACGCCACGTGATGGAGAGCTCTCGCCGCTCGCCGCCGGGGAGCGTGAGTGGCTCTGACTCGACGACAGCGCCGGCCACGGAAAACTCGATCCGCTGGGTCCCCTCCTCGTCGCCGACGTTCTCGACGGTCGCGTTCACGGTGACCGGCTCGGTGCCGACGACGCGAGCCTCGGTATCGTCGATCCGGACCTCGAACTCGGCGGGTTCGATGGGATCGAGCGTGACGTTGACAGTCTTCGTCCGGTTAGCTTCGACGGTGACGGACCGTGTCACCGCGAGGAAACCGGGCGCGGTCACTGAGAGGTCGTACTCGCCCGGTGCGAGCCCGTCGATCCGATATCCCCCACCGGATCCGGTCCGGGTCTCGGCGACGCGACCGGCGCCGTCGACGACGACCGTCGCGCCCGAGAGGGGAGTGGCCACCTGCCGAAGTCCGAGCGACGCACCCGAGGCGACCCGCATCGACCTCGCGCCGGGGCCGAGGACGGTCCCCTCGATCGCGCCGGTCTCGACGCTCGGTTCGGGCGCCGGCGTCAGCGTCGCCCGCTCGATCTCCCCGCCCGAACCGTCGTGGTAGAGCCGGACCTCGTTCGACGCGTTCGCGACGAGCGCGTCCGAAAACGTGCGGCGGTCGCCCGGACCGAACTCGCCCGGCGGGGGCGCGAACGGGTAGCGAGTCGCGTTGCCGTCCGTCCTGACGACGACCGTCAGCTCGTCGTTCGGGAGCGCGTCGCCTCCCAAGTGGTCGACCCGGAGGTCGCTCCCGTCCGCGCTCAAGTCCGCGGAGACGACAACCTCGTCGACGTTAGATCCTACGCCGCCGACGTAGGCAACCCCGATCGCGCTGGCGCTCACGACGAAGACGGCGAGCAGGAGGATGATTCCGACCGTCTCGGACTGAGCGCGGGCGGTTGCGGGGCGAGGCATAGAGAGAACAGTCAGGTCAACTATTTCCGGTGCGGTATTTTATTATGCGGTCGCAGATATCAACAGCGATAAGCGTAGAAACTGAGACTTACTGCTACCCAACTAGCCGTTGGTAGCCCACTGAGAGTTCATCGCTGTTCCGGCGTGCCTCGTATCAGACTGTGACGTTCTGTTGGAATCGATTCTTTTCAGATCGAGAGAGGTATCTGAGTCCTATTCAGTCAGTGTTCGCGAACCGAGTTTGGTGTCGACTTCCTGCTAAATAACGATTTGATCCCAGCCAATTTATTTCAAGATCAGCCGTTTTTACGCATAGTCTCAGCTACTCGGTTAGATCTTAATACCGCGTTCTTTACCGCGGTCGCAATTGATCGCTCGTGAACTTGAATTACCTTTTGATAAAATACGTCGGTCATGGAGAGATGGCCCGATATAATCCCGTCAGCTGAGGCCGTTCGGTTAGAGGGTCAGCAGGAATGTCTTACTGCTCCCATCACTAAATTGGAGAGTTAGTTCGACGTTTGCCTTGTTCATGTTCGCGTTCTGGTTACTGTCCCTGAACTGGCCGAGCCGGACGTCCGCGCTGTTTCCGCCCGTGATCTGGAGCGTAGGGCTCAGCGTCGCCGTAGTGCCGACATCAATTTGCCCGCTGACTAACGTGGTGTCAGTTCCAGCATTGACGAACGTGTCACCTTCGGTGTCTTCGACGTTATCGACATCGGTATTCCCTGTGTTGGTCTCAACCGACTCAACTGTGATGTCGGTTATTTCGATGCTTTGTGTGTCCGGACCGGACGATCCGATGGTGAACGTGACATCGTTGTTTCCACCCGCCGTGTCTTCTCCGGTTACAGTCGTGCGGTCGGCCATCGTTCCTTGACCGCTCTCGATGACTCGCACCAGGAGTCTATCGACATCGTCACCCGCTGCTGCGTACACGTGGAATTCATCACCGACGTCCGCGTTGTTCGGGGAGAAGACGAGGGTGTCAGAGCCGTCGTGTTCTGGAGATGATAGTGGGTTCAAACTCGGAGAGCCCCCGTTTTGTAGCGGTGCGAAAGAATAATCTATTGTGGCGTCGTTAATCAGATCCCCGCTCTGTCGGTCAAATATCTGAACTTCGAGATCCGTATCGGTGTTCTCAGTGGCGTTCACCGGCGACGATGGTATCCACCTGACATCGAACGTCTGATTTCCGGCTGTGCCGCCGCCCTCTGACACGTCGAAGGTGACCCGCTCGTAGGTCGGCCCGCCGGTCCCGTTGATCGTCGCGATGAGGGCCTCGGTCTCGTTAACTTCGAAGAACGCGCGCCCCCCGTCGCCGGTGGTGCGGTTCGCGCCGTCGAACGCGACCGTCGCGTCGGGCACCGGGTTGTTGTACCGGTCGCGCACCTCGACTGTGACCGTCTCTCCGACCGCGGCGCTCTCGGAGCCGACCGGCACGACGTACGCCGGCTCCGTCTTTCCGGTCGCGTCGAGCGACACCTCGGAGAGCGCCAGCCGATAAGGATCCGAACCGTTCGCCAGCGTGACGTTGATCGCCTCGCCGGTCGCGTTCCGCGTTGCGGTCGCGCCCGCCGGGAGCGCACCATTCCAGCGCTCCGCGAGGGCGGAGGCGTTCCCGACCGCGGTCGGGAGTTCGAGGGTGATCTGCCCGCCTCTCGGTTCGAGCGGAACCGTGGTGTCGCTCGCGGAGACGGCGCGCGGGTCGACGCTACGCGGAACGACGCCGGTTTCCGACACCGAGCCGCTCAGCGCGGTCAGCGAGATCCGCTCCTCGGAGACGACCGTCTGGCCGGTCCGGAGCAGGACCGCGTCGTCGAACTCGGCGGCGACGACGGAGTGCTCGTAGACGAGTTCGGGGGCGCCGTCGAACTCGTTGTACTCCGCGTCGTAGCGGAGCGAGCGCGTCTCGAACGAGGGACTCGTGTTCCAGAAGTCGCGGGCGTTCTGGTGGGCGCCGTCTCCGACCGTCGCGTTCAAGACCCGTATCGGCCCCGTCGGCTCCGTTTCGAGCGACCCCGACACGGGCGGCGGGTTGATGAAGAACGTCCGGGCCGGGTACCGCGTGCCGAGGCGGACCTGCGTCGACCCGGTCGAGCCCGTCGAACCGGCGCGGAGGACGTCGTTGCGGAGGTCGCCGAAGTCGTCCTCGACCTGCTGGCTGTGTTCGAACTCGACGTTCGCGTTCTCCGTCGGGACGACTTGAATCTGGAAGATTCCGAGCGCAACGATCAGGAACCCGAACAGGATCACCGTCCCGACCACGACCGACTGGCCTCGACGGTCGCGACTGAATCGCATTGTGCGGTGTCGACGCCGAGCGGGTATAAAAGTCTCCGTCGACCTCTCAGTCACGATACTCGGACGACAACTGCGGAGACCGGGGATCATCCGCCCGTCCGTCGCTCGGTTCATCCGTTCGCCCGTCGTTCGGTTCATCCGTTCGCCCGTCGTTCGGTTCATCCGCCCGTCCGTCGCTCGGTCAGCCACGCCGACCCGACCGCCACGACGCCAGCGAACCCGCCGAGCAACACCGCCTGCGTCCAGTTGAAGCCAAGCAGCGTCCCGGCGACGAGTGTCACGAGGAGGAACGCGACGGTGAGCGCACCGAGCGTCGAACCGAAACCGGCGGAGGCGTCAGCGTCGGTCATAGTCGAACGTCGCGGCCTCGGGCGATAAAACGGCCCGATCCGGTGGAGTCGGTGGTCCAGCCTGAGGGGGACCGCGGCCGTTCGATCGCTGTTGTAAATCGCATAGCGCGATATCAAATGTGTTTGCGGCGTGATCCCCGCCCGCCGACCGGTCCGTTTTTGCGCGCGGCCGCTGTTGCGGCGCGTATGGCGAAACAGCCGCACCTGCTGGTCGAGGAGGGCGATGTCCACGAGATCGCGGTCATCCCGGGCGATCCGGGTCGCGTCGACCGGATCGCCGACCTGTGTGACGACAGCGAGGTCGTCGCGCAGAACCGCGAGTACAAAGTCGTCAACGCGACCTACGACGGGGTCGACCTCACGATCTGCTCGACCGGGATCGGCTGCCCGTCGGCCGCCATCGCCGTGGAGGAGCTCTCGCGGGTCGGCGTGGAGACGTTCGTCCGGTGTGGCACCTGCGGCGCGCTCCAGCCGGAGATGGAGGTCGGCGACATGGTCGTCGCGACGGGCGCGGCCAAGGAGGAGGGGACGAGCAAGCGGTACGAGTCGGCGAACTACCCGGCGGTCCCGGACTACGACGTACTCACCGGCTTGGTCGATGCGGCCGAGGACAACGACGAGGAGATCCACGTCGGCCCCATCGTCTCGGACGACGCGTTCTACAACGAGGACGACGAGTACGTCGAGGACTGGAACGACGCGAACCTGCTCGCGATCGAGATGGAGGCGGCGACCGTCTTCTCGCTCGCGCGGCGCAAGGGGCTCGCGGCGGGCGCCATCTGTACGGTGGACGGTAACCTCGTCGCGGGCACGCAGAAGGGGGCAGACTCCGACGACGAACTACCGGAGAAGGCGAAGGACAACGTCGAGCGCGCGATCCGGATCACGCTGAACGCGATCACCTCGCTGTAAGCGAAGGGAGCGGCCCCGCGGCCGGACTCACTCCTCCGCGCGGAACTCCACGAGCGTCAGGTCGCGGTCGAGCGCGCACGTCTCGTGCGGGGGGTCGCCGAGCACCTGATCGATGACGCGCTCCTCGTCGAAGTCGGCGCCGTCGGGGACGCAGTAGCCGTGGCTCGGGCACTCGGTGTGCGGGCAGGGACCGGCGAGCGACGCCTTGCTCCCGGCGTACGCGCGCTTCGACGGGACGTTCGCCGGGACCGACGCGGGCTCGACCTCGACCGCGCGGACGCCCGCGTCGTGGACGGCGCAGTCGAGCGTCTGGGCGTTCTCGCGGATGTCTGTCACCCGGTACCGCTTCCCCTCGGTGAGGTTGAGACACTGGCCGCGGTAGGGACACCCTTCGCAGCCGGCCGATTCCCCTTCGTAGACGAACTCGCGGCCCACGTCCGCGAGCCGAGTCCCGATGAGCGTGACCGTGGTCATGCCGGGAGTGACGCGCCGCGCGGCCGTAAGCCTCCCGCCTTTGCCGGCGTCGCCGGAGCGTCGTGAACGAGCAACTCGCCTCGGCGACGCGCGGAGGGGAAGACACATGACCGCGCCTCGGCAACCACGAGCGGAGATGATCGCGGCGGTCGCGCGCGAGCTGCGCGCCGAGGCCGAGCGGACGAACGAGCGGCGCGTCCTCGGGCTGGCGGGCGACCGCGACCGGGGAACCGACGCCGCCTACGACGCGATAGTGTCCCTCGGCGTCGACGACGAGGCGGTCTCGCTCGTCTCGACCCGGGAGGGGTTCCGGTTCGAGGAGCACCGCCCGCGGAGCGCCGACGAGCTGCTCGGACGCACCCGCGAGGCGGTCGTCCTCGACTGCCACGGGCAGTTCGTCCCCAACGCGCTCGGCCGAGCGGTCGGCGCCGTCGACGGCGGTGGGCTGCTGATCCTCCTCACACCCCTCCTCGACGACTGGCCCGGGGTCCGCGACCGCTTCGACGACTCGCTCGCGGTCCCCCCGTACGGCGTCGGCGACGTGACCGGGCGGTTCCGCGAGCGCCTCGTCTCGACGCTCCGGACGCACCCCGGAATCGCGGTCGTCGCACTGGGGGACGACCCCGCGGGCGACGCCCTCGAACGAGACGGCCTGACCGCGGAGAAAGGCGACGAGCGCGGCGGTGGGGACGAACGCGGTGGCGAGGGCGAACCCGACGACGCGGACGACCGCGACGCGCCGAGCCCGCCGCCGGGTGCGGCGTTCCCCGCGGCCGCGTACGGCGCCTGTCTCACGGACGACCAGGCCCGCGCGGTGCGGGCCTTCGAGGCGCTCGCCGACCCCGGATCGGCGGTCGTCGTCGAGTCCAACCGCGGGCGCGGGAAGTCGAGCGCGGCCGGGATCGCGGCGGGCGCGCTCGCGCTCGGCGGCGCCGACGTGCTCGTCACCGCGCCCGCGTTCCGGAACGCCGCGGAGGTGTTCGCGCGTGCCCGAGAGCTGATCGAGAGCGAGACCGATTGGGAACGCGACGGGATCGACCGCGACGGCGATGCGGACGACCGCGACCTCCGGACGCCGGCGGGAGGTTGGGTACGCTTCCTGCCGCCGGCGGCCGCCGCGGCGGCGGCGGGCGAGGCGGACGCGGCGGTCGTCGACGAGGCGGCGGCGCTCCCGGTGCGGCTGCTGGAGGGGTTCCTCGACGCGCCCGCGGTCGCGTTCTGTACGACGGTCCACGGCTACGAGGGGGCGGGCCGCGGGTTCGCGGTCCGGTTCCGGGAGCGGCTGGTCGGCTCGCGGTTCGCGGTCCGAGACGTGCGGCTCGACGAGCCGATCCGGTACGCGCGGAACGACCCGGTGGAGGCGTGGGCGTCGCGGGCGCTCCTGTTGGACGCTCGCCCGGCGGTCGACGACGCGGTCGCGGACGCGTCGGTCGACGACGCGACGTATCGGGCGCTCGACCCGGAGGAACTGCGCGCGGACGAGACGCTGCTCGGCGAGGCGTTCGGGCTGCTCGTCACCGCACACTACCGGACGGAGCCGAACGACCTCGCGCGGCTGCTCGACGCGCCGAACCTCGTCGCGCGCGCGCTCGTCGCGGACGACCGGGTCGTCGCGGTCGCGCTCCTCGCGCGGGAGGGCGGGCTCGACCCCGAGACGCGGCGGCGGATGTACGAGGGCGAGCGCGTCCGCGGCAACATGGTGCCGGACGTGCTCACGAGCCAACTCCGCGACGAGGACGCCGCCGCCCCGCGCGGCCTGCGAACGGTCCGGATCGCGACCCACCACGCGCTCCGGGACGCCGGGTTCGGCTCGCGGCTGCTCGACGAGGTCCACGCGGAGTTCGGGGGGCAAGTGGCGGGCGACGGCGAAGCGACTCACGACGACGGAGAGCCGGTCGACTACTTCTCGGTCGGCTACGGCGCGACGCCGCGCCTGCTCCGCTTCTGGAAGCGCGCGGGATACCGGATCGGCCACCTCTCGACGAGCCGCAACGACGCCTCGGGGGAGCACTCCGCGATCATGCTGCGCCCGGAGACCGCGGCCGGGCGCGACCTGCTCGCCCGCCACGCGGTCGCCTTCCGGGACCGCGAGCGCGACGGGCTCTCCGACGCGCACCGCGACGTCGACCCGGACGTGATCCGCGGCGCGCTGGGTGCGTGTTCCGCCTCCGTCCCGGTCGATCTCACCGAGACCGAGTGGCGCTCCGTCGTCGGGGCGTCGGTCGGGCCGGGGATGTACGACAGCGCGCCCGGCGCGTTCCGCGACCTCGCGCTCGCGGCGCTGGTCGAGGGGACCGACCTCGACGACCGGGCGGAGCGCCTGCTCGTTCGGAAGGTCCTCCAAGGCCGGCCGTGGGAGGAAGTCGCCGACGACCTCGGCTTCGCCTCGACGAGCGCGTGTATGCGGGCGCTCGGCGACGCCTACACCCCCCTCGTGGAGCGGTACGGGACCGACTTCGCGCTCGCGGAACGGGAGCGGTTCACCGGCGAATGAGCGGATCGGCTACGGCCGCTTGCTAACAGGTCTGCGGTGGCGCGTGCCTCCGAACGCCCGTAGGGGATGAGGAGCACGCGCGAGGGACACAGTTCGCGCTCGGAGAGCGCGAACCGCGAGGCTGGGGAGGCGTGAGGTGCCGTGCTGTGCGGTCGGGGCGGGACTCAAAGGGGCAGTCGCGAGGCGAACGCAGGCGACGCAAGCACCGCAGGGAAGAACGCGGTGAGCGACCGAGTGAAGCGCACGGCGAGCGTCCGGCGGCCTCGCGGCTGGGGCTTCGGAGGGGTTCGCAGTCGATCCAATGTGGATCAATCAGAACACGGGGACTCGGTCGACAGAGACCACACGGCCTCAAAAACGACCACTTACAGCCGATTATAACCGGTTTTCGCGCCCGGGGTCCACGTCGATGGCGTCGACCGGACAGACGTCGACGCAGAGCATACAGTCGATACACTGGTCCTCGTCGGCGGGGTTCGCCTTCCGCTCGGACTCGGGGTGGTCGGGGGTGTCGGTCCACTCGAACACGTCGACCGGACAGTCCTCCAGACACGCGCCGTCGGCGAGACAGATGTCGAAGTCGACCGCGACGTGGGTGCCGCGGATCCCCTGTTTCTCCGGCGGCTCGACGGGCCCCCACACGGCGACGCCGTCCTCCTCGCCGACCCGCTCGCGGTTCGCTTCGAAGTTCGAGTCGATGGCCATCGTTGCCCTCGCTTCGCCGGTCGTGGGTTTAAATGCCCCGACGAACGGATTCGGTCGACCGAGCGCAGCGCCGCCGGGCGGCCGGACATCGCCGACCTCGGCCTACGGGTGCGCGTAGTACGCCAGCAGGTCCTCGGTTCCGTTCGGGCCGTCCTCCTCGTCGGTCGCCTCGGGATTGAACCCGTCGATCCGGGCGAAGCCGACGCGCACGAACTGGACGACCGTGTCGGGGCCGACGTCGGCGAGCGCGGGTTCGGCGATCCCGCGCACGTCGCCGTCGACGGTCCGGAGGAGCGTGTCGAGGCCCTCCTCAGCGGGCGCCCAGTGGACCACGTCCACGTCCCCCTCGCGGACGACCTCGATGCCGTCGTCGACGAAGGCGAGCTCGTCGCCCTCGTACCGGACGCAGCCGTACCCCTTGAGCCAGACGCGCTCGCCCTCGCTCGGGAGGTCGGGGGACTCGACGAGGACCCGACCGGCGGGCACCTCGCGGTCGCCACGGTCCTCGTGGTCGGGGTGGAGCGGCGGATGGCCGGCCGCGGGCGCGGGCGCGTCGCCGTCGACGACCGGGAGCGCCACGGCGGGCGCGTCGTCGCGGTCGCGGACGAAGAAGTAGCGGTCCGCCTCGTCGTCGACGAGGTCGCGGTTATGCGCGTAGACGGACGACATCGCGAGGTCGACGTCGGAGGTCGACATCCCCAGCTCCGTCATCGAGTCGACCAAGGCCTGCCCCCGGAGCCCGCGACGGCGCATCGACCGAATGGTCGGGGCGCGCGGGTCGTCCCAGCCCGTCAGTTCGCCGTCCGCGATGAGCCCCTTGATCGTCGAGGTGGAGAGCGTCACGTCGTACTCGTCGACCTGGACGTGGCCCCAGTGGAGCACCTCGGGGTACTCCCAGTCGAAGTAGTCGTAGACGAACCGCTGGCGCTTCGCGGAGTCCTGAAGGTCGATGCCGCGGATGATGTGGGTGACGCCAGTGAGGTGGTCGTCGACGCCGGACTGGAAGTCGAGCATGGGCCAGCAGCGGTAGTCGGCGGCCGCCTCGCGCGGGTGGGGCGTGTCGATCATCCGGAAGGCGACCCAGTCGCGCAGCGCGGGGTTCTTGTGCTCGATGTCGGTCTTCACGCGGAGGACCATCTCTCCCGAGCCGTACTCGCCGTCGACCATGGCCGCGAACTCCTCGCGGACCGTCTCGGCGTCCTTCTCGCGGTGCGGGCACGCCTCGCCCGCGTTCTTCAGCTCGGAGAAGTCGTCGCCGGAGCACGAGCAGGTGTACGCGCCGCCGGCGTCGATCAGGTCGCGGGCGTGCTCGTAGTACGTCTCCAGCCGGTCGGAGGCGTAGAGCACGCGGTCGGGCTCGAAGCCGAGGTACTCGATGTCGTCCAGGATGGCGTCGTACGCGTCTAAGTCGGGGCGTTTCGTCTCCGGGTCGGTGTCGTCGAACCGGCAGATGAACTCGCCGTCGTAGCGCTCCTTGTACGTCCCGATGACGGCGGGCATCCGCGCGTGGCCGACGTGCCACGGGCCGTTGGGGTTCGGCGCGGCGCGCATCACGACCTCGCCGTCCTCGGCGTTCGGGAGATCGGGGAGGACGCGGTCGTCGTCCTCGTCGTCGGCCTCCAGCTCCGCGAGCTTATCGGGGGCGAGTTCGCCGAGCCGCTCCCGGCGGGCCGCCTCGTCCATCTCGCCGACCTCCTCGACGACCGGCGCGAGGACGCCCGGGATCTCGTCGCCGTGCGGGCGGAACTCGGGGTTCTCGCCCATGATCGGCCCCATGATCGCGCCCACGTCCGGGTCGCTGCCGTGTTTGAGCGCGTTGAAAAGCGCCGCGGCCTCGCCGGCCGCCGCGACGCGCTCGCGGAGTTCGTCGTCCATGCCGCTCGCTTGTCGGGGTCGGGTCAAAAACGCCGCGAAACGGCGGGGAGGGGCGAGTCCCGGAGCGGAGCGGGCGACGCGGGGCGCGGGCGGCGTCGCCGCGGCGCCCGTCGCACCGGAACGGCGGGTAGGGGCACTCGACACGAGCCGCCGAACGGTCTTAAACGACCCAGACCGTTCACGGCGGAGAGAGCCCAGAGACGGCGTGAACGGTCGAGAGTCTTTTGACCGTGCGGGACCGAACCCACCGATCGACCGTCGCCGTGGGCACGTCCGACGGACGGTCCGGGACGACGATCGTTCCGCGGTCGCTCCGGCGGCACCGGACTCGGACGAACGGGTTCGGTTCGTCGCCTTGATGTTCGCCGGGGACGTGGTGGGCGCATGAGCGTCGCGCCGGGAGTCGTCGGAACACAGATGAGGGGATCGCGGTGGTAGGACCCATCTCCGAGTCCGAACGGGACGCGGGGAACCGGAAGATCAGGATCGCGCTGCTCGCGATCGTCACGGCCTCGCCGCCGCTCCTCGCCCTCCAGTTGGACCCGTCGCCCCTCCAGTTGCTCGCCGCGCTCGGCGGCGGCTTCCTCGTCGGGCTGGTCGTCGTGTGGTACCTCGGTCGGCTCGCCGCGGAGTTCAGCGGGAGCGGGCGACGGCCCCGGCGGCGTCGCTGAATCGATAGACCGCGCCGCTAAATCGGCAGACCGCGCCGCTGAAGTGGTCGATAGTGGTCGTACTCCGACCGACGACCGCCGTTAATCGGCTCCCGTCTCTGCGCCTCGAACCGGCTCGACGAGTTCGCCCGCCTTTTCGCCCGCGACGGCGCGCGAACTCGACAGCGGGGAGATGCTCACTTCGCCCTCCACGGCCGCGCGGCGGTCCGACCCGGGATCGTCCGCCACGTCGCCGCGCAGGAACTCCCGCCAGAAGCGGTCCCGCAGTTCCATCCCCATCTCGCCGCGGCGCTCGCCGAACTCCCAGCCCTCGGGGACGTTCTCGTCGTCGGGTCCCTCCTCGCCCGGGCGGAACTCGATCACGTCGAAGCCGCGGGCGGGCTCGGTCAGCCGGTAGGTGGGGTCCTCCGCGGCCTCGTCGTCCGCCGCCGGGACGTTGACGTTCAACACGTCGGCGCCGAACGGGAGTTCGAGGGCGCCGTCGCCGGCGTCGCGTTCGGCGCGGTCGATCAGGTCGGCGACGACCTCGCCGGCGACCGCGAAGTCGCCGTTGTCGAGCGTCGGCGGCACGGGGAGGTTCCCGCGGTCGTACAGCGACACGGCGATCGCGGGCGTGCCGAGGAACGAGGCCTCCATCGCGGCGCCGACGGTGCCGGACTGCCCGAGGATGTGCGCGCCGATGTTCGGGCCGTGGTTGCAGCCGGAGACGACCACGTCGGGGTCGAGCCCGAGCGCCACGTCCGCGACCGCGACGCAGTCCGCGGGAGTCCCCTCGACCGCGTAGCCGCGGTCCGTCTCGGTGTAGTCGACCGTCGTGTCCCACCACGAGCGCGCGCCGCCGACGCCGGACTGGTTCGTCGCGGGCGCGACGACCGTCACGTCGTGGTCGCGCGAGAGCGCGTCCGCGAGCGCCCGAAGCCCGACGGCGTCGATCCCGTCGTCGTTGGTGAGCAGGATCTCGGTTGGCATACGACGGTGTGCGGGGGGACGGGAGAAAACGTCGCCGGTCCGCGGCGAGGGGCGCGGAGACCGAAGGACGGACCGAGAGGTGAGAGCGGAGAGCGAAGACGGCGTCGCGAGCGCCGACCGGGTGGTACTCCGAGTGGTCAGTCAGAGGGCGTCGGAACCGCCGGGAGCGGGGAGGGCGGACCGTCGGCTCAGTCGGCCGCGACGCGGCGCGACGAGGTCGCCAGGTCGAGCACTTCGTCGAAGAAGCCGAGCGAGTCGTGCGGCCCGGGGTTCGCCTCGGGGTGGTACTGGCGGGTGATCACGTCGAGATCCTCGCTGTCGAGCCCCTCGACGGTGTCGTCGTTGACGTTCACCTGCGTCACCTCCAGCGGGCCGGTGTCGTCGACCGTGTAGCCGTGGTTCTGGGTGGTCATCACGACCTTGTCGGTGCGGAGGTCCTTCACCGGCTGGTTGACGCCGCGGTGGCCGAACGCCATCTTCTCGGTCGAGCCGCCGAGCGCGCTCGTGATCACCTGCTGTCCGAGGCAGATGCCGGCCATCGGCAGGTCGCCGGCGAACTCGTCGACGACCGCCTGGGCCGCGACGAAGTTCTCCGGGTCGCCCGGGCCGTTCGAGACGACGAGCACGTCGGGCCCGACGGCGGCCACGTCCTCGGGGGCCGCGTCGTACGGGAGCACGTGGACGTCCGCGCCGCGGTCGGTGAGCGAGGAGATGATCGATCCCTTGGCGCCGCAGTCGAGGAGGGCCACGTCGGCGTCGCCGCCCCCCTCGTGGACGGTCGGCTCCGCGACGGACACCTGCGCGCCGATATCGACGTGGTCGCTCATCGGCTCACACGCCTCCATCGCTTCGACGGCGTCCTCGGCGGTCGCGTCCGGGCCGGCGGCGATCCCGCAGGCCATCGCGCCCTCCTCGCGGACGGTGGTGACGATTTCGCGGGTGTCGACGTGGTCGACGGCCGGAACGCCTTCCGCGGCGAGCCAGTCGGCGACGTCGTCGGTCATCTCGCGGGCGACCGCCGCGTTCGGCCGGACCGATTCGGACTCGAACCGCTCGGTTCGGACGCCGTAGTTCCCGATGAGGGGGTACGAGAAGGTGAGGATCTGTTCGGCGTAGGAGGGGTCGGTGAGCGACTCCTCGTAGCCGGTGTACGCGGTCGTGAACACTAGTTCGCCGCGGGTCCGCCCCGGCGCACGGGCGCGCGCTTCGAGCACGCGACCGTCGGCCAGCGCGATGTAGGCGTCCGACATTACGAGAAACGTACGCGTAAAGGATAATAAATGCGTCGTTCGAAGGTTAGTTACGATATTCGTAACGGGTAAGTCGGCGGACCGAGACGGATCGGTATGGACGACCTCGACAGACGGATCCTCTCGATCCTGCGACGGGACGCGCGGACCCCGTACACGGAGATCGCGGACCGGGTGGGGACCTCCGAGGGGACCGTGCGCAACCGCGTCGACCGGATGACGGACGAGGGCGTGATCGAGCGGTTCACGGTCACGACCCGCACCGGCAACGTGAAGGCCATGATCGAGATCTCGGTGGAGATGAACGTCAACACGGACGCGGTCGGCCAGCGGATGGTGGAGTGGGAGGAGGTCGACTTCGTCTGGCAGGTGTCCGGCGAGGAGGACGTCGTCCTCGTCGTCGACGCGGTCGACACGCGCGCGGTCAACGAACTGATCACGCAGGCCCGAGAGATGGACGAGGTCAAGTCGACGAAGACGCGGCTCATCCTCGACGAGCGGTTGGGATAGGCGGGGACGCAGCGACGATTTGGAGAGAAGAGGAGTCGTTGACCGCGGGGTCGACGACGGAGCCTTACGCCAGTTCGTCGATCTTGTCGACGACGGCGTCCGCGAACTCGCTGGTGGCGAGCTTCTCGCCGCCCTCGATCTGCCGGTGGAGGTCGTAGGTGACCTTGCCCGAGGCGATGGTCTCCTCGACAGCGTCGCGCACGAGGTCCGCGGCGTCGGACCAGCCGAGGTAGTCGAGCATCTCGCGGCCCGAGAGGATCATCGCGGTGGGGTTCACCTTGTCCTCGCCGGCGTACTTGGGCGCGGAGCCGTGGACGGGCTCGGCGAGACAGCGGCCGTGACCGCGGTTGATGCCGGGCGCGATGCCGAGGCCGCCGATCTGCGCGCCGGCGGCGTCGGACATGTAGTCGCCGTTGAGGTTCATCGTCGCGATGACGGAGTACTCGTCGGTGCGGGTCAGCAGCTGCTGGAGCATGTTGTCCGCGATGCGGTCTTTCACGACGAGGGTGCCCTCCGGCTGCTCGCCGTCGTGCTCCTCCCAGAGCTGGTCCTCGGTGATCACGTCGTCGCCGTACTCCTCCTCGGCGACCTCGTAGCCCCAGTCGCGGAAGGCGCCCTCGGTGAACTTCATGATGTTCCCCTTGTGGACGAGCGTGACCGAGTCGCGGTCGTTCGCGAGCGCGTAGTCGACGGCCTCGCGGATGAGGCGCTTGGAGCCGAACTCGGAGATGGGCTTGACGCCGATACCGACCGGACCGTCGTGGATGACGTCCGCGATGCCCATGTCGTCCTCGAGGAAGTCGCGTACCTGCTCCGCGCCCTCACTACCGGCCTCCCACTCGACGCCGGCGTAGACGTCCTCGGTGTTCTCGCGGAACGTGACCATGTCCATCTCCCCGGGGCTCTTGACGGGGGACGGGACGCCCTCGAGGTGGTAGGTGGGACGGACGTTCGCGAACAGGTCGAGCGTCTTGCGGAGGGCGACGTTCAGCGAGCGGAAGCCGGCGCCGACGGGGGTCGTCAGCGGGCCCTTGATCGCGACGCGGTGGTCGCGGATGGCCGAGACGGTGTCCTCGGGGAGGTTCTCGTCGTACTTCTCGCGGGCGCTGGCACCGGCGTAGACGCGCATCCACGAGAGGGATCGGCCGGTCGCTTCCGCGGCGGCGTCGAGCACCTGCTGTGCGGCCGGCCCGACGTCGGTGCCGATTCCGTCGCCGTGGATGATCGGGATGATGGGGTTCGACGGCACGTTCAGCTCGCCGGTCTCCTCGTCGGCGAGCGTGATCGCTTCGCCGTCGTCAGGGACGTCGACTTTATCGTAACTCATGAACGTTCGACGATTTCCGTGGCCCCCTAAAGTGGTTGCCGTTTTCGGCGTGAGCGTCGCGCTCGCAGCCTTTGCCGGTTCTCGCCGCGGGCGCTCTCGCAGTCTCTCCCGTTCTCACCGCGGGCGGCCCCGACGCCTCCCCGCGGTGTCCCGCGGTCAGATCGGCTCGACCTCGACGTCGAACAGCGACCGCCAGCGGTAGCGGCGCCCGCCCCAGACGAACGTCCGGCGGGCGAACGCGTACGCCATCAGCGGGGGCGCGATCAGCACGCCCGGCGCGGCGAGCAGGAACGTCGCGCGCCGGATCCCGAACCGGGCGTACGCCGCCCCGGCGAGGGCCGTGACGAGCGTCACCCCGGCGACCGGCGCGAACAGGCAGAGCGCCGCCATCGAGACGCCGAAGGCGGCGTTGAACGCGGTCGCCCCGGGGGCGTGGTACCGGGTGATCGTCAGGAAGCGGACGAACCGCTCCAGCGAGTCCCGGGCCGACCCGCCCGCCCGGACGTACCGCGTCCGGTCGACCGACGCCACGTCGAGGTGGTCGGTGAGCGTCCCGTCGTCGCTGACCGTCCGCAGGAGGTCCCGGCGGAACGCCGCCTCCCCGGCGCGGAGGTCCTCGCGCTCGAATATTACCGCGCCGCCCCACGCGACGCCGGCCGCGAACACCGCGAGCGTCCCGCCGATCACGTACGCGGGTTCGAACAGGCGAGCCAGCGGGTCGAGCCCGACGAACACCGGGACCTCCGTGGTGGGCCCCTGCCGGTCGTAGTCGGCGTCGAGCGTCGCCAGCCAGTCGGGCGGATGGCGGAAGTCGTCGTCCGTCCAGGCGATCCGGTCGTTCGCGGCCGCCGCCATCCCGGCGGCGATCGCGTTGGCCTTGCCGGAACACCCCTCCGGTTCGCCGGCGATGACGATCCGGACGCGGGGCGGCAGGTCTCCCCGCCGGTCGGCGACCGGGTCGTCCGGGGAGTCGCAGATCACGAGGAGTTCGTCGGCGTCCGCGTCGTCGTCGGCCGCGCCGCTCGCCTCACCGCCGAGCGCCTCGGACCCGCGGAGCTGGGCCGCCACCTCGTCGCAGGCGTCGGTCCAGCGGACGGTCGGGAGCAGGACGGACACCGGCGTCGAGTTTCCCGGCGACGCGGTCGGTTCCGGAGCTGTCACGACAGGGGTATCGGGCGGTCCGAAAGTAAACGTCCGCGATCGAGTCTCGCGCCCCGTTCACGGCGCCGAGCACGAGCGCGTCCCGAGTTCGTCGACCCGCGTCTCCCCGTCCCTCACGTCGACGTCGACGGCCGACACCGTGACCGACCGGATCGCGCCGTCTCCACCCTCGGCGAAGCCCCCCGCCCGGTCGCAGAGGTGCGCGAGCAGCGGGTCGACGCGGGCCGAGTCAGGGTTGTTCGCGAGCGCCGTGAGGAGCTTCCGCCAGCGCGCGGTCGGGTACGCGCGGGCGTCGGAGGGCGGTCGGTCGCGCGCGACGCGGTCGCCATACAGCGCGTCGATCCGGTCGCCGTCGGCGGTCGCGGCGGTCGCCGACACGCGCGCGTCGGTCGAGGGCGGGTTCGGCGCGAACATGGTCCAGCCGCCCTCCGTCGGGTCGGACACCGACGCGACCGCGTCGGGCGTCTCGACGGCCCCGAGCGCCATCCCGTTCCACGCGACGACCGCGACGAGGAGGACCGCGGCGAGGACCGGGATCGCGGCCGCGACTCCCTCGCGGAGGACCCGGAGCGACCGCGAACCGGCCGGTCGTCCCGCGGAGCCGGTCCGACGCTCCGCGAGGCGGCGGAGCCGGTCGGCGGCGGGGGCGACCGCGCGCTCGACGCGGTCCCAGACGAACGGCGGGAAGAAGGGCAGCAGCGAGGTCGCGGAGATCGCGGGGAACACGCCGATCTGTAGCGCGGCGGCCATCGAGAGGTGCGCGGCGACGAACGTCCCCGCGAGCGCGGCCCGGACCCGGCCGGCGGCCGCGACCAGCAGCGGGGAGGCGACGAGCAGCGCGAGCCAGCCGTAGGTGGCCGCCGAGAGCAGCGCCGGCCACTCCGGGACGAGCCCGCCGAGCGGGCCGTGGAGGTAGGTGAGCCGGAACACGCGCGCGACCGCCTCGCCGCCGGGCCACATCGACCCTCGGAGCTTCTCGACCGCGTTGGCGACGTACACGACGACCGCGAGCGTCAGGAGGAGCGCCGATGCGGGGCCCGCGACGCGGTCGCGGCCGTCGCCGCTGGGCGGGGCCGCGGCATCGGGGGCGCGGCGGCGGACCGCGTCGACCGACCAGCGAGCGCTGAGCGGGCACAGGAGTCCGGCGCCGAGCAGCTGGAGGAGGAGGGTGTCCCCGGCGTTGAGGACGAAGGGGTTCCGCGCCTGAAGCGACGCGAGCAGGAGCAGGGAGGCGACGACCGCGACGCGGGTCCGGTGGCCGACCGCGAGCGCGACGGCGGCGAGCGCGGCGGCGAGGAACAGCAGCGCGACGGCCCACGCCTCGCCGGAGACGGCGTGGAGCGAGAAGCGGGCGCCGAGTGGATACGCGTCGGTGAGCGTCGCCCGCGGGAGGACGCCGGCGTCCGTGTAGAAGGCGACGAGGTTCCGCGACCGGAGCGCGAGGTCGACGAGGAGGACGGCGCCGAGCGCGATCCGGAACGCGGCGAGCGCGCGGGGGTCAATCCCGAGTCGCCGGCGGAGCGCGGCGCGGAGCCGGAACGCGGCGCGGCGTGGGGCGGCGCCGCCGGCGGAATCGGCCGTCGTCACGATGGCTCCGACTCGCCCAGCGGCGGGAATAGGTCTTGCGGCGGCGGAGCGGGAGGCCGGTCGACCCCAGCGGTCGCCGCCGGCTTCCGGACGCTTATGTGGCCGCCGCGGGAGCCTCCGGTATGCGAGTCATCGTTCACGGCGGCGCCGGCGGCGCCCCGGACGACCCGGAGCCCAGGCAGGCGGTCCTCGACGAGGCGGCCGCGCGCGGCGCCGACGCCGCGACGCCGCTCGACGCGGTGGAGTCGGCGGTCGCCGTCCTCGAATCGGACCCCCGGTTCAACGCGGGCGTCGGCGGCGCGGTCCAGTCCGACGGCGTCGTCCGCACCGACGCGGGCGTGATGACCTCGGACCGCGAGATCGGCGCGGCCTGCTCGATGCCGGGCGTCGAACACGCGGCGAGCGTCGCCCGGATCGTCCGTGACGAGACGCCGCACGTCTTCGTCTCGGGTGAACACGCCGTCGAACTCGCGGCGGAGTTCGGCGTCGAGACGGGCGCCGCCCTGCTCACCGACGAGACGCGGGAGCGATACGAGGCGGAGGACCCGCCGCGGGGCGGCCCGCGGGAGCACCTCGACTGGCTCGCGTCGCGGTTCGGGTCGGGCGACGATCGGGCCGGCGAGCGGCCGGACGACGGCGACGGGACGGGGGTCGAGGCGTCGGGCCGCGCCTCCGATCACGACACCGTCGGCGCGGTCGCGACCGACGGGGAGCGCGTCGCGGCGGTCACCTCGACCGGCGGGCGGTCGTTCGCGCTCGCGGGGCGCGTCGGCGACGTGCCGCAGGTCGGCTCCGGCTTCTTTTGTACCGAGGCCGGCGGGGCGAGCGCGACGGGCGCCGGCGAAGACATCGCGCGGGTGACGCTCTCGCGACGAGCGGTCGGCCACCTCGATGACGGCCTCGGGGCGCAGGAGGCGGCGGACCGGGCGATCGCGGAGTTCGAGGAGCTGACCGGGTCGGGGGCGGGCGTCATCGTCCTCGACCCGACCGCGGCGGGCGCAGACGCGGCCGGGAGCGCGTTCAACACCGAGGGGATGCAGACGAGCGTCGCACACGAATAGCCGCCGGCGAGTCCGGCGCGGCGAGGCGGCGTCCCGGCCGGGCGACGGACCCGCGCTATTCGAGGGCGGTCGCGAGCTTTCGGTTGCGGTTCGTCGTGGGAACGTCGGAGTCGATGAGCTGTCCGCAGGCGTCGACGAACGCGGCGTGACCGACCTCGCCGCAGAGGACGTGGGTTTCCGCCTCGGTGTTGACGTAGACGTCGATCACGTCGCGGTCCGAGTGAGAGAGGAAGTCGCGGGTCGTGTTCCAGCCGCCGACCGCGAACAGCCCGAGGAACGCCGCGAACGCGATCTCGGGGCGGGTCTCGACGCGTCCGGTGTACACCAGCCCGATAGCGCCGACGGTGAGGACGAGCGAGAGGACGAGGAAGAACAGTCCGAGGAACGTGTGCCGGTGGAGGCTCGTGTCCCGCTCGAACTCGACGCTTGTGATATCGCGGACCGGGATCGAGACGGGTTCGTCCGCGGACGGCCGACGGTAGGTGAGTTCCCCGTCGGACGCAGAAAACGAGACCGTGTTTTCTCCGTCGATGATATATTCATCGAGGTGTGCTTCGGTCGTGAAATTCATGAGGGGACAGGACGGTGTCGAGACGGTTCTTTCGGTTCGTCTGATATGTAGCTTTCGACACCTATTGGCGGCTTTCAGCGCCTCCGTCGACTGCCCCCGCGACGGTGACTCGAGGGGACCGCCACTGGTAGCACCGGTCGTACCTCGTCGCCCGCGGAGGCGAGGATACAAGCCCGACCGTCGCCTTGCGCCGGTATGGTAACCTTCCTCGCCGGGGGGACGGGCACGCCGAAGCTCCTCGACGGCGCGGCCCGGGTGTTCGATCCGTCCGAGACCGCGGTCGTCGCCAACACCGGCGACGACGTCGAGATCGGCGGTCACCTCGTCTGCCCCGACGTCGACACCGTGCTGTTCGCGGGCGGCGGCGTCCTCGACCGCGAGACGTGGTGGGGGATCGACGGCGACACGACCGCGACCCACGAGGAGCTCTCCCGCCTCGCGAGCGCCGCGGGCGACGCGCTCGACGGCGAGCCGGGGACCCCGCGCTACCTCGACGACGCGACGCAGACCGCTGGCCGCGAGATCGCCCGCTGGCGGCGGTTCTCCGCGGTCGGCGAGTTCATGGAGATCGGCGACCGCGACCGCGCGGTCCACCTCACGCGCACGGGCCTGCTCGACGAGGGGAAGTCGCTCACCGAGGCGGTCCGCGTCCTCGCCGCGGCGTTCGACCTCGACGTCGACCTCCTCCCGATGTCCGACGACGCGGTGGCGACGCTGGTCCACACCGAGGGCGGCGAGACCATCCACTTCCAGGAGTACTGGGTCGCGCGCCGCGCCGAGCCCGCGGTCGCCGACGTGGAGTTCCGGGGGGCGGCCGACGCGGAACCGACCGACGCCGCGCTGGCGGCGCTCGCCGATCCGGTCGTGATCGGCCCCTCGAACCCGGTGACGAGCCTCGGCCCGATGCTGGCGCTCCCCGGGTTCGAGCGCGCGCTCCGCGAGACGCCCGTGGTCGCCGTCTCGCCGTTCGTCGGCGACGAGGTGTTCTCCGGCCCGGCCGCGGAGCTGATGGCGGGCGTCGGCCGCGAGCCCTCGACAGCGGGGGTGGCCGAAGCGTACCCCTTCGCGGACGCGTTCGTCCTCGACGACGACGACCCGACCGACCTCGACCGACACGTCGAGCGCACCGACACGGAGATCGACGGCGTCGACGACGCCGAGCGCGTCGCCCGGGCCTGCGAACGAGCGCTGACGGCGGTCGCCGGCGGCGCGGCGGACGCGGGGGCGCCGCGGGAGGGGGCGGAGTGACCCGGCGCGCCGACGCGGCCGGAGCGTCCGCGGGCGACGATCCGTTCCTCGTCGCCGCGAGCCTCAGCGGCGCGGCCGACAGCGAGTGGGCCCGCGCTGCGGCCGAGCACGTCGACGCCGCGCTACTCGGCGGGGTCGCGCTCGATCCCGCCAGTCGGGCGGCCGCCCGCGATCTCGTCGCGCGCGGGCGATCGGAGTTCCTCCCGACCGACCCGCTCGGGTTCGTCGCCGACCAGATCGACGCGCTCGCCGAGGTTCCGGTCCGGCCGGGGGTCAACGTCCGGAGCGCGGCGCCGGAGCCGGTCCGGAAGGCCGCGCGGATCTGCGCCGACCGCGGCGCGGTCTGCGAGGTCAACGCCCACTGTCGGCAGCCCGAACTCCGCGCGGTCGGCTGCGGCGAGTCGCTGCTCCGCGATCCGGCCCGGTTGACGCGGTACGTCGCCGCCGCGAGCGGGACGGGCGCGACGACGAGCGTGAAGGTCCGCGCCGAGGTGCCCGGCGTCGACCTCGTCGCCGTCGCGGAGCGCGTCGCGAGCGCGGGCGCGGACTGGCTCCACGTCGACGCGATGGACTCGGAGGCGGTGATCGCGGACCTCGCAGCGGCGGTCGACGCGGCATCCGGGGGCGGAGACCGCCTCGCCGACCTGACAGTCGTCGCCAACAACGGCGTCCGAGGCCGCGAGACGGTCGCCGAATACGCCGCGCACGGGGCCGACGCGGTGAGCGCGGGGCGCCCGACGGAGGACCCGCCGGTCCTCGCGCGCGTCGCGGACGCTGTCGATGAGTGGCGGGCGGGATCGCTGCGGGAGCGCGCCGGCGAAGCGGATCCCGGGCCGGAGGTGCGGCCGTGAGCGGTGACGAGCGCCCGACAGGAGACGCGACGAAACCGGCGGGAGACGTGACGCCGAGCGGGGCGACGGACCCCGTCGACGACGCGACGCTCGCGCTCCTGGTGGAGGTGGCCGGCACGCCGAAGCCCGGGAACGTGGACCGCCGCCGCGACCTCGACGACCTCCGGTTCGAGGCGTTCCTCGGCGGCGCGGTCGGCGCCCGGCCGGGGCTCGAACTGGCTGCCGAGACCGACGGCGGCGTCGCCGAGCGGCCCGCGGTCGGCGCGGCCTTCGAGCGGGCCGTGGAGGGGATGGCCGCACGCGCCGGCACGAACACCCAGTTCGGCTGTCTCCTGCTGCTCGTCCCGCTGGTGCGGGCGGCTGCGGACCCCGACCGCGACCTCTCCCCCGCCGGCGTGGACGCGGTCTGTCGGTCGACGACCGTCGACGATGCGGTCGCGTTCTACCGGGTGTTCGAGGTCGTCGACGTCGCGGTCGACGACCCGCCGGAGGGCGCGGCCGACCTCGACGTGCGCCGCGGGGGCGCCGCCGAGCCCGCGCTCCGCGAGCGCGAGACGACGCTTCGGGACGTGCTCGCGCTGTCAGCGGACCCGGTCGACGCTGGGGCGGCGGGCGGCTCGGCCGCCTCTGACCGCGTCCCGGACCGCAACGCGGCGGAGTGGGTCGAGGGGTTCCCGCGGACGTTCCGCGCGGCCGAGTGGATCCTGACGGACGAGGGGCCGCTGGCCGACCGGGCGGCGCGGGCGTTCCTCGGGCTGCTCGCCGCGGAGCCAGACACCCTCGTCGCGTCGACTCGGGGGGCGGAGACGGCCCGCGAGGCGAGCGCGCGGGCGAGAGAGATCCTGTATCCGGACGGCAGCGACCCGAGCAACCCCGTCGGAGACGTCTCCGCGGTCGACGCCGAGGCCGTTCACGGCGCCGACCTCGACGCCGCGGAGTCGCTGGCGGCGGCGTTCGTCGCCGAGGGGATCAACCCCGGCACGACCGCCGACCTCACCTGCGCGGCGCTGTTCGTCGCGCTCCGGCGCGGCGCGGAGGTGGCGCCGTGAGCGATGGAACGCCGGACGAGGGGTCCGTCGGCGTAGCCCCGGACGGGTGGCCGGTGCCGCTCCGGGGCGTCACGGAGTCGGTGGTGACGACGCGCGGGCCGAACGACCGGTGGAACGTCGCTGCGCTCGGAGTTCACGCCCCGGACGAGCCGGACGAGCCGGTCACCGCGCGCACCTACGGCCGCACCCGGACGTGGCGGAACTTCGCCGAGCGCGGGGGCGGCGTGGTCCAGTTCACCGTCGACCCGCGGACGTTCGTCGACGCGGCGCTGACGGTCCGGGAGACGGACGACCCCGTCCTCCCGAGCGCCGACGCGTGGGTCGAGGTGCGCGCGGAGGAGGTCGCGGCCGAGGCCGAGGGCGAGACCACGATCCGGACGTGGGAGCTGTCGCCGGTCGAGTCGGCGGTCGTCGCCGAGCGCGTTCCCACCGTCAACCGGGGGTTCGGCGCGGTCGTCGACGCGACGGTGGCCGCCTCGCGGCTGGACGTGCCGTCGTTCGACACGGCCGAGCTGCTCGACCGGCTCCGCTACTTCGCCGACGTGGTGGAGCGCTGCGGCGGGCCGGCCGAGCGCGAGGCGTTCGATCGCATCGACGAGGCGACCGGGTGGCGCGAGCGCGACGGCGAGTGACGGGGCGGGAGCGACCGGGGCTCGCTTCGGCCGCCGGGAGCGCGCCTCGCGGCCGCTCGCGGCGGAACGAACCCTTTTAGTTCGGGCCGCCGGTACCGCTCGGTATGGCCATCAAACCCAAGTACATCAAACAGCTCGGGAACCTCCTGCTGGAGCAGTATCCCGACTCGTTCAACGCGGACTTCGAGACGAACAAGGAGAGCGTCACGGCGCTGACGACCGTCGAGTCGAAGGGAGTCCGTAACCGGATCGCCGGCTACGTCACCCAGAAGAAGTCGCAGGCGGCGCAGAACGCGTAACCGCTCGGTTCGAATCGTCCGGTTCTGCCGACGGGTCCGACCGTCCGACCGCTTAAGTCCGGAGCCGCGGCCACGCCGCCTCGATGGACGCGCTCGTGCGGCCGACGGTCGACCCGGCGTTCGCGGCCGGGGCGCTTGCCTTCCTCCTCGCCGGGGTCGCGCTCGGGACCGCGAGCGGGCTGGTCCCGGGGCTCCACGCCAACAACTTCGCGCTGCTCTTGGCCGGGTTCGCGCCGTCGGTACCCGCCGATCCGCTGTTCGTCGGGGTCGCGATGCTCGGCGCCGGCGTCGTCCACTCGTTCCTCGACATCGTCCCCGCGCTCGCGCTGGGCGTCCCCGACGCCGCGACCGCGGTCGCCGCGCTTCCCGGTCATCGGTTGGTGATCGCGGGGCGGGGGAGAGAGGTGGTCCGCCTCTCCGCCGTCGGCTCTGGGTTGGCGGTCGCGCTCGCGGTGCCGCTGGCGGGCCCGATCACGTGGCTCATGATCCGGTGGTACCCGACGCTGCGGGCGCACCTCCCGCTGCTGCTCGGCGCCGTCGTCGTCGCGCTCGTCCTGACGGAGTCGTCGCGGCGGGCGGCGGTCGGCGGACTCGTCGCCTTCCTCGCGAGCGCCGCGCTCGGCCTCGCGACGCTCGACGCCGACCCCGCGGCCCCGCTGTCGACCGGCGGCGTCCTCGCGCCGCTCTTCGCCGGGCTGTTCGGCGTTCCGGTCCTCGTCGACGCGCTCGGCGGCGACGGCGTCCCGCCGCAGGCCGACCCGCAGATCGCGATGGACGCGCGCGACCTCGGAACGAGCGCCGGTGCCGGCTCGCTCGCCGGCGCGGTGGTCGGCTACGTGCCGGGCGTGTCGGCAGCCATCGCCGCCGTGGCCGCGATGCCGGCGGTGCCCTCCGAGTCGGTCGACCGCGGGTTCGTGGTGGCGACGAGCGGCGCGAACACCGCGAACACGATCTTTGCGCTGTTCGCGCTGGTCGCGCTCGGGACGCCCCGCACGGGCGTGACCGTGGCGATCGACCGCGCTGGCGTGCCGTTCGCGCTCCCGTTGCTGCTCGTCGCGGCCGCGACCGCGGCGTGTTTCGGGTTCGCGCTGGTCGTGCTCGTCGGCGACCCGTACCTCCGGATCGTCGGGAACGCCGACTACACCCGGCTCTCTGTCGGCGTGTTGGGGCTGCTCGCGCTCGTTTCGTACGCGTTCGCCGGGGCGTTCGGCGTCGGCGTCCTGATCGTCGCCGGCGCGCTGGGGCTCGCCCCGCCCCGGGTCGGCGCGCGGCGCGTCCACCTGATGGGCGTGTTGATCGGACCGCTGATCGCCGGGTGAGACGTCGCGGAGACCGCGGCGGGACGCGGCGGATCGCCCGAGCAGCGGCACGGTACCGTCACGCACGGAGGGTTCCGAGGCAAAGAACAACGGTTAAAAGTCGCGGCCGGTAGGTACGTGTATGAGCCAGAGCGACTCTCAAGCCACCCCGCAGTGCGTCTCCTGTGGGATTCAGGTGTCCGGGATGAACGCCGCGCAGTTCTCCTGCCCGGACTGCGGCGCCACCATCTACCGGTGCGCGAAGTGCCGGAAGCAGAGCAACCTCTACGAGTGCCACGACTGCGGCTTCCGGGGGCCCTGAGATGGGCGACGTCGCCGCCAAGATCAAGGTCATGCCGAACAGCCCCGAGGTCGACCTCGACGAGCTACAGGACCGGTTGGAGGAGGTCCTCCCCGAGGGCGCGAAGATCCGCGGCTTCGAGCGCGACGACGTCGCGTTCGGGCTGGTCGCGCTCCTGCCGACCGTCATCGTCCCCGACGGCGCCGGCGGCACCGAGGCCGTCGAGGAGGCGTTCTCGCAGGTCGAGGACGTCGAGTCCGTCAACGTCGAGAACGTCGGTCGCCTGTAAGGCCGGGGCCGCCGTTCGGACGGCACCCGCGGTCCGGGTTTTGCGGTTTCCGTTCCGCTCGGAGAGCCGCCGCTCCGGCGTTCGTGTCGGTCGGCCGATTACCGCCCCGACTCGTAGAACTCCTCGCGGTACACACGCCCGAAGGCGTTGCGCCGGAGGGTGCTGGCCGCCGCGTCCGGCTCCTCTTGGTACGTCGCCGCGACGACGGTGTCCGCGAAGGGAATCGGGTGCCAGACGACGTTGTCGACGCTGTCGGAGCCGATCCGTACGACCGCGTCCTCGTCGAACTCGCTGTCGGCGAGCCACGCGTCGAACTCGTCGCCCTCGCCGACGTGGACCGCGAGCAGCTCGGCGAACGTCGCGTCGCGGGCGGTTCGGATCACCTCAGGGGTGACGCGCTCGTCGTACTCGTCGGCGCCGAACGACATCGCCTTCGTCGCCTCGCGGACGACCACCTGCGCGACCGGACCGACCTCCTCGTACCGTTCGAGCGCCTCGGCGCGCGTCTGGGGGGCGAACGTGCCTCTGGTCTCCATGGACACGATTGACCGGGGGCGGGCAAGGGCGTTCCGCTACGCGGCGGGGTCGGGGTCGGCGGAATCGGACTCCTCATCGGCGTCGTCTGCGGCCGCGTTTCTGGTCATCTCGCGCGCCTCGCGGAGCGCTTCGGCGACCGCTGGGTCGTCGACGGCGTCGGGATCCGGGACGCCGGCCCCGGAAGCGGGGTCGGCGTGGCCGTGGTCGTGAGCGTGGTCTGAGGGAGCCGCGTCCCCGCCCGACCCCATTCCGACGTCCGGGCGGCCTCGGGGGACCGTGTCCTCGAACACCTCGTCGTACTCGGCGTCGTCGGCGTGCGGCGTCACCTCGGCCGCGAGTTCCGCCGGTTCGCGGTCGCTCCAGTCGTCGACGCGTTCGTCGAGCCACGCCTCGTGGTCGCCGCCGTGGAGCATCGCCGTGAACGCGAGGTGATGCGCGAGGTGTTCGCCGTCGCGCTGCGGGGTGTCGCAGACGGGGCACGCGTATCCCATGTCGGTCGAAGATTCGCGGGTGAGCCGTAAAGCCGCGTCGAAGGTGGAGCGCCCCGCGCCGAACGGCGACCGCTCGCGACCTCGCCCCGGGTTGTCGCGCGCGCTGACGCCGCTATAACAGCAACTTTATCACTCGCACGGGGCGAAATTCGCATAAGACTACTCCGTTAGGAGGTCCAACAGTGACTGAAGCCAACACACAACCGGAGGTGAACATCGGTCTCGTCGGTCACGTCGACCACGGGAAGACGACGCTCGTACAGGCGTTGTCCGGCTCGTGGACCGACCAGCACAGCGAGGAGATGAAACGCGGCATCTCGATTCGGCTGGGGTACGCGGACGCGACGTTCCGGCGCTGCCCCGGCGTCGACGAGCCCGAGTGTTACACCGTCGACGAGGAGTGCGAGGACGGCTCCGAGAGCGAACCGATCCGAACGGTGTCGTTCGTCGACGCGCCGGGCCACGAGACGCTGATGGCGACGATGCTCTCGGGCGCGTCGATCATGGACGGGGCGGTCCTAGTCGTGAGCGCGACCGAGGACGTCCCGCAGGCCCAGACGGAAGAGCACCTGATGGCGCTCGATCTCATCGGGATCGAGAACATCGTCATCGCGCAGAACAAGGTCGACCTGGTGAGCCGCGACCGCGCCGTCGACAACTACGAGCAGATCCAGGAGTTCGTCGAGGGAACCGTCGCGGAGGACGCGCCGATCGTCCCCGTCTCGGCCCAGCAGGAGGTCAACCTCGACCTACTCATCGACGCGGTCGAGTCCGAGATCCCGACGCCGGACCGCGACCCGGGCGAGAGCGCCCGGATGTACGCCGCCCGCTCGTTCGACATCAACCGCCCCGGCGCGACCGCCGAGGACCTGAAGGGCGGCGTCGTCGGCGGATCGCTCGTCAGCGGCGAGCTGTCGGTCGGCGACGGGCTGGAGATCCGACCGGGGCGCGAGGTGGACGAGGAAGGCCAGACGGAGTGGCGGCCGCTGGAGACGACCGTCCGGTCGCTCCAAGCCGGCAACCGCGACGTCGACACCGCCCACCCGGGCGGCCTCCTCGGCGTCGGCACCGGGCTCGACCCGAGCCTGACGAAGGGCGACGCCCTCGCCGGCCAGGTCGCCGGCGAGCCGGGGACGCTCCCCCCGACCCGCGAGGAGTTCGAGATGACGGTCGACCTGCTCGAGCGCGTCGTCGGCAAGGAAGACGACGAGAGCGGCGAGAGCGACATCGAGGAGATCAGCACCGGCGAGCCCCTGATGCTCACGGTCGGTACCGCGACGACGGTCGGCGCGGTGACGAGCGCGCGCGACGGTGAGTGCGAGGTGAGCCTCAAGCGGCCCGTCTGCGCCGAGGAGGGCGCGCAGATCGCGATCAACCGGCGCGTCGGCGCGCGCTGGCGGCTCATCGGCGTCGGAACGCTCACGTAGCGTGGCCGACGACGCCCCCGCAGACGGTCCCGACGCGACGCCCGCGGACGACGACCGCGCAGAGGGGCTCGGGGGAAGCGGCGTTCCCGTCGTCGCGCTCGACGCGAGCGCGCTGATGGCGCCGGTCGAGGCCGACCTGCGGCTGTTCGAGGAGTTGGATCGGCTCCTCGGCGGCTACGAGACCGTGGTGCCGGCGGCGGTCCTGGCGGAGCTCGACGGGCTTCAGGCCGGGAACGGCGCGGAGGCGACCGCGGCGAGCGTGGGCGCGGACCTCGCGGAGCGGGCGGAGGCGGTGGAGACGGACGAATCGTACGCCGACGACGCGCTCGTCGCCTTGGCCGCGGCCGGCCGGGTCGACGCCGTCGTCACCAACGACGGCCCCCTCGCGAAACGGGTGCTGGCGGCGGACGCACCAGTAATCGGTTTAAGGGGTCGGAACACACTGGCGATAACGGAACCCTAGCGGCCGCGGACAACCAACAACATGTACAAACGAGTTCGACTCAAGGACACGGTCGAGGTCCCGCCGAAGCACTTGGCGGACGTCACCGACGAGCGGGTGAAAGCCCTGCTTCAGGACAAGCTGGAAGGACGGATGGACGAGGACGTCGGCAGCGTCGTGAGCGTCATCGAGGTTCACGACATCGGCGAGGGGGCGGTGTTACACAACCGGCCCGGCGTCTACTACGAGGCGGAGTTCGACGCGCTCACCTACGACCCCGACATGCAGGAGGTCGCCGACGGAACCGTCGTCGAGACGGTCGAGTTCGGCGCCTTCGTCGGGATCGGACCGGTGGACGGGCTGCTCCACGTCTCGCAGATCACCGACGAGTACCTCACGTTCGACGGCGCGAACCAGCAGCTCGCCTCGTCGGACTCCGACAAGACGCTCGGGGTCGACGACGCGGTGCGCGTCCGCGTCGTCACCAAGAGCATCGACGAGCGCAACCCCCGGGACTCGAAGATCGGGCTCACGGCGAAACAGCCCGGCCTCGGGAAGCACGACTGGCTCGAAGGGCAGCGGAAGCACCGCGAACAGACCGGTGAGGAGGCCGACTGATGGCCGAGGACCGCCTGGCGTGCCGGGAGTGTCACCACGTCAACGACCCGGACGCTCAGACCTGCGCGCTCTGCGGGTCGTCGTCGCTGACGGAGGACTGGGCGGGCTACGTCATCATCACCAAGCCCGAGGACAGCGATATCGCCGAGGAGATGAACGTCTCCGAGGCGGGCGCGTACGCGCTCAAGGTGCGGTGACTCAACGCCGCGCCGCCGGACGAAGCCGATGAGCGACCCGCTCCTCACCCTCCCCGAATCGCTCCGCGACGCCTTCAAGGAGCCGCTGGGACCGGTGACGACGGACGCCGGCGCGCTCTTGGAGGCCGTCGACGAGGCCCGCGAGCGACGCGGCTCGTCCGCGGGGGGACCGCCGCAGCTGATCGCGGTCGGCGACGTGGTCACCTACCACCTCCGAGAGGCCGGCCGCGTCCCGGACGTGGCGTTGGTCGACGGGAAGACGGAGCGCGAGGCGGTCCGCGAGGAGATCGAGACCGCGCTCGCGGCGACGGAGGAGCGGCGGATCGCGGTCGAAAACCCGGCCGCGGCGCTGTCAGCGGCGCTGCTCGACGCGCTCGCCGAGGCGCTCGCGGCGGACGAGCCGGTGACGATCGAAGTGACCGGCGAGGAGGACCTGGCGGCGCTGCCGGCGATGCTCGCGGCCCCGCTCGGGTCCACCGTCGTCTACGGACAGCCCGGCGAGGGGATGGTCCGCGTCGCGGTCACGCCCGAAGCCCGGCGACGGGCTCGGGAACTGTTCGAGGGGCTCGCCGGCGACACTGCGGCCGGCTACGACGCCCTCGGCGTCGAGCTGAGTGAGAGCGACGATGGTGGCCCGGACGGGAGAGATCCGACGGATCCGGCGTGACGGCCGCCCGAGCGACGCGGCCTCGACCGGCGTCACTCGCCGTCGACCGCGACGACGGTCGCCGTGAGGACCCCGAGACCGGCGATCAGTCCGGCCGCCGTCGCTAGCAGGGGCGTCGTCGGAATCGCTCCCATAGAGAGGTACGGCTCGACGCCGTTGCGGCGGAGCGCTTCGAGGGCCTCGACGCCCCAGTGCCCGCTCGCCAGCAGGACCAAGCCGACGCCGACGCCGAGTCCGCCGGTGACGAAGCCGATCCCGGTCAGCGCGTCCTCGAGGGCGAGGAACGT
The DNA here is from genome assembly GCF_002114285.1 of Halorubrum ezzemoulense DSM 17463. Taxonomy (GTDB): domain Archaea; phylum Halobacteriota; class Halobacteria; order Halobacteriales; family Haloferacaceae; genus Halorubrum; species Halorubrum ezzemoulense. Next base: position 39,894 of record NZ_NEDJ01000009.1, read on the forward strand.
CCAGACCTGGTCGTCGCTCGGTTCGGGACCGCGCGCGAGCCGGCGCTGGAGCGCGACGAGCCCGAGGCCGGCTCCGCCGGCGGCGACCGTCCCCGCCAACACGACTGCCACGACGCCGAGGTGGGCGGCGAGCGGCGGCCCGGAGAAGTTCGCCTCGCGGACGGCCGGGGGGAGGGTCGCGACGAGCGGGCCCGTCAGTGCCCCGAAGAGAGCCAGCGTCCCGCAGATCCGGGCCTTTCGGACGGGGGACAGCGGGACGACGACGTTCGCCGCCCGAGTGAGTTCGTACTGCGACCGGTCGGTGGGGTCGAATCGGGTGTCGTCTGACATCCGCGTGGTAACGGTACGCACGCACCGGAGGGGGGAAACCCTGACGCCGAACAGTGTGTCTCGTCGGCGGTCGGTCCAGAGTTCGGCGGCGACACCCCCGCTTCGAAATCCTTTTACAGCTTTCGAGGGGATATACGCCCAACTGAACCATGGACGTCGATATCATCTCCGAGGAGGAGAACCCGATGCTGCACCGCACGGACATCCGTTTCGAGACGACCCACGAGGAGGCCACGCCTTCCCGACTGTCGGTCCGCGACTCGCTGGCGGCGAAGCTCGACAAGGACTCCGAGGAGGTCGTCGTCCACGAGCTCGACACGAAGTTCGGCATGCGCAAGACGGTCGGCTACGCGAAGGTGTACGACTCCGCGGCCGACGCGCTGGATGTCGAGCAGGACCATATGCTCGAGCGCAACAAGATCGGCGGCGACGAGGCGGACGCCGAGGAAGCGTAACTCCGCCGGATGCGCGTTCTCGGCATCGAGGGTACCGCGTGGTGCGCGAGCGCCGCGCTGTACGACGCCGAGGCCGACTCAGTTCTCATCGAATCAGACCCATACGAGCCGGATAGCGGCGGCATTCACCCGCGCGAGGCCGCCGAACACATGTCGGAGGCGATCCCGGAGGTGGTCGATAGCGTCCTGACCGCCGCCGAGGAGCGACACGGTCCGGACGCGGTCGACGCGGTCGCCTTCTCTCGCGGCCCCGGGCTCGGTCCCTGCCTCCGGATCGTCGGGACCGCGGCGCGGTCGCTCGCCGGGACGCTCGGCGTCCCGCTCGTCGGCGTCAACCACATGGTGGCGCACCTCGAGATCGGTCGCCACCGCTCCGGCTTCGACAACCCGGTCTGTCTGAACGCCTCCGGCGCGAACGCGCACCTGCTCGGTTACCACGACGGGCGGTACCGGGTCCTCGGCGAGACGATGGACGCCGGGGTGGGCAACGCGATAGACAAGTTCACGCGCCACGTCGGGTGGAGCCACCCCGGCGGACCGAAGGTGGAGTCGGCGGCCGCCGAGTTCGCGACGGGCGCGGGCGAGGTCGGCAGCGAAGGGGAAGGGGCCGGAGGCGAGGAGGGGTCGGCCGCCGAGACCGACCTCCTCGATCTCCCCTACGTGGTCAAGGGGATGGACTTCTCGTTTTCGGGGATCAGCTCGGCCGCCAACGACGCCGCGGACAGCGGCGTCCCCGTCGAGGAGATCTGCTTTTCGCTCCAGGAGCACGTGTTCGCGATGCTGACGGAGGTCTCGGAGCGCGCGCTGTCGCTGACCGGCGCGGACGAGCTCGTGTTGGGCGGCGGCGTCGCACAGAACGACCGGCTGCGGGAGATGTTGGCGACGATGTGCGAGGCCCGCGGCGCCGACTTCCACGCGCCGGAACCGCGATTCCTCAGGGACAACGCCGGGATGATCGCCGTGTTGGGCGCGAAGATGGCCGCCGCCGGGGACACCGTCCCGATCGCGGAGTCCGCGGTCGACCCGAGCTTCCGGCCGGATCAGGTGCCGGTGACGTGGCGAGACGGGGAGTCGGTCGCGCGCGGACGCGGGGGGGCCGAGTCGCGAAGCGCGGCGCGCGACGCGGAGGCGGACCGCCGCGGCGCGGAGGCGACCGTGACGGTCGAGGGGACGGACGGCGACCGGCGCGTGGTCAAGCGACGGGTGCCGAAGTCGTACCGACACCCCGAACTCGACCGGACGATCAGGCGCGACCGGACCGTCGCGGAGGCCCGGCTGACGAGCGAGGCGCGGCGCGCCGGCGTGTCGACGCCGCTCGTGTACGACGTCGACCTCGCGGAGGCGACGTTGACGCTCCAGCACGTCGGGGAGCGCGACCTCGCGGCCGCCCTCGACGAGGGGACGGCGGAGGCCGTCGGTCGCCACCTCGCGCGGCTCCACGGCGCCGAGATGGTCCACGGCGACCCGACGACGCGGAACGTTCGGGTGTCGAAGCGCGGCGAGCGCACGGAACGCGACGGGCGGTCGAGCCCGCCGCCCGAGACGTACCTCATCGACTTCGGGCTCGGCTACCACACGGGCCACGTCGAGGACCACGCGATGGACCTCCACGTGTTCGAGGGGTCGGTCCGGGCGACCGCGACGGAACCCGGCCCGTTGCTAGCGGCGTTCGAGAGCGGGTACGAGGCCGGCGGCGACGAAGCGGTCCTCGACCGACTCCGAGACGTGGCGGACCGCGGCCGCTACCGGTGACGAACCGCCGGCTCGGCCGGGGTCAGAGCCCTGACCGGCGACGGCCGCAGCGCCGTTCCGATCGGCGCGCCGGGTCGCCACGATTTATGGTGTCGGCCGATAGATAGACTCGTATGGCAGACAAACCGTCTTCGGGAGAGGTTCTCGGGATCCCGTACAACTTCGAGCGACCGAGCCTCGGTCGGCTGCTCTCGTCGTACTGGCAGCCCGGCAAGGGGATGCTCGTCGAGAAGCCGTTCGGCATCGGCTACACGCTGAACCTCGCCAACTGGCGGTCGTGGATCGTCCTCGCGGTCGCCGGCGGGCTCTACTACCAGCAGCAGCAGTCCGGCGGCGCCGACCTGTCCGGCGGTTCCGACGAGGACGCCGCCGACGACGGCGACGGACCGGTCGAAGTGATCGTCGACGACGACTGACGCCGTGCGCGACGGCGGGTGAGAGACGGCACCGCGATCACCGGTTTTCACCGCTGATTCCGCGTCGGTGTCTTTTAAATATCAGCAGGATGAAGGAGAGGTAATGAAAGTCCAGTTCGAGTGCTCGTGTTCGGAGGAGATCTCCGAGTTCACCCGCGGCGAGACGAGCCGGGGAGTCCACGTCGAATGCGGGAACTGCGGCGCGGTGTACGCCGTGACGATCACCGAGTTGGAGTAGCGGGCGGCGACGCGGACTCGAATCGGAGCCGGACTGTCGTACCGTCGTCGGTCGCGTCGAACCGGACGGTTCCCCCCTGCGTCTCGCACATCCACTTGACGAGCCACAGCCCGATGCTGCTCGCGTGCGAGAGCGGCGTCTCCTCTTCCGCCTGTAAGACCTCACGCTCGTCGGGGGGAATCCCTGGGCCGTTGTCGATGACCTCCAGACAGGTGGTCGTCCCGTTCTTGCGGATCGTCGCCGTCACGCGGCGCGTCGCGCCGTCGTTGTGGGTGACCGCGTTCTCGAACACCTCGCGGATCGGGAACTCGACGGTGTCGTCCGCGCGGATCCACGCCTCAGAGGGGGTCTCGACGGTGAGCGCGGCGCCGTCGGCGTCGACGACGTCGAGCGCCTCGTGGACCGCGGCGACGAGGTCGACGCGGCCGTCCGGTCGTTCGGGCGACGCGTCCTCGATGACGCGGAGCTTCTCGCTTATCTCGACGATGTCGTCGGTCGTCTCCCGGACCGTCTCCAAGCACTCTCGACTCCGCTCGTCGTCGATCCGGTCGGCCAGCAGATCGGTGTACCCCCGGATCACGTTGAGATCGTTGCGGACGTTGTGCCGAAACACACGACTCAGAACCTGTATCTGCTGGTTAGAGGTTTCGAGGTTTCGGCGCGCGGTCTCCGCCCGTTGGCGGTGGTGCGTGACCGCTCCGTAGAGGAGCCCGCCGGACCCGGCGACGAGCAGCCAGTCCCCGACGAGACGCGTCGGCGTCCACCCGCCCGCGACCCCAATCGTCGACGCGACGGCGAGGTCGACCGCGACCGCGGACGCCGCCGCGATACACAGGTACGCCGCCGTGAGGGCGGTCGCCGACCGCCCGTGGAGTAGGTCCGGAATATATTTCATTTATATCTAATTTAACTCCAAACGAATTTTCCGTTCACGGAACACCTTGACGGCCGACGGCTTAAGTTTTGACCGCCAGTCGGGGAGGCGACCGCGGCGGCGCGGTCACCACGAGGCGCAGTCAGGACAGACGAAGGCGTCGTCGTCGCGCCAGCGGCGGTCGACACGCTCGCCGCACCGGTCGCACTCGGCGCCGTCGGCGTGCCACGTCGAGGTGGCGGTCGCGGGAGCGGCGTCGGTCGCGGGAGCGGCGTCGGTCGCCTCGTCGGGGTCGACGCCGTCACCTTCCGCGTCGTCCGGAGCGCTCTCGGCGGACTCGTCGCCGTCGTCGTCCGCGGCGAAGTCGTCGAGCGAGCGGTCCTCGGTCATCTACGCCTCCCGTCGGAGCCGGTCGACGACGTAGTCGCGCTCCAGCTCGCCGAGGAACTCCCCGAGCCGCGGCCCTTGCGTGTCGTCGAAGAAGAGGCGGTAGCCCGCCGCGAAGAACTCGCTCACCTCGATGTCGTGGTCGCGCGCAGTCTCGTACATCGCCCCTTGGATCTCCTCCCCGTCGTGGCCGGCCGCGACGAAGTCGGCGAGGTCGTCGAGCGCGGCCGCGACGTCTCCGTCGAACTCGACCGCGGGGAGGTCGGTCTGGAGCCGGTAGTCGTACTCGTTCCCCGTCCGCTCGGCCCAGTTCCGCGCCTGCTCGACGCGGGCGAGCGCGGCGTCGACGATGTCGGCGTCGGCGTCGTCCGGGATATGGCCCTCGTCGCGGGCGAGGCGCTCGCGGAAGTCGGGGTCGTCGACCATGCCGAGCACCGCCGCGAACGTGTACGGGAGCCGGATCGGCTTCTCCGTCGGCGGGTCGTCGGGCTGGCCGACGACGAACGGGTAGGCGCGCTCGGCGAAGGCGACCAGATCCGGGTCGTCGACCTCGCCGAAGTAGGCGCGCTCGAACCGGTCGAAGCGGTCGACCAGTTGGTCGAGCCGCTCAATGTCGAGGTCGCGGGCCTTCTTCGGGTGGAGCGCGAAGAAGTAGCGCAACACCTCGGGCTCGATCAGCTCCAGGAGCTCTTGGACCGTGACGACGTTGCCCTCGGAGGAGGAGAACGCGTCGCCGTTGAGCGTGAACCACTCATATACCATCGGCACGGGCGGCTCCTCGCCGAAGACGTTCCGCGCGACGTCGACGCCGGAGGGCCACGACCCCTCCGCGTGGTCCTTACCGAACGGCTCGAAGTCGACGCCGAGGACGCCCCACTGCGCGGGCCACTCCAACCGCCACGGGAGCTTTCCCTCGCGGAACGTCGCGGTGCCCTCGTGGCCGCACCCCTCGATCGTGTTGCCGCCGGCGTCCATGTCGGTACAGACGTAGTCGACGGTCTCGGCCTCTGCGTCGATCGCCGTCACCGTCTCCGTGACCTTGCCGCACTCCGCACAGACCGGGTTGAACGGGACGTACTCGTCGTCAACTTTGTCCTGATACGGGGAGAGCACCTCGCGGACGCGCTCAACGTCGGCGAGTACCGTCCGAATCGCCTCGTCGAAGTCGCCGTCGGCGTACAGATCGGTGTTCGAGAGCATCTCGACCGGGACGTTCAGGCGGTCGGCGTCGGCCTTGAGCAGGCCCGCGAAGTGGGCCGCGTACGACTCGGCCTCGCCGAACGGGTCCGGGATCTCGGTGTACGGCTTCCCGAGGTTGCGGCCGAGCGCGCCCGCGTCGACCTCGCCGAGCCCGACGATCTCGCCGTCCGCGTTCGCCAGTTTGCGCGGGACCTTCCGCAGCGGGTCCTTGTCGTCGGAGGTGAACACCTGCCGGACCTCGTGGCCGCGGTCGCGGAGCACCTCGGCGACGAAGTAGCCGCGCATGATCTCGTTGAAGTTCCCGAGGTGCGCGACGCCGGACGGCGAGACACCGCCCTTGATCACGATCGGCTCGTCGGGGTCGCGGGCCTCGACCTCGTCGGCGACGACGTCGGCCCAGAAGGCGTGGAAGGTCTCGGTCGACTCCTCGGCGGCGTCCTCGCCGTCGTCGAGGGCGGACCCCCCGGAGAGGATGTGCGGGGAGTCGTCGGGGGCGGCGGACGCGTCGTCGGAGGCGTCGTCCGCGCTCATCGTGCCTCTGTCCAGCGGCTCGGTTCGCCGGCGCCCGGGGGGACCACGTCCGTTCCGGTGTGATCGCCGCGCAGCACGGCGTCGACGACGGCGCTCGGGTCGGTCCCGTCGAGCACGATCGACCGGAGTTCGGCCCGGTCGATCAGCTTCGCCGCGAGGAGGTCGACGGGGGCGGACGCGCCGGCGTCGCGGCTCATCGGGAGGACGACCTCGACGAGCTCGGCCGGCGACAGCTCCGCGAACTGCGCCGCGTCGGGGTCGGCGTTGGGGTCGGCGTCGTACACCCCGTCGGCGCTCGTCGCGTACACGAGCAGGTCGGCGTCGACGGACTCGGCGAACGCGGCGGCGACCGCGTCGGTCGTCTGCCCCGGCGTGACGCCGCCCATCACCGACACCTCGTCGCGGCGGAGGGCCGCCGCCGCCTCCTCGGTGTCGACCGCGGGCGCGAGGCTCGCGCGCTCGCCGAGGGCGGCGATCAGCAGCCGGGCGTTGAGCCGGGTCGTCCCGATCCCAAGCCGGTCGAGCTCGACCTCGTTGGCCCCGATCTCGCGGGCCGTCTCGATGTACTCGCGGGCGACGCCGCCGCCGCCGACGACGACCCCGACCTCGCAGCCGTCGGTGACCAGCCGTTCGATCGCCTCGGCGTACGCGGCCACGCGCTCGGGGTCGAGGTCGGGCGCGAGCACGCTCCCGCCGACAGAAACGACGATTCTCATTGCCGAGGAGTACCCCTGTCGCAGTCTTAAGGATTGTCAAGCCCGGACGCGGTGGAAGCGGCCCCGAGCCCGATCCGGCCCGACGCGTCGGGCGGGAAACGCCTAAATCGGTCGCGGCCCGCTCTCGGGTATGCGACCGATATCGATCGTCGGCGACGGGGCGGCGACGCTGGCCCGGCGGCTCGCGGACCGACTCGACGGGCGAGTCGCCGTCGTGGAGCGCGACGACGACCCGAACGGCGCCCCCGAGAGCGACTCGACACGGAGCGACCCGGCCGCGGACGGGGGAGTCGTCGGTCCGGCGCAGCGCTCGGGCGCGGACACCGCCGTCGCGTTCGACGCAGACGGGAACTGGCGCGGTCGGGGGAGCGTCGAGGGGTTCGACGACCTGCTCGACGGGCTCGCCCCCGACCACGACTACCTGCTGGCGGTCGGCGAGCCGTGGTTGCGCGTGCCCGCGGTCCTCCTCGGGTCCGACCCGGACCCGGAGCGCGTCCCGGGGACGGTCGTCGCGAGCGCGACCGCCCCCGACGGGGTCGACCTCGGCGACGTCGTCGCCGACCTCGACAGCGCGGAGCCGTGGATCACCCGTGAGACGCTGGTGCGCCGCGCCGAGGCGTCGCCGGACGCGGACCGGGCGGGGGCGATAGCGACGTTCACCGGCCGCGTGCGCGCCCGCGACGGCCCGGACGACGACCGGACGACGCACCTCGCGTTCGAGAAGTACGACGGGGTCGCCGAGGATCAGATGGCCGCCATCGCGGAGGAGCTAGCGGCCCGCGATGGGGTCTTCGACGTGCGGATGCACCACCGCACCGGCGTGATCGAGGCGGGTGAGGACATCGTCTTCGTGGTCGTGCTGGCCGGGCACCGCGGGGAGGCGTTCCGGACGGTCGAAGACGGGATCGACCGGCTGAAAGACGAGGTGCCGATCTTCAAGAAAGAGGCGACGGAGTCGGAGACGTTCTGGGTCCACCGCCGGGACTGACCGGCGCGCGGCGTCGCCGCTTCCGGTTTCGTCGCGGCCGCGATCGGTCCCAAGAGGTCGTCTCGGCGGTCGCGGGGAGGACGCGCGAGCGCGCCGAGACCGAGAATACGCGGCGCTTTTTGTTTCTTTCCGGCCGTCGGACCGGACGGCGGCGAGTTACTCGCGTACCGAGTCAGCGACGGAGAAAACGTGTTCAAAACGGGTTATAAAATTTCTAGCGTGTTCTAGAAGCGTTGTAAAGAGTCCGTCAGACACGTTTTACCCCGGCGAGTTCGGTGAAACGCCCTGAAACCCCCTGAACGTCGCCCAACGGTGACGCCTTTATAACACCCTCCGGGAGCAAGGGTGAGGTGTACTATGAGCGCGACTGCGAACCCCTCCACGAACGCGAGCGCGAACGACGACCGCAGCAAGGAAGAGCGGCTGAAGCAGTACCTGCTCGACCGCGCCCAAGACGGCGAGATGTACTTCAAGGGGAAGTTCATCTCCGACGACGTCGACCTCTCGCCGAAGGAGATCGGCGCCCTGATGGTGAAGCTCCGCGACTCGGCGACGGAGCTCACCGTCGAGAAGTGGTCGTACACGGGCGCGACGACCTGGCGCGTCGAACCCGCCTGAGGGACGCGCTCCGCCGACCGACGAACGCAGTACCGCTCCGAGGCGCACTCGGTTCACGAACCGGTCCCCGTCCCGCGCTTTTCTGACCGCGAGCGCGTCCGCGTCGAGTTCCGCCAGCCCACGCGCCGCGCCGTGTTTGCGGTACCCGTGCCCGCCGACGCGGGGTTTATACTCGCCGACCAGCTACGACCCCACGATGCCAGAACACGAGGACGCGGCGACGGCCGGCGACGGCGCGCCGCGTCCGGAGCCGCTCCGGACGTTCTTTCGGATCGACGAGGTCCGCCGCGAGGACGGTCGCGTGCGATACCGCGGCGAGTCGTACGTCCCGGAGCGGACGCTGTTGCGCAAGCTGACCCCCCACTTTCGAGAGGCGGGGTACGAGGTCGACGTGGAGGTCGTCGACGGCGGCCACGTCGTCGTCGCGACGCCGTTCGACCGCGGCCGGGACGGGATCCCGTGGGTGAACGTCGCCATGTTCGCGGCCACGCTGCTGTCGACGCTGTTCGTCGGCGCGTACGGCTGGTACTACGTGCCGCTCGCGGAGATCCAGTCGAACCCCCTGACGCTGCTCCGGGCGTGGCCGTTCACGGCCGCCGTTCTCGGGGTGTTGATGACCCACGAACTCGGCCACTACGCCGCCGGTCGCTACCACGGCGTCCCCGTCTCGTTGCCGTACGTTATCCCCTTCATCTTCCCGTTCGGCACGCTCGGCGCGGTGATCCGCATCCGCGGCCGGATGCCGTCGCGGAAGGTCCTCTTCGATATCGGCGCGGCGGGACCGATCGCGGGGCTGTTCGCGACCGTCGTCGTGACCGCGATCGGCCTCTCGCTCGACCCGATCCAGGTGCCGGCGGAGCTCGCGAACTCGTCGGGCGCGGTGATCCGGTTCAACAACCCGCCGCTCTTGGACTTCATCGCCGGCGCCCTCGGCCAGCCGACGAGCTACGGCGACCCGCGGCTCACCGCCCACCCCGTGGTGATCGGCGGGTGGGTCGGGATGTTCTTCACCGTCCTGAACCTCCTCCCGGTCGGCCAACTCGACGGCGGCCACATGGTCCGGGCGATGCTCGGGCCGCGACAGGAGACGGTGGCGGCGCTCGTCCCCGGCGCGCTGTTCGCCATCGCCGCCTACCTCTACTTCTGGCGGGGGCTCGGCCTGAACGAGTCGGTGGGTCTGTGGGCGTTCTGGGGCGTGTTCGCGACGGTCATCGCGTTCAACGGACCCGCGAATCCGGCCGACGAGGACGGACTGGGGCTGCCGCGGATCGCGGTCGGGGCCGTCACGTTCGCCGTCGGCGCGCTCTGTTTCCTCCTCGTCCCGATTCAAGTCATCGGCGCGTGACACCGCGATGCCCTCGATAGCACGGCTGCCGTCGCTGGTTCGGTCGCGCGTCGAGCGGCTCGGCTTTCGAACCCTGTACCGGCTCGCCGACCTGACGTACGCGCTCGGCGTCGCGACGCCGAAGCGGACCGTCGCCGGCACGTACTGGAGCTACGAGCCGACGAACCCCCACGGCGACGACCCCGGACTGGCCGCGCTCGACCGTCTCCCGGAGGACGCGGTGATCCTCGACGTGGGCGCGCACGTCGGCGAGCACGCGATCCCGCTGACCCGCGGGACCGACCGTCGCGTAGTGGCGTTCGAGCCGAACGGCGAGAGCGCGGACCGGCTGGCGCGGAACGCCGAGCGGAACGGGCTCGGCGATCGGCTCGACCTCAGGCGGGCGGGCGTGGGCGACGCGAACGCGACGCTTACCTTCTATCGGTCGACGTTCTCGAAGTGCTCGGCGTTCGACCGCGATCTGGCGACGAGGTGGGGCGCGAGCGTCGCCGGGACGGAGTCGGTCCCGGTCCGACGGCTCGACGAACTCGTCGAGGGCGTCGGCGACGAGAGAGCCGACGGGGGCGGGACAGTCCCGCCGCCCGACGCCGTGAAGGTCGACGTCGAGGGGCGCGAGGGGGCGGTCCTCCGGGGCGCGGCGGAGACGCTCGCGACGTACCGTCCGCTGCTCGTCGTGGAGGTCCACGAGTCGGGGGCAGCGGAGGGAGTTGCGGCGGACGAGGGGACGATGAGCCCGGACTCCGCCGCCCTCCGCGAGTGGCTAACGGCGCGGGAGTACGCGGTCGAGGAAGCGGAAGACGTGTGGATCTGTCGGGCGACAGGAGAGTCGATAAAAGGCCGCTGAGTCGGTCGCCGCGCCGCCGGTCCGGTCGCTGTGCCGTTGAGTGGCGCCCCGTCGCCGAGTCAGTCGTCGCGCCGCTGTTTCATCCCCTGGCGGGTGAACTGCGGCGTGGTGCGGAGTCCCCGCTTCTTCCGGAACGACCGGTACAAGGCGATCGCGAGCGGCGAGGCCAGCGCGAGGACGACGAGCGCGAGCCGCCAGTTGTTCGCGAACGAGTAGAGGATCGTCGCCGAGAGGACGCCGACGGCGAGTAGCACCGAGTAGGCGATCCGCATCGCCAGCTTCTCTAAGACCTTCGTGTCGTCCTCTAAGACGACGTTGACCGTCAGGTCGTCGCGGTTGGCGCGGTCGAGGAACTCGTCGGCCTTCGGCGGGACCGTGAACAGCGCCTCGGTGGTCTGTTGCACCTGCCGGCCGGCGTCTTCGGCGAGGTCACGGGCGGTCTGCTCGTAGTACCCCTCCTCGCGGAGGTAGTCGGTCGCCGTCGAGATGAAGTCGAACTCGGGGTCTAAGGTGGCACAGACCCCCTCGACGACGGTGGCGACCCGGAGGACCAAGGCGAGGTTCGGCGGGAGCCGGAGCGGGAACTCGTAGATGGACGACTCCACCTGCTCGATGATCTGGTTCACCTGGTACTGCTCGACGTCCTCGCCCCGGACGTCGGCGATGGCGAGCTCCATCACGTTCCCCATCACCTCGCGGTCGGCCTCCGGCGAGAGGGTCCCCATCGAGATGAGCGTGTCGAGGATGGCGTCGATATCCTGCCGCGCGACCGCGACGTAGAACTCGACGATCTTCTCCTGGACGAACGGGTCCACCCGCCCCGCCATGCCGAAGTCGTAGAAGATCACGGACCCGTCGTCCGCGACCGCGAGGTTCCCCGGGTGGGGGTCGGCGTGGAACACGCCGTCGTCGATGATCATCTGGAGGTACACTTCCTGGAGGATCTCCGCGATCGCCGTCCGGTCGTGACCAGCCTCGTCGAGCGCGTCGATGTCGCTGATCTTCGTGCCCGGGACGTACTCCATGGTGAGCACCCGCGGCCCCGACACCGACTCGTACGTCTCCGGGATCCGGATCCGATCGTTGTCCGCGAAGTTGCCGCGGATCTCCTCGAGCATCGTCCGCTCGCGGGCGTAGTCCATCTCCTCGCGGATCGTCTTGGCGAACTCGTCGGCGAGGTTCTCCAGGGAGAACGACCGGCCGGCGCCGGTGAACCGCTTGACCAGCGGGATCGACCAGCGGATCGTGCGGAGGTCGGCCTCGACGAGCGACTCGATGCCGGGCCGACGCACCTTCACCGCGACCTCGTCGCCCTCGTAGGTGGCGGTGTACACCTGTCCGAGGCTCGCGCCGCTTATCGGGTCGCGGTCGAAGTCGTCGAACGTCTCGTCGACCGGCCCGAACTCGTCTTCGAGGACGACCCGCGACTCCTCCCACGGCGCGGGGGGAACGTCGTCTTGGAGTCCCTCCAAGACCTCGATGTACGCCGGGGGAAGGAGGTCGGGACGCGTCGAGAGGATCTGTCCGAGTTTGATGAACGTCGGCCCGAGCGTGAGCAGGATGTCGAGCAGCACCGCGGCGCGCTCGCGCTGGGTCTCGGCGTCGACCTCTCGGCTCCCGCCGAACAGGAAGTACCGGCGGCGGTCACGCCAGTAGGCGACGATGAGCGGCGAGAACTGCCGCAGAACGACGACGAACCGCCAGTAGGCGCGAAGGTTGACCAGCGTGACCACCCGTCAGGCGTCGCCCTCGTCGTCCGCGTCGTCGACGGGGATGGTCCGGGAGACGTCGCGCTCTCGCTTGGGGAGGGAGATTTCGAGGACGCCGCGGTCGATCTCGGCGTCGGCGCCCGCGCCGTCGGCGTCGTTCGGGAGGGGGAGTTCCGCGTCGAGGAACAGCGGGCGGTCCTCCCGGACGTACTCGAACCCGTCGGGGACGGCCTTCTCGCGGCGACCCTCGATGTCGATACGACCGTCCTCGACGAGCACCTCGGTCGTCGCTGCGGTCGCGCCCGGGAGGTCGACGACGAGGACGTACCCGTCGTCGGACTCGAGTAGGTCCGCAAACACCGCGTCCGGGAGGTCCCGGAGCGCGTCGCGTAGCGCTGACATAGGGGTCGGTAGGATCGCCGCGGCGAAAAACCTGTGGAAAAGGCGGATCGGGGCGGGAGATCCACCGCGGGTGACGCGGAGCGAGTGCCGCTGGTGACGCGGAGCGAGTGCCGCTGGTGGCGCGGAGCGAGTGGGGCTCCCGGGGAGGCGGCTCAGTCGCGGTCGCCGATGTCGAGGTCGAACTTCCCGAGGTCGTCCCCCTGCGACTCGCCGGGGAGGATGTCGCCGAGGCCCGCGCCGAACGCCGCCGCGGCCCAGACGACCGCGACCCGGCTGACCCGTTCGAGCGCGGTGGGGTCGCCCTCGGGGAGGCGCCCCCAGAACAGCAGCATGGCCGCCGACGTGGCGAGCGAGACGAGGAGGACCCCGGCGTAGCGGCGCGGGATGACGCCGAGGATCGGGTGGTGGATCGCGATCTGCCGGAAGTCGGCGTAGTAGAGGAGCCCGGCGGTCGCGACGAAGACGAAGCCGACGTGGCCGATCAGGAGGACCGGGACGCCCGCGACGGTCGTCGCCGCGAACCAGGCCGCGATCTCGAAGACGCCGCCCTCGACGAGCAGCGGGAGCGCGAACAGCACCGCCCCGACGAACGACTCGGCGAGGTCTCTGGATGTGTACTTCGTGATCCGCTCCGCGAGCGCGCCGCTCCCGGGCATCCGCTCGACGAGCGAGATCGTCTGTCGAACCTCCTCGCGCTCGTGGCCCTCGTCGACCGTGTCGCGCAGGGCGTCGAGCTTCGCGAGCAGGTCGTCGATGTCGGGGTCGCCCGGGGGCGGTTCGGCCGGAGGCTGTTCGGCGCCCGCCGGCGCTCCGGACCCGTCGGCACGGCCGGTATCGCCGTCGTCGCTGTCGACCATGTGCCCACGGGACGCGCGACCGACCTAAATCTCGCGGCGGTCGGCTGGTCCACGCGGTCGCGAGCCGACGACCGGCGGGACGGGCGGCCTACAGCCGACCGAGGAACGCGGAGAGCGCGTCGTTGAACGCGGTCGGCGCTTCGAGCATCGCGAGGTGCGCGGCGTCGGGGACCTCCGCGAGCTCTCCGGCCGGGATCCCGTCCGCGAGGTACTCATGGTACGCGGGCGGCGTGAGCTCGTCGTGCGCGCCGACGAGCGCGAGCGCCGGGACGCCGATCTCGCCGAGTCGCTCCCGGACGTCGAACCGGTGGCAGGTGAGGAAGTCGCGTTCGGTGACCGCTCGCCCGCACTCGCGCATGGCCGCCTCGGAGAGCTCGACGTACTCGGGCGGCGCGTCGTGGAAGAGGCGGTCCGGCTCGTGGAGCAGCGAGACGGCCCGCTCGAAATCGTCGGCGAGCGCGCCGCGGAGGGGCTCGGCCACCGCGAGCTTCGCGCCCGTGCCCGCGAGGACGAGGCCGTCGAGCGCGAGGTCGCGCTCTAAGGCGACCCGCAGCGCGACCGCGCCGCCGAGGGAGTTGCCGCAGAGGACTGTCGCCCCCGTCTCCTCCGCGACGGCGATCACGTCGTCCGCGTACGCGTTGAGCGTCTCGGGGCCGGCGGGTGTCGCGACGTCGTCGCTGTCGCCGTGCCCGGAGAGGTCGACGGCGACGCTCGAAACCCGGTCGGCCAGCCTAGCCTGCGACTTCCAGATGTCTTTCGTGCCGCCGCTGCCGTGAACGAAGCAGACTGTCGGCCCGTCGCCGCCGCGGTCGAAGCGGCGGTACGCCGTCGCGCGACCGTCGTGGGTGACCCGTTCCATGTCCGGGCGGTTCGGCGCCGAGCGGTATAAGTGCCCGAGGGAGCCGACGCGCGCTCGACGACTCGATCGGCGCCGCGGGTCCGACCGCACGACGGCGGACGGTCGGCGGTGGAATCGCTCGAACCGCTACACTACCGTTAGTACAAAGAGGCACTCACGTCATGCGATTTTGAGCGTCAAGTTTAAATACATACGCGACTAACTCGTAGTTAGGATGAATCACATACAGACCCGATCGACCGGCGACGGCGCGCTGCTGCGCCGGTACGAGTACGACGACGGCTGGACCGTCGCCGCCGACCTCGACGTCGACGACGAGGCCGTCACCGTCGACACCGTCGGCGAGACGGCGATCGTCGTCGTAGAGGGACCGGACGGGCCGGTCGAATCGGAGTTCGAGCTGCCTGGGACGGCCGCCGACGTGGCGGTGAACAACGGCGTGCTCACCGTGGAGGGCGACCGATGAAGCTCACTGTCAAGCCGCTGAAACAGAAGGACGCCGGCCGTCGCCTGGCGGCAATCGACCGCGTCGCGGCCGACGAGCTCGGGCTCTCCCGCGGGGACATCGTCCGCGTCGAGAGCGCCGACGGGGCGGCGATCGCCCGCGTCTGGCCCGGCTACCCCGAGGACGACGGGACGGGCGTGATCCGCATCGACGGGCGCCTCCGCCAAGAGGCCGACGTGGGGATCGACGACCGCGTCACCGTCGAGGACGTCGACGTCTCGCGGGCGGACGCGGTGACGATCGCCTTCCCCAGCCAGCTGCGGGTGCGGGGGCAGATCGCCCCGTTCATCCGGGACAAGCTCTCCGGTCAGCCGGTGACCGAGGGGCAGACGATCCGGACCTCGCTCGGCTTCGGGCTGATGGGCGGCCAGTCGCAGGCGGTCCCGATGAAGATCGCCGAGACGAGCCCCGGCGGCACGGTCGTCATCACCGACGAGACGGAGATCAGCATCTCCGAGATCTCCGCCGAGGAGATCGCCGACCGCGGCGAGGCCGCGGGCGGCACCGGCGAGGGGCCGGACGTGACCTACGAGGACATCGGCGGGCTCGACGACGAGCTCGAACAGGTCCGCGAGATGATCGAGCTCCCGATGCGGCACCCGGAGCTGTTCAAGCGCCTCGGCATCGACCCGCCGAAGGGCGTCCTGCTCCACGGCCCGCCGGGCACTGGGAAGACGCTGATCGCGAAGGCGGTCGCCAACGAGATCGACGCGAACTTCCACACGATCTCCGGCCCGGAGATCATGTCGAAGTACTACGGCGAGAGCGAGGAGCAGCTCCGCGAAGTGTTCGAGGAGGCGTCCGAGGAGTCGCCGTCGATCATCTTTATGGACGAGCTCGACTCCATCGCGCCCAAGCGCGAGGAGGCGGGCGGCGACGTGGAGCGCCGCGTCGTGGCGCAGCTGCTCTCGCTGATGGACGGGCTCGAAGAGCGCGGCGAGGTCGTCGTCATCGGGGCGACGAACCGCGTCGACGCCATCGATCAGGCGCTCCGACGGGGCGGCCGCTTCGACCGCGAGATCGAGGTGGGCGTCCCCGACCGGGACGGTCGCAAGGAGATCCTTCAGGTCCACACGCGGAACATGCCGCTGACCGACGGGATCGACCTCGACGAGTACGCCGAGAACACGCACGGCTTCGTCGGGGCCGACCTCGAATCGCTGGCGAAGGAGTCCGCGATGCACGCGCTGCGGCGCATCCGCCCGGAGATCGACCTCGAATCGGACGAGATCGACGCCGACGTGCTGAACAGCATCCAGGTGACCGAGTCGGACTTCAAGGAGGCGATCAAGGGGATCGAACCCTCCGCGCTGCGGGAGGTGTTCGTGGAGGTCCCCGACACCACCTGGGACGACGTCGGCGGCCTCGGCGACACGAAAGAGCGGCTCCGCGAGACGATCCAGTGGCCGCTCGAGTACCCCGAGGTGTTCGACGAGCTCGACATGCAGGCCGCGAAGGGCGTCCTGATGTACGGCCCGCCGGGCACGGGGAAGACCCTGCTCGCGAAGGCCGTCGCCAACGAGAGCGAGTCCAACTTCATCTCGATCAAGGGGCCCGAGCTGCTGAACAAGTACGTGGGCGAGTCCGAGAAGGGCGTCCGCGAGGTGTTCAGCAAGGCCCGCGAGAACGCGCCGACGATCGTGTTCTTCGACGAGATCGACTCGATCGCCACCGAGCGCGGGAAGAACTCCGGCGACTCCGGCGTGGGCGAGCGCGTCGTCTCCCAGCTGCTGACGGAGCTCGACGGCCTCGAGTCGCTGGAGGACGTCGTCGTCGTCGCGACGACGAACCGCCCCGACCTCATCGACTCGGCGCTGCTCCGCCCCGGTCGCTTAGACCGGCACGTCCACGTGCCAGTGCCCGACGAGGCGGCGCGCCGCCGGATCTTCGAGGTCCACACGCGGGATAAGCCGCTGGCGGACGACGTCGACCTCGACGCCCTCGCCCGCAAGACCGAGGGGTACGTGGGGGCCGACATCGAGGCGGTCGCCCGCGAGGCGTCGATGAACGCCTCTCGGGAGTTCATCGGCAGCGTCACGCGCGAGGAGGTCGGCGAGTCCGTCGGCAACGTCCGCGTGACGATGGAGCACTTCGAGGACGCGCTGAGCGAGGTGAACCCGAGCGTCACCCCCGAGACGCGCGAGCGCTACGAGGAGATAGAAAAGCAGTTCAAGCGGTCGGAGGTCGACCGCACCGAGGCCGAACCGGGCGCGGCGTTCCAGTAAGCCGGGCGCTTCGACCCGAACCGGCGGCCGGCCCGCGGCGGTTTTTAGACAAGTCCCAGCGTCGACAGCAGGTAGAACGCCGCGACGACGACGATGCCGATCGTGACGAGCCGCCACGCGAGCTTCAATACGAACTTGCCGACGACGATGACGAGCGCGACGGCGACGAGGGCGACCAGGAGCTGCCCGACCTGACTGCCGAGCAGCGCGGCCTGTGCCGGCGCGGCGAGCCCCGCGAGCGCGAGCGACGTTGCGGTCATGTCCCGGACCACGGCGACGCCGGGCATAAGCTTGTGGGAGGAGCCGGAAGTCGTTTACTAGTTCTGATAGGTCTTCAGGCATTCCGGTGATGGAGCCGAGCGTGGATCCGCCCGACATCGGCCGACACGGCGGTATCGGGCGCCGGCTGGGCCGGCGGTTGCCGCCTCGATCGACCCCCCTTCTGTTCCCGTGGGAGACCGCTCACATCGTGTGGTTTTTTCGATCGACGACCAGTTTCACTCCGGTCTACCTATGCTTATGTGTCCAGAGCCCATTCCTTACCGACGTACCGGATTCAGCGTCAGGCGCACCGGAGAGACGTTACATACCGAATCGGACATGTAGAAGCCGGGCGGGCCGAACATCCGAACGTACAAGGGCCCGCCTCGCCAGTACACCAACACTACAGATGATCCATATTCCACGCAAAGCCAGCGGGGTGGCCGCCGAATGAGCAGCGACGGCGTCTCCGCCGACGGAGTCGAACTGCCGATCAAACGAACCACGGGCGAGACGATGGAGGAGCGCCTCACGGGCAACGCCTACCAGAACATCCTGCCCGCGCGCTACCTCCGGAAGAACGCGGACGGCGAACCGATCGAAGACCAGGAGGAACTCTTTGACCGCGTCGCGCGAAACGTCGCGCTCGCGGAGGCCGTCTTCGAGGCTGAAAACCAAGGCGTCGAGGTCACCGTCACGCCCGACCAGCTGAAGCCCGACCACCCGCGGCGCGACGAGCTCGCCGAGGACGTGTTCGGCGCGGGCACGACGGCCGACGACGACGCGGAGGCGACGCTCACGGCCCACAACGTCAACAAGTTCGCGTACGAGACGGTCGTTCCCGAGCTCCCCGACGGGGTGCGCGACCACGTCGAGGCGACCGCCGAGACGTTCCGACAGGGGATGGAGTCGCTTTCCTTCATGCCGAACTCCCCGACGCTGATGAACGCCGGCGACGAGCTCCAGCAGCTCTCCGCCTGCTTCGTCGACTCGCCGGGCGACGACATCACCGACATCCACCAGACCGCCAAGGAGGCGGCCGAGGTGTTCCAGTCCGGCGGCGGCATGGGGTACGCGTTCTGGAAGCTCCGGCCGTACGGCGACTCCGTCGGCTCCACCGGCGGCATCGCCTCCGGGCCGATCACGTTCATGCGGACGTTCGACCAGATGTGCGAGACGATCGCGCAGGGCGGCGCGCGCCGCGGCGCCCAGATGGGCGTCATGCGCATCTCGCACCCGGACGTGATCCAGTTCATCCACGCGAAGAACAAGGACGTCTCGCTGGCCCACTCGCTGCGGCTCAACGACCCCGACGACTTCACGC
Source organism: Halorubrum ezzemoulense DSM 17463 (assembly GCF_002114285.1). Taxonomy (GTDB): domain Archaea; phylum Halobacteriota; class Halobacteria; order Halobacteriales; family Haloferacaceae; genus Halorubrum; species Halorubrum ezzemoulense. Next base: position 58,730 of record NZ_NEDJ01000009.1, read on the forward strand.
ACAACTCCTTCGCGGACGCGCTGGAGGAGGCCCGCGAGCTCATCGACGAGGACGGCAAGGTGCCCGAGCACCTCCGGAACGCGGTCGAGGGACACCTCTCGAACTTCAACATCAGCGTCGGCGTCACCGACGACTTCATGGAGGCGCTGGCGAACGACGAGGAGTTCACCTTCACCAACCCCCGCACCGAGGAGCCCCACGTCGCCACCCCGGAGACGAAGGAGCTCTACGACATGTTCGGGCTCGGCGAGCACGTCGAGGTCGGCGAGGAGCTCTCCGTCCCGGCGGCGGAGATCTGGGATCACATGATCCAGGGCGCCCACGAGAACGGGGAGCCGGGCGTCGTCTACCTCGAACGGATCAACAAGGAGCACTCCTTCGACGTGGAGGAGCACCCGGAGCACCAGATTCTCGCGACGAACCCCTGCGGCGAGCAGCCGTTAGAGGAGTACGAGGCCTGTAACCTCGGCCACATCAACCTCTCGACGCTCGCGGACCTCGACGCGCCCGACTGGCGCGTCTGGTCGGACGAGCACGCCGACGAGTACGACTCCGAGGCGGCCGCAGTCGAGGCGTTCCTCGAAGAGGCGATCGACTTCGAGGAGTTCGAAGAGCGGATCGCGTACGGCACCCGCTTCCTCGAGAACGTCGTCACGATGTCCGACTTCCCGGTCGACGAGATCGAGGAGAAGGTCCGCGACATGCGGAAGATCGGGCTCGGAATCATGGGGCTCGCGCAGCTGTACGTCCAGCTCGGCGTCCGCTACGGCTCCGAGTCGGGCAACGAGATCGCCCGGCAGCTGATGACCCACATCAACCACGAGTCGAAGCTTGCCTCCCACGATCTCGCCGAGGAGCGCGGGACGTTCAACGACTGGGCGGACTCGAAGTACGCGAACCCGACCGAGCACCGCGACTGGTTCGAGCACTTCACCGGGCTCGACGCCGACGAGTGGGCGGACGGCTTCCCGATCCGGAACCACAACACGACGACGATCGCCCCCACGGGCACGACGTCGATGATCGGCAACACGACCGGCGGCTGCGAGCCGATCTACAACGTCGCCTACTACAAGAACGTCTCCGACGACGTCCAGGGCGACGAGATGCTCGTCGAGTTCGACGACTACTTCCTGCGCACGCTGGAGGCCAACGACGTCGACGTCGAGGCCGTCAAGCGCGAGGCGCAGGCGCAGATGGCCGAAAACGCGTTCGACGGCGTCGAGGGGCTCGACACCGTCCCGGACGCCATCGGCGAGCTGTTCGTCGTCACCGGCGACCTCTCGGCGAAGGACCACGCCGGCGTCCAGGTCGCCTGTCAGAAGGGCGTCGACTCCGCCATCTCGAAGACCGTGAACGCGCCCAACGACTCGACGCTGGGCGACGCCAAGGAGGTCTTCGAGTACATCTACGAGAACGGCGGGAAGGGCGTCACCTACTACCGCGACGGCACCCGCTCGAAGCAGGTGCTCACGACGCGGGCGCAGAACACGGAGTTCGCCGACGAGAGCGAGGCCGCGGAGACCATCGTCGAGCAGATCAACGAGGTCTTCGGCGGCGTCGAGGCGTTCCTCGACAACGAGGACGTCCGCGCGGCGATCGACGCGGAGGTCGCGGACCTGCTCGAAGCGACCGAGCAGCCCCGGATCGACTACAGCGAGCGCAGCCCGCGCCCCGACTCGCTGTCGGGCGTCACCCAGCGGGTCGAGACGGGCTACGGCAAGCTGTACGTCACCATCAACGAGGACGAGAACGGTCGACCGTTCGAGCTGTTCGCGAACATCGGCCACTCCGGCGGCTACACCAACTCCTTCACCGAGGCGCTCGCGAAGGTCATCTCGACGGCGCTGCGCTCCGGCGTCGACCCCGAGGAGATCGTCGACGAGCTCCAGGGCACCCGGAGCCCGAAGGTCGCCTGGGACAAGGGCGAGCAGATCCAGTCGATCCCGGACGCCATCGGCACCGCGCTGCGGCGCTACCTCGACGACGACGTCGACAAGGGGATCCCTCAACAGCAGAGCCTCGACGACGTCGGGGAGGCCGCGTCGAGCGCGAGTCCGCCGAGCCAGACCGACGGCGGCGCGGTCGACGCCGGCGCGGCGACCGGCGCCCCGAGCGGGACCGCTCCGACGGGCGAGGACGACGCGGCCGGCGCCGACGACTCGACCCAGCAGCTCATCGCGGCGGGCGAGTCGCCCGAGTGTCCCGAGTGCGGCGGGATGAACCTCTACTACTCCGAGGGCTGTAAGACGTGCGAGTCGTGCGGCTGGTCGGAGTGTTAGCCGGGCGGCGCGAACGTCGGTAGCGGGCGGTCGACGGCGCGGTTTTCTGCGGGTCGTTGACGCTCCCGCGCGCGTTCACTACCGGTCGATAGACGAGCGTGACGCTGTTCGGGTCAGGTGAAGCGGTCGGGACCGAAAAGAGATTACCGTCGGCTCAGTCGTCTTCGAGCGCCTGCGCGATGCGCTGGAGCTGGCGGGTGGCGTCGCGGACCTCGTCGCGGAGCTGGCGCACCTCGCGGACGAGCTCCTCGTTGCCGCCGTCGTCGCCGCGGGCGCCCTGCTCTGCGCCCGCGCCGGGACCGCCGCCCATGCCGGGCGGGCCGCCCGCGCCGCCGGGGCCGCCGCCGCCCATCATGCCGGACATCATCTGCGCGAAGGGGTTGCCGCCGCCGCCACCGCCCATCCCCGGCGGGCCGCCGCCGCCCATCATCTCCTCCGGGTCGGGCCGGTCGCCCTCCTCGCGCTCCTGCTCGCGTCGCTCCCGGATCTCCTCGACGCGCTCGCGGAACGACTTCTCCTCGCCGTCGTCGCCGTCGCTCTGTTCGCCGCCCTCGCCGTTCTCGGGGTCGGTGGCGTCGTCGTCTGCCATGCGCCACGGTTCGGCGGCGCCGCCGAAAAGGGTTGTCGTGGCGCCCGCGACGGTGTGTTTATAAATAGCCGGCGGGCGGCGGTGTCGGACCGGCGCTCCGCCGGCGACCCCGAGCAGGCGTCAGGTCCGAATCAGCCGGTGGCAGTTCGGGCACTCCGCCGAGTCCGTGTCCCGGCCGGCCGCAGGCACGCGGTCGCCGCAGTTCGGACACCGGATCCGGGTGCGAGCGTACTCCGTCCTCGACCGGGTCGGGGTTCGGTCGGTGTCGTCGACCATATGAGTGTGACATTCACTAGCATACAAATGGCTTATCGACATATTCCTAAAACACGATTTAGGTCGCCGAGCGCACAGCCGGAGTCACGCTCCGCCGTCACTCGTGACCGGAGACGCGGACCGGCTCGTACGGCTCTTCGAGCCACTCCACGTCGGAATCGGAGAGGTTGACGTCGAGCGCCTCGACCGCGTCTTCGAGGTGTTCGACGCTCGTCGTGCCGACGATGGGCGTGTCGACCCACTCCTTGTGGAACAGCCACGCGAGCGCGATCTGCGCCATCTTCACGCCCTCCTCCGCGGCGAGCTCCTCGACTCGCTCGTTGACCGCCCGCCCGCCGCCCTCGCGGTAGGGGTGCGCGTAGAGGTGCTCCTCGGTCTCGCCGCGGAGGGTGGCGTCGACCTCCTCGTGCGGGCGCGTCAGGTAGCCGCGCGCGAGGGGGCTCCACGGCATCACGCCGATTCCCTCCTTCTCGCACAGCGGGAGCATCTCGCGCTCCTCCTCGCGGTAGGCGAGGTTGTAGTGGTTCTGCATCGTGGCGAACCGCTCGTACCCCTCGCGGTCGCTCGCGTGGAGCGCCTCGGCGAACTGGTGGGCCCACATCGAGGAGGCGCCGACGTGTCGCACGTCGCCCCGTCGCACCGCGTCGTCGAGCGCGGCGAGCGTCTCCTCGATCGGCGTGTCGTCGTCCCAGCGGTGGATCTGATAGAGGTCGACCGTCTCCATGCCGAGCCGGTCGAGGGAGTTCGACAGCTCCTGCTCGATGGCCTTCCGGGAGAGGCCGCCCGAGTTCGGGTTCGACTCGTCCATCTGGAAGTACCCCTTCGTGGCCACGACGAACTCCTCGCGGTCGTATTCGCCGAGGGCGTCACCGAGGACGCGCTCGTTCGCGCCGTTCGAGTACATGTTGGCGGTGTCGAAGAAGTTCACGCCGAGTTCGACGGCGCGGTCGACGAGCTCGCGGCCCGCCTCCTCGTCGAGCACCCACTCGCGCCAGTCCGGGTCGCCGAAGCTCATACAGCCGAGACAGATCTTCGAGACGGTGGTGCCGGTGGAGCCGAGCGTGGTGTACTCCATACGCGCACCAGTTCGAGGCGGAACAAAAAGCTACGCGCGGCGGCAGCGACGGGCTCGGCCCGAGGCGGGGATCAGAGGTCCCGGAACGACGCCGTGTACACGAGGAACGCCCCGGTGAGGATGACGAACGCGAGGAACGTCACGAGCGCGAGCACGTTCGCGACCGGCGAGAGCGGCGCGAGGAAGGACTGTCCGGTCGAGTCGAGCACCAGCACGGCGAGGAGGGCGGCGATGAGGCCGAGCAGCCAGTTCGTGAGGATCTCGTCCATGGCTCGCCCGACACGGGGGGCCGACAAAAGTCCGCGGGTGACGCGTCGTTCCGGGAGGTCGCGGTCGAGCGACGCCGCCGGAGCTATGAGACTCGGGAGCGTTATTCGTCCCGTGAGCGACCGGACGACCTGCTGGCTGCTCGGTGACCAGCTCAACCCCGACCTCGACGCCCTCGACGCGGCCGACGAGGTCCTCCTGATCGAAGCGCACGGGTTCGCCGACCGGAAGCCGTACCACGCCCACAAGCTGACGCTCGTGTTCTCGGCGATGCGGCACTTCCGCGACGACCTCCGCGATCGCGGCCACGACGTGACGTACGTTCAGGCGGAGTCGTTCGGCGAGGGGCTCGACGAGTTCTTCGCCGGTCGGGCGGCCGAGGCGAACGACGGCGAGGACGACGACGGGCCGCGCCTGCGGCTCATGCGCCCCGCGAGCCACGGCGCCGGCGAGCGGCTCCGCGGGCTGGTCGCCGAGCGCGGCGGCACCCTCGAACTCGTCGACAACGAGCTGTTCTGGACGACGCCGGCGGACTGGCGCGAGTGGGCCGGCGACGAGGGGACCGAGATCGGCGCCGACGGGGCCGCGGAGCGCACCTACCGGCAGGAGCACTGGTACCGGCACGTCCGTCGCGAGACGGGCGTGCTGATGGACGACGGCGAGCCGGTCGGCGGGGAGTGGAACTACGACGACCTGAATCAGGAGACGCCGCCGGAGGACTGGGAACCGCCGGGGCGGCCGACGGTCGAGCCGGACGAGCTGACCCGCGAGACCCACGCGTGGGTGTGCGACCGGTTCGACACGTGGGGGAACGACGCGCTCGACGGGTTCGCGTGGCCGGTCACGCGGGCAGAGGCCCGCGAGGCGCTCGACCGGTTCGTCCGCGACGGGCTGCCCGCGTTCGGACGGTACGAGGACGCGATGGTCGGCGGCGAGCCGTTCCTCTCGCACTCGCTGCTGTCGCCGGCGATCAACCTCGGGCTGCTCGACCCGCGCGAGCCGGTGCGGGCGGTCGAGCGCGCCTACGAGGAGCGGGGGGTCGAGCCCGGCGCGTACGACCCAGACGACCACGGCGACGCGGGCGGGACGGCGACCTCGCTCAGCGAGTTCGGCGGGGACGCGGCGGACGGCGAGGACGGAGCGACCGGGGGCAGAGCGGCCGGGGGCAACGAGCCCGCCCCCGTCCCGCTCAACGCCGTAGAAGGGTTCGTGAGGCAGGTGATCGGCTGGCGGGAGTTCATGCGCCACGTCTACCGCGAGGCGATGCCGGAGCTCGCGGAGGCGAATCAGTTGGAACAGGACCGGGAGCTTCCCCCCGCCTACTGGGACGGCGAGACGGACATGCGGTGTCTCTCGGAGGCGGTCGGGCACGTCCGCGAGTTCGGCTACGCCCACCACATCGAGCGGCTGATGGTGCTGTCGAACTTCGCGCTCGTGTACGGCGCCGACCCCGCCGACGTGAACGAGTGGTTCCACCTCGGCTTCGTCGACGCCTACCACTGGGTGACGACGCCGAACGTCGTCGCGATGGGGTCGTTCGGCACGGACGTGCTCTCTTCGAAGCCGTACGCCTCCTCGGGGAGCTACGTCAACCGGATGAGCGACCACTGCGCCGACTGCCCGTACGCCGTCTCGCGGACCACGGGCGACGGGGCCTGCCCGTTCAACGCGCTCTACTGGGACTTCCTGAAGGAGAACGAGGAGACGCTCCGCGGCACCGGGCGAATGGGGCTGATGTACTCGCACGTCGACAAGAAGGACGACGAGGAGTGGGCGGCGATCCGCGAGCGCGCCGACCGAGTGCGCGAACTCGCCGCGGATGGGGACCTGTGAGTTACTCGCCGCTCGCGAGGCGGCGCAGCCGCGGGAGCGCCTGCTCGTAGCCGAGACCGACGAGGCCGACGTACAGCGCGATCAGTCCCATGCCGACGGCCCACGCGCCGAGGACGAGATCGCCGCCGGAGACGGCGGAGAACCCGAACTGTTCGAGCACGACGCCGACCGCGGCGGCCGCGCCGGCGCCGACGGCAGCGGCGAGGAGTTCGACGAGTTCGACCGCGACGGCAGGTACTTCGACCATACCCGGTGAGGGACGGTCGGCGATTATGACTCTTTCGGGACCACGGTGAACGCCGCGTCGAGCGGACGGCTGCTCGTCCGGAGTCGGTCGGACCGCCGCCGAGGGTTCACTTCAGCCCGAACGATCGCATGGCGGTGTCGACGAGCCCCTTCGCGATCAGCGCGAGACCGGCGAGCACGACCATCAGGGCGCCGGCGACGACCGGATCGCGGAGGGTCAGGATACCGATACCGACGAGGACGACGAGGACGCCGGCGATGCCTTCGAGTCCGAGCGTGTCACGCATGTCGTCGCCTCGGCGGTCCCCGGAGGTAAAAGGGCCGTTTCGGTCCCGGCGGAGAGCGGCCCTTTTATTTCCGCGAGCGCGTATCACCGCGTACGCATGAGCAACGGAGACGGCGGCGGTCGGAACGACCTCCGGATGCCCGACGACGACGAGGTGTTCGCGGAGGTCGTCGAGATGCTCGGCGCGAACCGCGTCAAGGTGCGCTGCGCGGACGGGAAACAGCGGACCGCGCGCATCCCCGGCCGGATGCAAAAGCGCGTGTGGATCCGCGAAGACGACATCGTCCTCGTCGAGCCGTGGGACTGGCAGGACGAGAAGGCCGACATCTCGTGGCGCTACGAGAAGAGCGAGGCCGAACAGCTCCGCGAGGAAGGCCACCTCCAATAGGTCGCTTCGCGCGTATCGACGGGAGACCTCGCCGACACCTCGACCGCTTATTCGTACGTATCAGACTGCGAATCGACGGTGAACGCCTCCGAGTCCCCGGCCGCGAGGCACGCGTCACCGGCCGTCGGAACGCGTCGCTGCCGTCGTTCCGCTCGCGCCGTTTTTAAGTCCGAACGGCCCCCAACACGGTTATGCTCCGGCTCGCGATGACCACCGACGCGGAGACGTTCGAGCGCGTGCGCGGGCCCCTCGCGGACCGCGGCATCGACGTCGGTCACGTCCGAGCGAAAGAGCGAGCGCTGCGCGTCTCGGGCGGCGCGGCGGCGCGAGACGGCGCGGGCGACCCCGACGAGTTCGCCGACTTCGACGTCGGCCTCGTCTACCCCACCCGGCTCATGGAGGGCGCGGTCGTCGACGAGCGGCTGGGCGTGCCGTGGGTGAACGGCCGCGACGCGGTCGTGACTTCGCGCAACAAGGCCGGCGTGCTGGCGGCGCTCTCCGCCGCCGGCCTCCCGACGCCGAAGACGACGCTCGTGTCGAACCCCGTCGACGAGTCGGTCGTCGTCGACGCCGCGAGCGAGTTCTCCTACCCGGTCGTCGTGAAGCCGAACTCCGCGACCCGCGGGGTGGGCGTCGCGACCGCGACCGACCTCGACTCGCTGCTGGGCGTCGTCGACTACCTGAACCTGATCCACGACTACCGCGCGACCGGCGACAAGTCGTTCCTGCTTCAGGAGTACCTTCCCGACGCGCGCGACTACCGCGCGATGGTCGTCGACGGCGCGTACGCCGGGGCGGTGGAACGCGAACTCGACGCCGACGCGCTCGCGGCCGGCCGGTGGAAACACAACGTCCACCGCGGTGCGACCGCTCGCGGCGTCGACCTCGATCCGCGAGCGCGCGACCTCGCGGAGCGCGCGGCCGCGGCGCTGGGGATCGACTACCTCGGCGTCGACCTGCTCGCGACCGACGACCGGCTCGTCGTCAACGAGACGAACGCGCGGCCGACGGTCGACGCCGCGACGAAGTACGAGGACGGCTTCTACGACCGGTTCGCGGCGCTCGTCCGGCGGACCGCCGAGGAGGAGTGAGGAGAGCGAGCGAGCCCCGGGAGGCGGGCCGGCTCAGACGAGGTCGATCGACGCGCTGTCCTCGTCGCGGTCGAACGAGACCTCGAGGACGCCGTTGTTGAACGTCGCGTCGGCGGAGTGCTCGTCGACGGGCGCGGGGAGGTCGACCGTCTCGTCGTACTCGCGCCGGTCGGAGACCGCGGAGATGGTGAGCGCGTCGCCGTCGCAGCGGAGCGAGAGGTCCTCCTTCGAGACGGCGGGGAGGTCGGCGACGAGCCGCACCGACTCCTCGGTGGTGTACGCGTCGACGTGGGTGTCGGAGCCGAACCCGGCGTCGTCGGCCGACGGAGCGTCGCCGGTGGCCATCTCGTTCATCATCCGCTCGATCTCCTCGAAGAAGTCTCCGAACGGATCGTCGCGGTCGTCTCTGTCCATACCTTCCGTGAGGTCGGTGACCCCGATAAGCCTTCTGTCGGTCGCCGTATCGGCCGCTATCCGCCGCGGGAAAGCAGCGATCCGGCGGACGACGAGCGGCCGCCGTCGCGGGCCCTCGGCCGCGAGACGCGACACCGGCCGTAACAAATTCCAACGATTATGACGGTCTCGCCGCGACTGGGCCGGATTTAAGTAGTTGCGGCTCGGCTTTTTCGAATATGAGTAAATCGAATCTGGCGGCCGGTGACGACGTGAGCGACGACGAGGTCGTGCGGGTGGGGCTCAACGGCTTCGGTCGCATCGGGCGCAACGTGTTCCGCGCGGTGTTAGAGAGCCCGCGGATCGAACTCGTCGGGATCAACGACGTGATGGACTTCGACGACATGGGGTATCTCGCGAAGTACGACACCGTCATGGGTCGTCTCGACGGCGTCGAGCGCGACGGCGATGAGCTGACGGTCGGCGACACGGCCGTCCCGCTGTTCAACGTTCAGGACCCCGCCGACCTCCCGTGGGACGAGCTCGACGTCGACGTCGCCCTAGAGTGTACGGGCGTCTTCCGCACCCGCGACGACGCGAGCGCGCACCTCGACGGCGGCGCCGACACCGTGATCATCTCGGCGCCTCCGAAGGGCGACAAGCCGGTCAAACAGCTCGTCTACGGCGTCAACCACGACGAGTACGAGGGCGACGACGTGATCTCGAACGCCTCCTGTACGACGAACTCCATCACGCCGGTCGCGAAGGTGCTCGACGCGGAGTTCGGCATCGACGCCGGTACCCTCACCACCGTCCACGCCTACACGGGCTCGCAGAGCCTCATCGACGGGCCGATGAGCAAGCGTCGCCGCGGCCGCGCGGCTGCCGAGAACATCGTTCCCACCTCGACGGGCGCCGCGGGCGCGGCGCAGAAGGTCCTCCCGCAGCTGGAGGGGAAGATCGACGGCATGGCGATGCGCGTCCCGGTCCCGACCGGCTCCCTCACCGAGTTCGTCGTCAGCCTCGACGAGACCGTCACCGAGGAGGAGGTCAACGCCGCCTTCCGCGAAGCCGCCGACTCCGGTCCGCTCGCGGGCGTTCTCGGCTACACCGACGACGAGGTCGTCTCCTCCGACATCGTCGGCCTCCCGTTCTCCAGCTACGTCGACCTCCAGTCGACGAACGTCATCGCCGGCGGGAAGCTGCTGAAGATCCTCACCTGGTACGACAACGAGTACGGCTTCTCGAACCGGCTGCTCGACATGGCCGCGTACGTCCACGACGAGGCGTAGACGGCCGGTTCGTCTGGCGCGTCGGGACCGACGCGCTCGACACGCACCGCCCGTTCGACGGGACGGACCTTCGGACGGCAACGTTCCCCCGGAGCGCAACCGCTTAACGAGCTCATCGACGACTCCTCACCCATGCCCGCGTTCAACACCCTCGACGACCTCTCGGCAGACTCGCGCGTCCTCGCCCGACTGGACCTCAACTCGCCCATCGAGGACGGAACACCGCAGGACAACCGCCGCTTCGAGCGCCACGCGGAGACCGTCCGCGAGCTGGCCGAGGCGGGACACCGCGTCGTCCTGCTGGCCCATCAGGGCCGACCCGGTCGCGACGACTTCACGTCCCTCGGCGGCCACGCCGAGATCCTCGCCGACCGCGTCGGCCGCGACGTTGGGTTCGTGGCCGACACGTACGGCGACGAGGCGCTGGAGGCGATCGACGCGCTCGACGCGGGAGAGATCCTCCTGCTGGAGAACACGCGGATGTGCGACGACGAGCTTCCGGAGGCGTCGCCCGAAGAGAAGGCCGAGACGGAGTTCGTCCGGACGCTCGCGCCGCTGTTCGACGCGTACGTCAACGACGCCTACTCGGCGGCCCACCGGAAGCACGCCTCGCTCGTCGGCTTCCCGCTCGTCCTCCCCGCGTACGCGGGCCGCGTGATGGAGACGGAGTACGAGGCGAACACCGCGATCGCGACCCGCGAGTTCGACGGCCCGGTCACGATGGTCGTCGGGGGGACGAAGGCGACCGACGTGATCGGCGTAATGGACGCCCTCGACGACCGCGTCGACCGCTTCCTCCTCGGCGGCGTCGCCGGCGAGCTGTTCCTCCGCGCCGCGGGTCACCCCGTCGGCCGCGACGTGGGCGAGATGGACCTCTTCGACGAGCAGTGGGAGCGGAACCGCGAGCTGATCGAGTCGGTCCTCGACGAGCGCGGCGACGCGATCCGCCTCGCGAGCGACCTTGCGTACGAGGGTCCCGACGGCGAGCGCGCTGAGGTCCCCGTCGACGACATCGGCGAGAAGGAGACGGGGTACCTCGACGTGGGGGCGACGACGGTCGCCGACTACGAGCCGGCGATCCGCGAGTCCGACGCGGTCTTCGTGAAGGGCGCGCTCGGCGTCTTCGAGGACGAGCGGTTCGCCGACGGCACCGTGGGCGTCCTCGACGCCATCGCGGAGACGGACTGCTTCTCGGTCGTCGGCGGGGGCGACACCTCGCGGGCCATCGAGATGTACGGGCTGAGCGAGGCGGACTTCTCGCACGTCTCCATCGCGGGCGGCGCGTACATCCGCGCGCTGACGGGCGAGCCGCTCCCGGCGGTGGAGACGCTGGAGGCGGCGGCGGAGCGGCGGAGAGACTGAGCCGGCAGCGGGCAGCGCGGGGACGGCTCGCGCCGGTACGAAGAGAGGTGTCGGCGGCGCGGAGAGGGCCCCGGCGGCGGCCGAACTACTCCTTGACGTCGAGGTCGAACTGCTCGTTCTCCGTGACCGCGTTGAGGACGACGCTCGTGTTCGACTCCCGGATGTCCGCGTCCGTGAGGATCGACTTGATCTGGTCGTTCATCCCGTCCGTGTCGGTAAACTTCCCGATGGCGATCACGTCGTAATCCCCGGTGACCTCGTAGACGCTCACCATCTGTTTCTCCTGCCGCAGCTTCTCGGTCACGTCCGGTAGCGCGCTCCCTTCGACCTTGAGCTGGAGCACGGCGGTCACGTCGTAGCCGAGCTTGTCGTAGTCGACGACGGGCGTGTACCCCCGAATGACGCCTTCCTCTTCGAGGTCGCGCAGGTGGTTCGAAACGGTCGTCACCGATACGTCGAGCTCGTCGCCCAAGCTCCGGAGACTCGCGCGGCCGTTGCTGAGCAGCGAGTTGATGAGCTTCGCGTCGAGGTTTTCGTACGTCATCACACCTAACCACGCTTTCGGGGGTTTAGAATTTTACGAACGTCCAGCAGTTTTGCCTGTCCGGCGGTTCATGCGCCAAGCGATAAGGCCTTTATACTGGCAGATAACGAATCAAACGTCCAGAACATGACGGACGAACACGCGAAACCGGACGGCGGCCTCACGGCCGAGGAACAGGCGGTACTCGACGAGATCGAGGAGCAGAACGTCGATTTCCTGCGGCTTCAGTTCACTGACATCCTCGGCGTCGTGAAGAACGTCTCCGTCCCCGCCCACCAGGCGGAGAAGGCGTTCACCGAAGGCATCTACTTCGACGGCTCCTCAATCGAGGGGTTCGTGCGCATCCAGGAGTCGGACATGCGGCTCGTCCCCGACCCCGACACGTTCGCGGTGCTCCCGTGGCGCAACGACGGCGACTCGGGCGCGGCGCGGCTCATCTGTGACATCGTCGACACCGACGGCGAGCCGTTCGTCGGCGGGCCGCGGCAGGTCCTGAAGTCGGTCCTCGCCGAGGCCGAGGAGATGGGCTACTCCGTCTCGATCGGGCCGGAGCCGGAGTTCTTCCTGTTCGAGAAGGACGACGACGGCAACGCGACGACCATCCCGCACGACAACGGCGGCTACTTCGATCTCGCCCCGAAGGACCTCGCGTCCGACGTGCGCAAGGAGATCATCTTCACCTTAGAGGAGATGGGCTTCGAGATCGAGGCCTCCCACCACGAGGTCGCGGAGGGCCAACACGAGATCAACTTCAAGTACGCCGACGCGCTCACGACCGCGGACAACATCGCGACGTTCCGCGCCGTCGTTCGCGCGGTCGCCGAGCAGCACGACCTCCACGCGACGTTCATGCCCAAGCCCATCGCCGACATCAACGGCTCGGGCATGCACAGCCACATCTCGCTGTTCGACGAGGACAGCAACGCCTTCGCCGACGACTCCGACGAGTTCAACCTGAGCGAGACGGCCTACCAGTTCATGGGCGGCATCCTGAACCACGCCCCCGCGTTCACGGCGGTCACGAACCCGACCGTGAACTCCTACAAGCGGCTGGTGCCCGGCTACGAGGCCCCGATCTACGTCGCGTGGTCCGACACGAACCGCTCGGCGCTCGTCCGCGTCCCGGACGCCGCGGGCGTCTCCGCGCGCTTCGAGGTCCGCAGCCCCGACCCGTCCTGTAACCCCTACCTCGGCATGGCGTCGCTCATCGCCGCCGGCCTCGACGGGATCAAGACCGGCGCCGACCCGGGCGACCCGGTCCGCGAGGACATCTACGAGTTCGACGACGCGAAGCGCGAGGAGTACGGCATCGAGACGCTGCCCCCGAACCTCGGCGCCGCGGTCGAGGAGTTGGAGACCGACGAGGTGCTCCAGGAGGCGCTCGGCCCGCACACCTCCGAGAAGTTCGCCGAGGCGAAGTCTCAGGAGTTCAGCGAGTACCTCACCCAGGTGTCGCAGTGGGAGGAGGACCGCTACCTGGAGACGTTCTGAGCCCGGTCCGAGTCGAGTAGCCCCCGACCGCGGTCCGCGACGGGACTTTTTCCGACGCCGCGTCACTCGGCGAGCGACCGCTCGATCCGCCCGGACAGCGCCGGGAGCGCGACGACGGCGACCACGGCGGCGGTCGTCGCGACCAGCGTCACCGGCAGCGTCCCCGCGAGGGCGTACGCGCCGACCCAGAGGCCGCCGGTGACCGCGAGCGCGGGGACGGCGACGCGGGGCGGGACCGACGGCTCCTCGCCGTCGACGAACCGCCAGCCGATCGCGCCCCCGGCACCGGTGGCGATCCCGATCCCTGCCTCGACGACTTCCCCCGTGTGCCCGCCGGCGACGGCGACGGCCAGCGCGCCCGCGGAGACGACCGCCGCGAGGGCGAACGCCGGTGCGGGGTTCAGATCGGCGGTCGGTCCGGCCGCCGCGTCCGTGCCGGGCGAGCCGCGGACCCGCGGGTCGCCGGCGAGCCGCAGGGCAACGGCGACGGTCCCCGCGCCGACGAGCAGGCCGGCGAGCACGTCGACGAGGTAGTGGACTTCGATGACGACCCGCGAGGCCGCGACGGCGACGGCGACCGCCCCGGCCGCGAGGTAGCGAGCGCGGTCGGTCCAGAGCCGGTCGTACAGCAGTGCGAGCGCGAGGTACGCCGCCGCGCCGCCGGTGGCGTGCCCGCTCGGGAAGCCGAACCCGTCCGAGAGCACCTGCGCCTCGTACCAGCCCGACAGGAG